>CAYTUZ010000001.1:0-34327 GCA_964441635.1 uncultured Candidatus Saccharibacteria bacterium
ACAATTTTACGGCTCTTGAATTGGAATACTGCTTTTCTTACAAAGATCCGCGATCGCATCTCGCTGGAATTTTTGCCGCCAAAGAAGCGGTATTCAAGTCCTTGAATAAGACTAATATTCTGTTTTCTTCCATAGAGATTTTAAAGTCAAAAAAAAGCGGTCTCGAGGTTCGGGTCAATGCTAAATTACAAAAAAATATCTTGGTTTCAATAAGCCATACCGAGAAAACGGCCTTCGCTATAGCTATATGCCAATAAAATACAAAAAATGCGTAGTTCTAGATCTAGACAATACCTTGTGGGGTGGCGTTGTCGGCGAAGAAGGTCTCGAGGGCATCAAACTCGCTCTCACCGAACCCGGTTCATATTTTATTGCTTTTCAACAAGCGCTTTTGGATCTGAGCAATAAAGGAGTAGTTTTGGCGATTAATAGCAAAAATAATCCGAATGATGCTCTGGAAGTTATTCGAAAGCACAAGAATATGATTCTCAAGGAACATCATTTTTCGGCGATGCGGATCAATTGGCAAGACAAGCCGGTGAATATGCTGGAACTCGCCAAAGAAATCAATATCGGACTCGATACAATGGTTTTCTTGGACGATGATCCTATGCAAAGAGCGGCCATGAAGTCGTCCTTGCCGGAAGTCGAAGTTCCGACAATGCCGGCTGATCCCGCAGACTACGCCAAATTCCTGCTCTCCTTGCCTTATTTTCCGAAAGACGCGACCACTGATGAAGACAAAATGCGCACAAATATGTATGTGACCGAGAGATTGCGCTCCGAAGCGCAAAAACAATTTTCCAATATGGAGGATTTTTTTCGCACTCTGCGTTTGGAAATGCGGATCAAGGTGAATGATCGGGCAAGTTTGGCTCGTCTGGCGCAACTTTCCGAAAAAACCAACCAATTCAATGTCTACAAACGGCCCATGGATATTGGCGAACTCGAAAGGCTTATGAATAATCCCGAATATATGGTAGTGTGCGGGAGTGTCATGGATCGATTTGGCGACTATGGCATAACAAATATGGCAGTTGTCCATGCCCAAAAAACAATTTGGGAAATCGAAAGTTATCTAATGAGTTGTCGAGTGATGGGTCGCGGCATCGAAACGGCATTTCTCAAATTTATCGACAAACTGGCGGAAAAGAACGATATGCAATCGCTCATGATCCGCTTTGAGAAAACTGAAAAGAACAAACCCGCGGAAGATTTTATTAATAAACATTTTCGAGAATTTAATATCAAGCCGGGCGCCATAGTAGCGCCTGACTGGATAACCATAAAACATGAGAACATTCAATGACATTGCGGCCAAAATATTTAGCATCAAGTCAGAGCAGATCCGAGACACTTTCACAGCCAAAGACATACCCGGCTGGGACTCCATGAATTATTTGCTTTTTATCGCGGAATTGGAAAAAGAATATAATGTTAGTTTTACTATGGATGAAGTCCTAAATGCTGTTTCACTGGGCTCGATAAGAGCGATGCTCGTCGCCAAGGGTGCAAAAATATGAAGAGCCTAGACAAAGAATTTGGAGATATCAAAGTTAGCGATTGTGCATCTTTCGAGCGTACGATTTCTACAGAAGACATGAATGCTTTTGCGCAATTGAGCGGTGATTATAACCCTCTGCACCTTGAAGAGGATTATGCGGCAAAAACCGAACTGAAAGGAACTGTGGTTTACGGAATGCTTTTGGCGGCTTTGGTATCTAGGTTGGTCGGTATGGATTTGCCGGGCAAAAGAGCTTTACTGCTTACGGAAAGTTTGGAATTCAAAAAACCGGCACGAGTAGGAGACTTGATCATTGTAGAAGGAATCGTTCGCCATAAAAGCTTATCAACACGGATTTTGGAGCTAGACATCAGCATAAAAAGATCAGCAGAATTATTAGCTATCGGAAGCGTGTCAGTCAAAGTATTGCCATGAAAAATAAAATTGTTGTAATTTCCGGCGGATCTGGTTATCTTGGTCGTCATATAGTTTCTAAACTTCTCAATCGAGGTTTTATCGTTTTTTCTATTAATAGAAAAATGCCTCCAGAAGAGCGGGTTCCAAAAGATAAAAATTTACATTTTTTTTCAGCAGACGTCTCCGATGGAAAGGCGCTAAAGAAAATATCCGAAGTGGCGAAAAAGATTGGTAAAATTCGAGCGGTTATTCACGCAGCATCGGCGCCTCTAGTGCGTCGGCCGATACTCGAAAATACTATGGAGGAATTTCGCAGCCAATTTTTCACAAATGTCTTTGGTTGCTATGAATTGGCCAAATGCTTTTGTCCGCTTATGGAAGCTGGTAGTGTTGTAATAGCGATAACTTCGGATGTGACGAAAAGTGGAAGGCCGTATTTTGTCGGTGGTTCTTATGTCCCAGCCAAGGTCGCCTTGGATTCCTTGATGAAAATTATCTCGCATGAATTGGAGACAAAGCATATCAGAACCTGTATTGTCTCGCCGGCTTTCATGCCGGGCGGTTTGAATAGCGATATGCCGGAAGCAGTTAGAGAATTTATTATGAGCAAAAGTAAGCCAGAAGAGATATCAGATCCAGAAAAAGTTGCCACCGAAGTCGTGGAGCTTGTTTGCATGACCAACCGATAATATGCTTTTCAATTCTGTTTCATTCTTACTTTTCTTTCCGATTGTCGTCATTATCTATTACGCGCTGCCGCACAAGATGCGACCGCTTTTTTTGCTGATTGCCAGCTCCTATTTTTACATGTGCTACGTGCCAAAATACATTTTGATTTTGTTTTTTTTGATCACGCTGGATTATATTCTCGGCCGAGCAATTCAAGGAAGTACGGGAAGGAGCAGAAAATGGTTATTGATTGTCAGTATTCTTTCCAACCTAGGTACACTTTTTGTTTTCAAATACTTGAACTTTTTCAATGAAAATATTGCCGCATTAGCACATTTGCTAAATTGGCAATATTCCTTTGCGCTTCTTCGGGTGGCATTGCCCTTGGGCCTTTCATTCCATGTCTTTCAGAGCCTAAGTTATGTGATCGAAGTCTATAAAGGGCGGTACAAAGCCGAAATGAATTATATTCATTACGCGCTCTATGTGATGTTTTTCCCACAGCTGGTAGCCGGTCCCATAGAACGACCGCAAAACCTTTTGCCGCAAATCAACACCTTGCGAGATTTCGATTTCTCGAGAATGAAAAGAGGCCTAGAAAGAATGCTTTGGGGCTTTTTCAAAAAACTAGTGATTGCGGATCAGATTTCGGTAATCGTAGACAGATTATTTTCGCATTTGCCCAGCGATTCATTCTCGCTTGTGTTCCTTTCGGTATTATTTACTTACCAATTGTATTGTGATTTTTCTGGCTATTCGGATATAGCGATCGGCTCAGCCAATGTTCTCGGCTTCGATCTGGTGGAAAATTTCAACCGGCCCTTTGCCGCAATAAGTGTCGCGGATTTTTGGCGTCGCTGGCATATTTCGCTATCGAGTTGGTTGCGCGATTACCTTTACTATCCGCTGGCTTTCTCTTGGGGCAAGGTTTCCAAATATCGGCTTTACGTGAGCCTTTTCATAACCTTCACACTTATCGGCCTTTGGCATGGCGCTCGCATGACATTTGTAGTCATGGGTGCTTTGCACGGAATGTATTTGGTGGTTGGCTCGATGACAGAACGATTCCGTGACAAATTTGCGGTATTCATACGCCTCAGTGTCTTTCCAAGAATGAGAAGCGTGCTAAAAATCTTGACGGTGTTTTCTCTGGTGACCATCAGCTTTATTTTCTTCCGAGCAGAAAGTGTCAGTCAAGCTTTATGGATCATTGGGCATATATTTACCGGCGGATATATGGGACTCAAATCTCTGCAAGGATTGGGATTGGTGAATGACGGTCGCTTGATGATATTTCCGGCCATCATATTCATGGAAGTTGTCCAATATGTCATGGTCAAAAAAGGCACATTTTATATTTTTGAAGATAAGCCCAAAATATTCCGCTATGCTTGGCGTTATGCTCTTATATTCATCCTGCTTTGGTTCGGATCGGGGGCGGAGCAAGCTTTCATTTATTTTCAATTTTGATTCTATACCAAAATTTCATGGCAAAATCTCTTCTAAAAATATTCTTTTTTTCTCTGCCGGTAATTCTAGTGCTCTTGTTGCCGGCAGTGATAATCTTTTTCTGTCGAGAATATTATTCCGTGGATGACATACTTTATGCGCAAAGAAAAGATCCTAGTGTATTGTACAATACTTGTTGTTCAAATCTGCGGGCGCCTTATAAAAAGGCGCTGGTTTTGGAAAAAAATCCAGAAATCATCACTTTGGGCACGTCGCGTGTCCTTGAATTTCGCCAAGAATTCTTCCGCGATCCCGCGATTTTCGCGAATGCTGGCCAAGCGATTGTGAATATAAATGATCTTCCGGAATTCATGGCCAAACTGCCAGAAAAGCGCAAACTAAAAGTGATATTGCTCGGCCTCGATCACCAAATGTTCACGCCGGGATATGCTACGCAAGATACGACTAGTTTTATGCCCGAAAGTGTCGTGGAAAGATTCGGTACTGTTCTTGGTGGCAATTGGAAGCGAATCTATACGTACATGTTTCAAGGCAAAGTACCGGCGGATATTATTGTGCGCTCATTTCGAAGTGACAATGTTGGCATGGCCGCTCTCACAAATGGATCTGGTTTTCGCGCTGACGGGAGCTATAACTACGGTGATTCGCTCGAAGAGCGTGATCAGCACTTCTCATCTTCGACAGATCTCTCGAATATGCTTGCTTCGCTTTCGAGTGATCGCGAAGCTTTTTTGTATGGCACTCGGATTTCCGGTGAAGCAGTCAACAATCTGAAGCAGTTTTTGGATATGGCAAAGAAAAGGAATATTGTCGTCATCGGCTTTCTGCCGCCATATCCGCAAGGCATTTACAGGAAAATGTTAAGCGTGCCTGATGCTTATGCGAAGATGGTTACGCAATTGCCAGCGACACTCACAAATATTTTCGCGGCATACGGTGACCAATTTTATGATTATTCTGACGATAGTGTCATAGGCGCAGGTCAAAATGAATACGTCGATCCTTTCCATGGCACCGACAAATTGTCTTTGCGGGTGCTTATTGATATTGCCAAAAAGCAAAAGAAGCAAATTGGGCAATATGTCGATATTATTGGTCTCGAAAAACTTCTAGTGGCGAATTCAAAAAATCATTTAACAGATTTATGATGCATGCCCGCCTTCGCGATTTTGGCAAAGTTTCTAACCGCCTTGGCGATTTCATCTTTGATGAATTTTACATTGCTATATTCCGAAGGATAGCCGACCAATTCCATAAAGCCGACACCGTTTATCTTTTTGCCGCCGAAAGTGCCTTCTGCCCGGATCGGCCCCTCAAAATAGTTGATTGAACCGAAAAGCATTTCTTGATCTTCATTTTGGGCTACGATATTCACGTCGATATTCTTGTCTGGAATTTTGATTTGCCAGACCAGAGGGTAAACCGCTTTGCTTTTTGGGCTTTGCCAGTTTTTGTCCAGAGGAGTGATCTCTACTGCTTCAGTATATTCTTGGCGATTATCAGAATAAGAAATGCTGGCAAAACAAGTTGCAGTTTTACCGTCGTCATACGCGCAACAAACTATTTCTGTGTCGTTTTCGAATTGCAAGCAAAACCAATCCCACCTATCTCGCGAATATTCCGCATCCGCCCATTGGTGGTCCATCCATGACTTTCCGGTAATATTGACCCATTCACCGCTTATTTTTATACGGCCTTCGGTTTTGAGATTGGTTAGAGAATAGTAATAAGTCGTTTTGGGATGGAGATCGAGATAAGCGTTGCCGCCTACAAGCAGAGGTTTCTTGGTGGAGGTCAAATGCAATTCGATATCCTCATTTTTGATCTCATATTCCGACTCATTTATTTTGCTGATGACGCAGTTGTTGTAACCGTTTTTAATTTCCGGATTAATATAATTGATATATAGAAGAGGCTTGGAAAAACTATCATCGGAAACGATCGAAAAAGGCGCAATCCGGCTCTGCCATTGTTTTTTCTCTAGGTTTGAAACCAGCGAATGAGAAAAATAAGAGGTTTTGAGAGGTATTTTGCTTAGGAAAGGTATTTTTACTTTTTTTACGTCGACCTTGAATAGGCAGTCCATGAAAGAATATTCCTTGCCGTTTGCATCATGGAGGTGGCCGTTAAAATACCACCATTCAACTATGGCATCATGCGTCGATTCATCTTCCGGAAATTTGATGGGCTTAAATTCTGGAGGCATATAATGATATTTTAATTCACGCTAGATTCTTGATGTCTCAATTTGTAATTTTCATGATAGCTGACGATGACGGGAATGCTGGCTGCGACTGGTAGGGCTAGGAATGCTCCGAGGATGCCAAATAAACTGGCACCTAGGATAACTGCGAGAAAGCCTAGTGCCGGGTAGAGATTGAGAGCTTTGTTGTAGATCGCGGGACTGATGAAGGCGTTCTCTATTTGTTGGTAGATAAGATGCAAAATAAGCACCGAAAAGCCTTGTATAGGTGAAAGGCTAAAGGCTACCAGTAGAGCGGGAATGGCACCCAAGGTCGAACCGACCAATGGTAGAAGGTCGAAAATGCCAGCAAAAAGAGCTAGAGGCAAAGCAAAAGGAATACCAAAGGCCCAAAGTCCGATAAAGATCACCAGAAAAGTGATGAAAGAAATGATCACATTGCCGCGGATGTATTGACCAGTGACTCGCGATATTTCTTCTAGGAAACCTCTTAATTTGGCTTTTTCTTTGTATGGAAAAATGGAGAGAAAGAGTTTGAGCAGGCGTTCGTAATCGTAGACAAAATAAAATGTCAGTATGATCGTGGAAATGACAGAGAAAACTGTTAGTATAATATTGCCCGAAGAAGCCAGAATGTCGCTCGAATGGGATTGCACATACTCTACAATACTAAAATTATTGAAAAGATGTCCGAAGTAAGGCATATTATTTACGGTCGTATCAATACTTGCCAATAATTGTGGAAGTTGGGTGTTGATATTGGGTACGATAGTAAAACCAATTATGAGAAAAGGGATGAGAAGTATGATAAAAATTATGAAGGTGCAAAGCAAGACAGGCAGTTTTGTTCTTGCGTGCAGGGAATGAACGAGTGGGTGCAGTGAGGCAGTGAGAACCATGGCAATGACGATATCGACGACAGCGCCGAGTGATTTCCAGACAAGGAGTAAAATGACGCCTGTGAGGACGATTCTAGTCAATGCAGCCCAGCTAAATGGGTGTTCGTGTGGTTCCATAATCTAAGTATACACCTTATAAGCAATGAAAAAACCCGCCAATCGAGACAGGTTTTTCCTGTTAATGACGGGTCGGCGAATTCCTGATCAAATTTCAATTTCGTACTTTGGAGCGTCCGGAATCTCAACTTCTTTCTGAAATTCAGCTCGACGTTTTGCAAACTCTTTAGGTCCGCCATTATTCACGTAATGATCCATCAGCCATTGGGGATTGTAGAACAATCCCCAATCGTCACAGCCGTGCTCCACCCTAGTCCCATGGCGGTTGATCGGACAAGTCATAGCTTCGACCATCTGTCTATGCAAATAACTTGTTTGCATGAAAATAATTATTCTCATACGAGCCTCTTTCAAAAATTGTTTATGTTCTACACTATGTGCCTCATAAATCATACTCTTTTCATAAGTTATTATCAATCACTTTGCTCCGTGTAGTGGACAAGTTCAGAACTGCGAATTGGAAGGAAATTGAAAGGGAAATGGGGTATTTGGCACTAACTTTCCCAGAAATAAAAAAAGCCACTTCAGAACTTTTGAGCTGAAGTGGCTTGAATCCGCGACTTGTTTCGTAGACTCAATGAAGTGGGTGATATTCCGCTAAAATATCACCCGGGTTATGCGTTTTGCAAGCGGCGCAGCTATTTGTTATTGGGAAGGTACTTCTCGAAGTCCCATGGAAAGATGCCCTCCTTACCCTTCTCGATCAGACCTTGCATGAGCTTGGCACGGTCGTCTCCTTCGATATCCGCGGCATTAATGAGTACGAACGACGCAGCGGAACCGTATCCGAAAAATAGGTCGAAGAAGAAGGCGTACAGCCGATCCGAATGAAGTGTCAGTGAGATCTGTCCCTGCGCAAACTCTTTGAAGTTCGCTCTGGCCCTATATCTGTTCTCCCGCCACTTGCATTGCTCACGGCACATGTGGCTATCCTCGCAGGCCGCGATAAGTTCGCAGAATGCGAGATCCCATCGCTTGGGACTATTCTTCTCGAAGTAGTCTGTCAGCTTGTCGAAGATGACGCCGTCGTACTCGACTGCTTCCAGTACCTTGTAGGGGTTTTGGAAGTTGCCATGATAGGCCGCCTTCATGATCGTACTTACGATGACAAAGTCGTATTGAACCTGTTTGACGATCTCGCGAATGTCCTCTTCAGCCCAAAAGGTTTTGTCACCCTTATAGCCGGGAGGATGTGGCGACAATGTATCATCGTGTAGTTCCTCACCTGATTCAATTTTGCAGTGGAGATCGATCCACCGAAACAAAAGTTCTTCGGGCTTAGGTTTCTCTACTTCTGGTTGACTTGCCACCTGTTCCTCTTGCGGAGGTTCAGGTGTTATCTGACGTCGGCGAACCGTACGTTTTTTCGATTTCATACTGATACTTTTAGGCGTATGGTCTGGAACGCCAGGGCTTCCTTTCAAAAAGCCACTGTCCATCTTATTTAAAGAACTGAAACTCTCAGGGTCACAACTTTTGTTATGAGCCCAGTTGAGTCCGCCTGACTTCATCTGTCAGGCGGGGTTAAGGGTTTAATCGCCACCACGAAGGTGCCGCAGGATGCGAACACCTTTGCTATTCGGATGCACACCAAATCCTTTGGAGGGATTGGGCATGAGTTCCTTGTCGTTGTACCAATCGTGGTTCAGTTCATGGCAGGGAAGCCACTCTTCACCATTTTTGCGGTAAAATCCGCGAATATCTTTTTTCCACCGATCAACACCCCAGTACTCTGGAGGCAGATCGATAGTTTGGTTCATGTCGACGAGGTACTCATCCCAGCCACCATTCCAAAGAATGATGTGTTTGACGAGGCTGTTGGCGACCTCACTCATAGTATTCCTTTCTGCTTGGGGCAGAAGGATACCAGAGCTTTTATTACAGTATATTTTTTGTATTCTTCTGCTCCGGGTTTAAGGGAGCTCTGGAGTTATACTAACACATTATATAAAGCTTGTCTAGCTCCGGAGACAGGATTCGAACCTGTGACCAATCGCTTACGTTTGCTCCATTATTACTAATGGTACGGACTATATCATTCCCGTACTGTTTTGCTTCCGCTTTTCGGCGAATGCTAAACAGGTTAGGGAAGAGGCGCTTCCGCAAAACTTGTAAGTCTTGAGTACTCCCATAGGGATAGTCTCTACACCTTCAGAGAACTGGATTTAAATTCAATTCAATACAAATAAAATTCAAATTCAGTTCTCCGCTTGGCTCGGTATTGCCCTCTGGCTTTTTAAACCCAAGGGTTTCACCGAATTCACCTCTTTTACAACCAGATTTTCACCTGGAAGCTGCTGTATTACGTTCACAGGCGACTGCTCTACCGCTGAGCTACTCCGGAATATTTACCTTTCAAAGTTCTGTTCGAATAATGTATCATAAAGTCCATGTATATCAAAGCCCACGTTTTTCCGGATTCCAAGAATGAAAGTGCCAAAAGAGAAGGTGATAGCTTGCTCGTCATTCATGTCAAAGAGCCCGCCGAAGCCAATCGCGCCAATAAAAGAGTACTGGAAATTGTGAGAGGCATGTTTCCGGGCAAGACCGTTCGACTAGTAAGCGGTCACCAAAGTCCGCACAAGATCGTATCTATAGGTGAGTAACGAGCTTTCGCATCTCGTGAAGAGCGAGTATAATTACTAGACAGTACCTATAATATTCGAAATACAATGAACATAAATATCAAAACCACCAACATCACGCTTTCGGCGCCGATCTCCGACTATGTGAACAAGCGTTTGCGCAAGATCGGCAAATTGCTCGACAGTGACCCTTCCATTATTTGTGATCTTGAATTGGCAAAAACCACCGAACATCATCAGAAGGGACCTATCTTCAAAGCAGAAATTCATATTGTCGGTTCTAACAAAAATGTCTACGCCACCGCGGAAAGAGAAGATTTGTATACTGCGGTCGATGCGGTCCGCGATGAAGTCTTGCGAGAATTGCGAACCAAGAAAGCCAAGAATATTTCTTTTGTGCGTCGTGGCGGCGCGAGGGTAAAAGCCATGGTCAAGGGTTTGTGGCCGTTTCACTAGAATTTAGTCCGCCAGCTGGCGGATATAATATAGAATTTAGAATCATGCAAAAAACTTATTTCTTCAGTCTTAGAGAACTTAAGCAGCCGGTCAATCAGTGGATCTGCATAGCTTTTTTGGGTGTCTGGGTTTTTTGGTTCATGCTTTATTATGTCGTGGGCCAGACACAGGCGCTCGGCGACAATTATGTTTCCGTCAGAACTTCAACAGCTCATTTGAAATAATTTTTGCAACTAATAGCCTTTCAAGAAATCCGCATAAGGCATTTCTTTGCTGCCTTCGGGGATTACATGTTCAATTATTAGTTTATCTTTTTCCCATGTCGCGGCGGTTATTTTTACGCGAATCATTCTGCCGCCATGCTCGTGCAAAAAATATGCTTGTGGCCATTCATGGAAAGCTTGAATTTTGCGGAAGTTCAAATAGGGATTACCAACAAGGTCCAAGAGACCGTCTTCTTTGCTAATTTTCTTGGTGAAACTTGCTTCGTCATGATTTTGCGCTTCTTCTTGAATTTTTCCATGAATCCAATCGGGCATTATTCTCGCTAGTAACTCTGCGCCTTTCTTTGCCATCAATTCTTCAAATTCCTCATAAGTCGGCCATTCACTCACGGTGACTTTTTCTTGGGCGACGATAGGGCCGTGATCCATTTCTTTGTCTATGCTAATAATCGTTATGCCGGTATTCTTGTTATCGTCTAGCATGGCGTATTGGAGTGGTGATGCGCCGCGATACTTGGGCAAAAGCGAAGGATGAATATTCAAAGTTTTGTGCAAAGGCAAAGCAATTACTGCTTCGGGAATGATTTTGCCATAGGAAGCGACGACGAATAATTCGATTTTATTGTCATTAATTACCGCTTTTAATTTTTCACTGAAACTCTTGTCGAGTTTCTGGGGATCGAAAACCGTGATATTTCTTTTTAATGCCCATTCTTTGACTGGCGTTCCAGTCAATATCAACTTGCGGCCTTTGGGTTTATCGGGCGTGGTTATGATCAATGTAGGAATAAGGCCGGCTTGTGCCAATTCGTCGAGCACGATCGTGGAAAAACGGGAACTGCCGAAGAAAGCGAAGTTAATATTCATGTTTAAAATATAGTTTTAATTTTTACTCTGTAATTCTGCGATTTCGTCATCGGACATTTCCCAGAGCTCATCCGCTTTGTCGGTAAAGATGACGCCATCGAGGTGGTCGCATTCATGCTGGAAGATCTGCGCCAAGAGGCCGGAAGCGCCCCGCTCGATGCTCTCACCTTTTTCATTGTGCGCAACTAGCGTAACCTTTTTCGAACGTTTGACTTTGCCATAGAGCCAGCGCACTGACAAACAGCCTTCCTCGACGTCTTCTTTGTCTCTGGAATGGCGGGTAATTTTGGGATTGATAAAGACCAAATCCTTGCTATCGCCTTTGTAGGTTTTGTCGGCTTTTTGGAGGAGCACGCCTGAAATGGCGAAGATCTGCCACGATTCACCGATTTGCGGCGCGGCGATCGCAACGCCGTCTTTTTGGGAGTGCATAGCTGCGGTCATTTTTGCGATGACTTCTTTGATCTTTACCGAAGTGATTTCGTGGATCGGCACAGGCTTGGCATGCTTCCTCAAGATGGGATTGTCGCGTTGTACGATTTCAGTCATACCCAAACCATAACAGTTTTTGGCGAGCTTGACAATTAGAGCAAACTCTCCGGATCGACTCGGACGGCGATCGCTGGCGACAAAGATTTTAGCTTGGCGATGAGTTCGCTGTTCGGCCAATTGGGCGCTTCCACGCGAATGAGGCCGTGAATGGCGGAATTGCCGCGCGGTGTGGCTGTAAAAGCCGGAAAGATGTCGATCTGGAAAGGCTCGACCAGCTTGGTAATTGCAGCCATGCTTTCGGCGATTGCATCCTTCTTGCCTTCGATAGAGATTTTTATCAAATTCGAAAACGGCGGATATCCAAATTGTTTGCGCTCGGACAGAGTCTCGCGATAAAAGTCGCTCAAGTTGCCCTTGAGGCCAAACTCGAAGACTTTTTCCTGCGATTGGCGAGTTTGGACGAGAAGTGATTTGGTAGAAAGCGTGCGTAGTCGGACAATAGTGTACATGATTTTTTCTGGAATTCGGAAATCTGGCAGAGCGAGAAGTGAATCCAAAGAAACGATTGCGGAATGATCGACTTTTTCTCGGAGGTGTGTGAAAGCGAGGTCAGTGCCGAGCAAGATACTGCCGGGCTTGGCTTTGAATTGTTCCAATGTTTCCTCGACTTGTTTTGGTGTCGGTGTAATATCAGAATCGATTTTGTAGAGATCGATATCGTGGAACATCGTGCGTATTTCTTCTTGGACTCGGTCAATGCCGATGCCGAGCGGAGTCAAGCGCCAACCGGTGCAATTCTTGCAAGTTTCGTTCGCGCTTCGGCGTTCACCGCAGATATGGCACATAAAGAAATTCTTGCCGCTTGCTTCCGAAGTGTGGAGTACCACTGGCCGGGCGCATTTTTCGCAAACCACCACAGTCTCGCAGTCGTCGCAAACCGTCATACCAGCTGATCCTCGACGTACGGTGTAGAGGAAGAGGTGGGTGCTTTCCTCATGATTTCGACGAATCAACTCTTCCAATTCTGGCGAAATTATTCGAAAACGGTTCTTTTCGGTAGTTGGTGGTGTTCTGGTCGGTTCTTGTTGATCCAAAAGAACCTCTGGCTTTTTCTCGGGACGTAAACTTGTTTTTCGCGTCATATTTACCAAGAGATCTGTCGCCGATGAAATCGAACGCCATTTAAAAGGCGAACCTTGATTGATTTCATGATTATCCAAGCGCTGTAAAGTTTCTGTACGCAACAAGCTGTCAGCTCGATAGAGTACTTGGCCGCTCGCGTGGGCGATGGTTTCGAGCGCATGGCGGAGGTCGAGATAGGGCGATTTTTGTGAGATCCAACCGCGGCCATTTTCGCGCTCGATAATCACAGTGTCCACGTCAGAGCGCGGCAATAGTGAAAAAGTTGCTGTAGCTACGACGACCACCGGATGTGTGCATTTTGCGATTTTTTTCCAGATCTCCAGCATTTTCTTTTTGGGTATGGAGCTGTGTAAGATAAAAATATATTCTTCGATTCCTTTCTCTAGCATAGCGGTTATGTTTTCGGCGTCTTCGATCGTCGGCACATAGATCGCCAATGATTTTTTGCGCGCGAATTCTTGGCGGATCAAGCTGCGCCAAGAGCTCATGCGGTCTTCGTCGTCGCCTTGGACCGCAAGGGTCGGCGATTCCAGATTTAGCCGCCGGCTGATAGCCAAGCCTTGCGGTGTCTCTGGTGTTTCGATTTTGCTCACATTTTGGAGGAGGGTGTCTGCCACCAGCGCGTCTATAACCGCGCCCACGTTGCTCGCGTAATGGTGCGCGAGTTTCTTCGCGGCTTCGATAAAAGGCGCAGGGAAGAAAGAGGTCGCTTTGACTCGCGCGAGGCGGCGTATCTCATAGGGCGCTCTTTTTATTTCGATCTTGAGGTCTTCGGCGATCCGGGTTTCTGCCACTATGGCATGCACAGTTTTTGACCTGATTGGCACAGAGACTATGGCGCCTACCGGCACATCGGATGCCGTGAAGTATGATAGGGTTTCCGCCAGTTTGGCCCGAGTGAGGGGAATGACGGTAATGATGTTCATGCACTATTTATACACTATTTGATGGCTTCATCAAATGATAGAAAATGCGGAACCTGTTTCTTTAATCACTAAAAACTTCGATTTTGGCGCCGAGTTTATTTAGCCTCGCCGCCAGATCTTCATAGCCACGGTTGATATTGTAAACATTGCGTAAGATCGAAGTCCCCGTCGCGGCCAGCATGCCGAGGAGGATGATGACCGACGGGCGCAAAGCTGGCGGGCAGATGATTTCGGCAGCCTTGAAATGAGTTGGACCTTTGACATAAAAACGAAAAGGATCGGCCAGAATGGTTTCGGCGCCGAGCTTGTCCAACTCTTTGTAATAAATTGCGCGTTCCTCGTAGCTCCAGTCGTGGATGTATGTCTGGCCTGTCGCAACCGCGCCGATCAGCGCGAAGAAAGGCAAATTGTCCATGTTTATTCCCGGAAAAGGCATGGCGTGGATTTTTTCTTCGAGTGCTACTAGCTTTGACGGAAAAGTTTTGATGTCAACAAGGTTCGTATAGCCATTCAAAGCTTTGTAGCTTTTCAAAATCTCATATTTGAAACCCATCTTTTCTAGTTTCAAAAGTTCCAATTCTAGGAAATCGATCGGACAGCGATCTATCGTAACTGAAGAATTGGTGACGATTGCCGCGGCGATGAGTGACATGGCTTCGATCGGGTCTTCGCTCAAAAAATATTCCACATCCTTATCAATTTCTTTTTTACCATGAATGGTAAGCGTGGACTGTCCGATGCCTTCTATCTTGACACCGAGTTTTTCCAAGTAGAAGCAAACATCCTGCACCTGATAATTGGCTGAAGCAAACTTCACCACCGTTGTGCCCGGAATTCTGGCTGCGGCCATGATCACGGTTTCGGTTACGGTATCGCCAGCTTCATAAAGAACTATATTTTTCGCTTTCAGTCCAGAATGTTTGATTTCATAAAAATCCGATTCGGTTTTGATAGTGACACCGAGCTTTTCGAGAGCATAAAAATACGGCTTCACCGTGCGCGAACCGAGTCGGCAACCGCCAGCTTGGGGGATTTTGAAGTCTTTATATTCGTGAATGATTGCGCCGATGAGCATTATTGCACTAAGAGTTTTTGCATCGGAATCATAGTCGATTTTTTCTATGGCGAGTTTTTTGGGCGGCGTAATAACGAGATCATTGCCTTGCCAGTTGATCCCGACGCCAATGCTTTCCAGTGCCTCGCTGATCCGGTAAACCTCCTCGATTTTCGGCGCATTCTTGATCGTGGTTTTGCCTTTGTTGAGTAGTGATGCACACATTACGCCGACCGCGCCATTTTTCGAGGTGCGCACGGTGATTTCGCCGGAAAGCTTGTGGCCACCTTCAATGCGAAAATTTATAGCAGTCGGTTTTTTGGGTTGCATGGGATATTTATAGCATGAATAATAATGGTGTGCTATATTCGCACTACTTATGAGCATCTTTTTTCCCAAACTTGGCATCGATCTTGGCACTGCCAACACTTTGGTATTCGTACCCGGCAAAGGCATAGTCTTGAATGAACCGTCGGTAGTTGCCATTTCCGAAGTTGACCGCAAAGTCATGGCCGTAGGCGTCGACGCCAAAGAAATGGTCGGCCGCACGCCAGATACCATCATTGCTTATCGGCCGATGAAGGACGGTGTCATTGCTGATTATCGCATCACCGAAGCCATGTTGCGTTATTTCATCGACAAAGCACTTGGCCGGTTCAACCTCTTCAAGCCTGATGTCATGGTTTCTGTCCCTGCGGGCATTACTTCGACCGAACGTCGCGCGGTGATCGAAGCCGCGCTCAGAGCTGGCGCGCGCAATGCTTATGTTGTCAAAGAGCCAATCTTGGCCGCTATCGGCGCCGGCATTCCCATTCATGAAGCTCGTGGACACATGGTCGCCGATATAGGTGGTGGCACGACCGACGTCGCGGTTATTTCCTTGGGCGGTATCGTCGCTTCGACTTCGGTCAAGTGCGCTGGCAACAAAATCGATGCCGCCATTGCTGACTACATCAAAAAAACTTTCAATCTCGGCATTGGCGATCATATGGCCGAGAATATCAAGATCGCCATCGGCTCGGCTATTCCGCTCGAACAGGAACTGGCCATGAATGTCAAAGGCCGCGATTTTATTACCGGCTTGCCGCGCTCGACCGAAGTCAAAACCAATGAAATCGTCAAGGCGTTGGCCGGGCCGCTTCGCGACATGGTAAAAGCGATGCGTGATGTCTTACAAGAGACACCACCGGAATTGGCCGCGGATATTATCGACCAAGGCATTACTTTGACCGGCGGCTCTTCTTTGCTTCGCAATCTTGCTGAACTTGTATATCGTCGCACTGGCGTCAAGGCGCAAGTTGCCGAAGAACCATTACTTTGCGTGGCGAAGGGAACAGGCATTGCATTGGAGCACCTCGATACATATAAGAAGACGATTATTTCGAAGAGGTAATTTTATGAATTTTCAATTTACAATTTTCAATTTACAATCAATTTTTAATTTTCAAGAAATAGAAAGCTTCTCTTTTATTATTGAAAATTGAAAATTCAATGAAAATTGAAAATTATAAATTGAAAATTTCAGTCGATTTGTCCCACCACGCGTACCTTTTGGTTGGCGGAGATTCGCTCGCAAATGAAATCATCTCCGAATTGGAAAGTCGGCATAAAATTCCTGCCAAAGCTAACCCGGACTTTTTTAACCGGAAATATGACACATTTACGATCGACAATGCGCGCGAGATCAAATCTTTCCACGAAACTCGGCCAATAAGCGAATCTGGCAAAAAGATTTTCATCTTGACTATGAATGGCATAACGGTCGAAGCTCAGAATGCTCTGCTCAAACTTCTGGAGGAACCGAGTGAATACGCCCATTTCTTTCTGATAATTCCTTCGGCACATTTACTTTTACCAACGGTCAAGTCGAGGATGCAAATGGTTGGCGACAATCAAACGGCAGAAAAGAGTGATCTTAGCGAAGCAAAAAAGTTCTTGAAATTATCGCCTGCGAAAAAGCTAGAAGCGGTCAAATCGCTGGTTGACGATATTTCCAAGGAAAAGAAAACCAAACAAGATGCGATTGAATTTCTCAATTCCATTGAACAAGCGGTCTATGAAGAAAAAGGCGTCAAAAGTAGCCGAAAAATACTTGAGGCAATGCAACTCGCTAGGAGATATATAAATGACCGAGCTCCTTCAGTGAAGATGTTGCTTGAATATATGGCGCTTAATATATAATTTGTAATTCCTGTGTTACAATGAGACCATGTCATTAGACTTAAAAGCATTCAAGAATCAGCTTGGTGGAGCCGAAGAATGGCTCAAAAAAGAGTTCCAGCAGATTCGAACCGGTCAAGCGAGTCCAGTCGTGTTGGACAGTGTCCGGGTGGAAATCTACGGCGCGCCTATGGCTGTGAAGGAAATCGCGAGCGTGACGCTCGAAGGTGCGAGGACTTTACGAATCGCACCTTGGGATAAGGCACAGGTCAAAGATATCGAAAAAGCGATTGGCGCTGCCAATCTGGGACTTTCGGTTGTGGTTGATGGCGAAGGTTTGCGGATAAATTTTTCCCAGCTGACGGAAGAGAGTCGCTTAGAGGTTGTTAAAATCGCCAAAGACAAGCTCGAAGAGGCACGAAAACAGGTTCGCTACAGCCGCGACGCTTTTCATAAAGAACTTCAGGTCAAAGAAAAAGAAGGTGGTCTTGGTAAAGACGAAATATTCCGACTGAAGAATGAAGTCCAAAAGATCGTGGACGAAGCGAATAAAAAGCTGGAAGAGGTGTGTGCGAAGAAAGAAAGAGAGATACTTAGTTAATAACCAATAATCAAGATCCAATAACCAAGGAATAACCAATAACCAACCACGAATATTTGTTAACTTGATTATTGGTTATTCCTTGGTTATTGGTGTTTGGTTATTGATTATTAAATTATTTATGTCAGGAATTATTACAGCATTAATCTTTATAATAGTTCTCGCGGTCTTGATCTTCGTGCACGAGCTCGGCCATTTTTTGTTCGCCAAAGCGAGCGGCATCCGTGTTGACGCTTTTGCGATCGGCTTTGGGCCCAAGCTCATCTCTTGGCAGAGGAAGGAAACCAAATATTCCATAAACATCATTCCTTTTGGCGGCTACGTGAAGATTTTTGGCGAAAATCCTGACGATGAATCCATTTCTGGACCGGGATCGGAGAGAAGTTTTGTGAATAAGCCTAGGTGGCAGCAGGCACTTGTCTTGGTTGCTGGAGTTTTGTTCAACTTTATTTTTGCTTGGCTACTTTATATTGGAATATTTACTCATGGTGTGACCGCGACCACAGACGGCTTCGAAAAATACGCCAATGATTTTAGCAATCAAAGAATCATGATTACTGATGTTTTGCCCGGTTCACCGGCGGAGAAAGCAGGAATAAAAACCGGCGATATCATAAAGGCAGTCGTTGTCGAAGATGAAAGACCTGCTGCTGTGAATAAAAATGTTTTATTGCCGCAATCTGTTGAAGCTATACAAAATAGTATCAATTCAGCAAATGGCATGCCAATCTCTTTTGAATACACTCGTGGTTCCGGACAAGCTGTGTCTACGGAAATTACACCCGAAACCGGTTTGGTTTCTGGCAAATACGCTATCGGCATTGCTATGAATAATGTGGTGGATCTCCGGTTACCATTTTTCTCGGCAGTTTATGAAGGCGGCCACTACACGTGCGTCATGATCAAAGACACAGCGGTTGGCTTGTACACATTCATAGCAAATATTTTCCAAGGCACGGCTAATTTTTCTGATGTTGCTGGTCCTGTCGGTATTGCTGGCATCGTGGGAAATGCTGCGGAACTAGGCTTCACATATCTCCTCATGATCACCGCGCTTATTTCCATAAACTTAGGTGTAGTCAACCTGATTCCTTTTCCTGCGCTAGACGGCGGCCGCGTACTATTCGTGATTATCGAATCAATCACTCGCCGCCGGATTTCGCCAAAGTTTTCCAACACTGTAAATGCCGTAGGATTTGTCCTACTAATGGTGCTCATGGTCGCGGTGACTTATAAAGATATCGCCAAACTGATCAAATGAGGCTACTTTTTCAGATTATCCTTATCGCTTAGTCGTGCATAATTAAGTAGTAAAAGAATACACAAAAGTAATATTCCTACCATGATGTAAACTTCTATCATAGTAATTTTATTTTCCTTAAAATTATAATGCTCATCGACCAAAAAAGTATAGAGAGAGAAATGCCTGAAAATATTGATATTAAACTAATCTTATCTTTGACAAAAGATTCAATAAAAAGAGACGCGAAGCATACTTGAGCAATTTCCTCGCTAATTCCAGCAAATGTTTTTGTTTCAACAATCGTCTTAATTTTCAGCATTGCTTAATTATACAAAAAACTTTTTGGTTTTGTAAACTTCACAATGCCAAAAATTTATTTTGTACTGCAAAAAATGCTCACATAACACTCATTGTGCTCGATTATAAAGTTTTGTATTATTGTGAGATGAAACAATCCGAGCTTTTCACCAAGACTCGCCGCGAAGCGCCCAAGGACGAAGTCGCGAAGAATGCCCATCTCCTTATTCGTGCCGGTTTTATTCACAAAGAAATGGCGGGTGTTTACTCGTATTTGCCTTTGGGTTTGCGTGTACTCAATAAGATTGTTGGAATAATCCGCGAGGAGATGAATGCAATTGGTGGCCAAGAATTGTTGCTCTCCGCATTGCAAAACAAGGAAACTTGGGAAAAAACCAATCGCTGGGATGATAAGATTGTCGACATTTGGTTCAAGACATCTCTCAAAAATGGCGCAGAAGTCGGCCTAGCTTTCACCCACGAAGAAGCGCTGACCGCCATGATGAAAGACCACATTCGTTCGTTCAGAGATTTGCCTTTTTCGGTTTACCAATTCCAGACCAAATTCCGGAATGAACAAAGAGCGAAGTCCGGCATTTTGCGTGGCAGGGAATTCCTGATGAAAGATATGTATTCTTTTTCGAGGAGTGCCGAAGAACAAGCGGCTTTTTATGAAAAGGCTAAATCTGCATATGTGAAGATTTTTGATCGGCTGGGAATCGGCGGTGAAACCTATATCACTTTTGCAAGCGGTGGTTCGTTTTCAAAATTCTCGCACGAATTCCAAACAGTCTGCGAAGCTGGCGAAGATATTATTTATGTAAGCGAAAAAAAGAAGATTGCCGTCAATAAGGAAGTATTGAATGAAGAAGTCTTAAAAGAACTCGGCGTACAGAGGTCGGACCTCTGTGAGAAAAAAGCTATCGAAGTTGGAAACATTTTCACGCTGGGCACGCGTTTTTCTGAAGCAATTGGTCTCAATTTCAAAGATGAAGATGGCAAATCACAACCGGTCTTCATGGGCAGTTATGGCATTGGTACCGGACGAGCGATGGGAACTGTTGTCGAGATTCATTCTGATGAAAAAGGAATTATATGGCCAGAAGCAGTTGCACCGTTCGCTATTCACCTTATCGGAATATTTAGTGAAGATGGCAAGGTGAAGAAGGCGGCAGATGAACTCTATCAAAAACTGACCAAAAAAGGCGTTGAAGTTCTCTACGACGACCGCGATACTGGCGCTGGCGAAAAATTCTCGGACTCGGATCTCATCGGTATTCCAAAGAGAATAATTGTAAGTGAAAAGACTCTTGCTAGCAATTCTGTGGAAGTTAAAGATCGCGCAACAGGGAAGGTAGAGATGAAAGAGATAAATAATTTGTGAAGCAATAATTTCTAGCGGAAACCATCTGCTAAAAAGTAATAGTTGATGTTACTTGTCAATTACTACTATTTTTTCTTTGTGTTAATGTATGAGTCATGTTCAGAGAGAAAAAAGAGCAACTACTTTCGCGATTTTCGAACGATATTGGCATTGATCTCGGCACGGCCAACACTCTCGTCTATGTCCGCGGCAAAGGTATCGTAGTGAACGAGCCGTCGGTCGTTGCTGTGAACCAGAAGACTGGCCAAGTCGTCGCTTTTGGTTCTGCTGCCAAGGAAATGCTCGGCCGCACGCCCATGCACATAGTAGCTGTCCGCCCTTTGGTCGATGGTGTGATTTCCGACTTTGAAGTGACCGAAGAAATGCTTACTTATCTCATGAAGAAGGCTAGCGAATTTATGCCCAAAAAACTTTTCGGGCCGCGAGTGGTTGTGGGCGTACCCTCGGGGGTAACCAATGTCGAAGTTCGCGCCGTCCGCGATGCGACCAAAAACGCCGGCGCTCGCGAGGTTTACGTCATCGAACAACCCATGGCTGGCGCGATCGGTATCCGATTGCCGATCCATGAACCTGTAGGCAGTATGGTCATCGATATCGGCGGTGGCACGACTGACATCGCAGTGATTTCATTGGGTGGCATTGTCCGCTCCAAGAATTTGAAAATTGCTGGAGACAAATTTAATAATGACATCATTTCTTATATCAGGAATGAATTCAAAATCCTGATCGGAGAAACTACAGCAGAACAAGTCAAGATAGCAGTTGGCGTGGTTCTTCCGAGCGAGCCGGTCGAGACCACCATTCGCGGCCGCGATCTCATCACTGGTTTGCCGCGCGAGGTTGTCATAACCGATTCTGATATCCGCGAAGCTATGGCGCAGTCGATCGAGACTATAGTCGAGTCCACGCGTTTGGTCTTGGAAACAACACCGCCGGAAATTCTGGCCGATATCATGAAGCGTGGTATTTTTCTAGTCGGCGGCGGTGCTCTCATAAAAGGCTTGGATACGCTCCTTATTGAGACCTTGAATATTCCGGTCGCGGTCGCCGATGATCCGCTGACAGCCATTGCTCGCGGTGCTGGCATCGTGCTCGAAGATCTAGACAAATACCGGAGCGTGCTCCTAGACAGCGATGATGTACATAGTTAAATCTCAAAACTCAAGTTTCAAATCTAAAAAAGGAGGCGTAATTTTTGTAATCATAATTTTTGCAGTAGTTGCTACCCTCGAGGCTTTTTGGCCGCATTTTTTGCCAGCCTTGGCGACAAGCATAGCGAGTCCATTTTGGCGTGCGGAATTTTCGATTGAAAGCGGATCGCTCGAGTCGCCGCAACAATTACTCGCGGAAAATGAAAGTTTGAAGCGCCAAATTGATCAATTAAAATTAAATTCAGCAGACATACAAGCGGTGGTCTTGGAAAATACGGAGCTGAAGTCGCTTTTGGGCAGGAATGTTCCGGACGAGATCGCTTCATCGTCGAGTTCGACGAATGCTATCACACAAAATTCTATTGCGAAAAATCGCGTCCTCGCTCCAGTCTTGATTCGGCCACCGTTTGCGCCTTATGACGAATACATTATCGACGGCGGTGCGAACTTGGGCTTTTCTATAGGTGATCGTGTCTTTGCTTCGGAAAATGTTCCGATCGGCTCGATCGCGGCCGTACTTGCCAATACTTCCAGAGTGACTTTGTATTCTTCACCCGGCCAGTCGTACCAAGTTTTGGTTGGTCCAGCTAGTATTATTGCTACGGCACTCGGCCGTGGTGGCGGACAATATTCTGCCGAAGTTCCGCGGTCGGCCAATATCACAAGTGGCGACTTCGTAATCGCACCTTCATTGTACGACCAACCATTTGGCATCGTGAAAGCAGTAATAAGCGATCCTTCGCAACCTTTTCAGACAGTGCTATTTGCGCCACCGGTGAACCCGTTCCAAGCTCGCTGGGTTTTGGTTGAGAAAACAAAGATCTAATTGATCAAATGAATAAATCCATATATTACAGAATCACTTTGGACTTGGCGATTTTCTTTGCAGTTATTCACGGCTTTTGGTTTTTGGCTTTCCCAATCGCATTTGTCGGTGTTTTTGTATTTCCATACTATTTCGAACTGTTTGTTGCCGGCTTGGCGTACGACGCGCTATTTGGCATGAGCAAATCTCTTGGAATTGTGAGTTATGTCGGCACGATCGCATCAGGCGCACTATTTCTAATCGTTCAATTTTTCAAAAACATAGTTAGGCATTGAGTGCTGTGATACAATTCCCGCGTATGAATATTCCGTTTTTCAATATTAAAAAGAAAAAATACATCGAGATTAACCCCGATGAAATCTTGTTGGACTCTCGCAACTTGCCGGAATTCGACACGGCCCAATTTGAAGGCCGGTTGGAAAAACCGATTTCCATGGCGTCGATTTATTGGATCACTGTAATTTTGACTGTTATTGTCGTGGCATTTACTGTGCAAGTCTGGAAGCTTCAGATCGTCGATGGTGCGAATTATCTCGCGCGCAGCGAAAAAAATATGTTGCGGCCAGTGCCGATCTTTGCTGGCAGGGGCGTGATCTATGATCGCAATGGAATACTTTTGGTTTGGAATTCGCCGGGCGAGTTTGCAACTTCGACGGCTAGTTCCACAAATTCCGAAGATACGGTTTCACGCCGCGAATATGCGACGACGACAGGTCTTGCGCATGTTTTGGGCTATGTTCAATATCCGTCAAAAGATAACAATGGTTTTTATTATCAAGAAGATTTTCAAGGTGTTGATGGTGTGGAGCAATATTACAATCTAGATTTGCAAGGCAAGAATGGTTCTAGACTGGTCGAAGTAGATGCGCAGGGAAAAGCGGTTTCCGAAAATGTTATTCGTCCGCCGGAACAAGGAGATAGTTTGTCACTTTCCATAGATAGCCGCATCCAATCTTCGCTGTACAATAATATAAAAGATATTGCCGAAAGAGTCGGCTTCTCCGGCGGCGCAGGTGTCATTATGGACGTGCACACTGGTGAAGTTATCGCCATGACCAGCTATCCAGAATTTAGCTCGCAGGTAATGTCTGACAGGACCGATACAGCTGCAGTCAAAGCTTCGCTCAATGATCCTGCTTTGCCTTTTCTCGATCGTGCCGCAGACGGCCTCTATACGCCGGGTTCGATCGTAAAACCCTATCTAGCCCTCGGCGCACTCACCGAAGGCACAATGGATCCGAACAAGATCATTCACACTACTGGTTCGATTTCCATTCCCAATCCTTACGATCCAACCAAGAGTACAGTTTTTCGCGATTGGAAAAATTTGGGCGATCTCGACTTGCGCCATGCCATAGCGATGTCTTCTGACGCCTATTTTTATACTTTGGGCGGCGGTTATGGCGACCAAAAGGGTTTGGGCATCGCTAATATCGACAAATATTTGCGCATGTTCGGCTTTGGTTCATCAACTCTACCTTCGTTTGTTGCAGGAAAGGCCGGCACTATTCCCACGCCGGAATGGAAAAAGAAAACCTTCAATGAAAGCTGGTATTTGGGCGATACTTACCACACTTCGATCGGCCAATATGGCTTCCAAGTGACGCCGGTCCAAATCGTGCGCGGCGTTGCTGCGATTGCAAACGGCGGAACCTTGCTCACGCCTTCGATCTTGAAAGATGAAATGCTGCCGATCGATCACGTTATCGATATTCCAGAGAAAAATTTTGAAATTGTCCGCGAAGGTATGCGACTAGGCGTACAGATCGGCACTAGTGTGGCCTTGAATGTTCCTTATGCCGATTTTGCGGGGAAGTCGGGAACTGCGGAACTGGGTGTCTCGAAAGAAAAAGTAAATTCTTGGATCACGGGTTTTTGGCCTTACGAGAATCCGAAATACGCTTTTGCAGTGACTCTAGAAAAAGGTTCGGTGCACAACCTGATCGGCGCGGCTGCGGCAATGCGGCAGGAGCTAGATTGGATGAGCAAGAATACGCCGGAGTATTTTAGTAAATAAATAGTTTTTGAATAAGTGCCCCGCCGTGCAAAAAGCAGGCAAGGTCTTTATTTCTGTCCTGCGAGTCGCCAACTCAGAACTACGGGCATTTTCACAAAACATGTCCTACAAGGATTCGGACTAGTTTTGGAAAATGCAGCCGTAGTTCTGAGTGCGAGAGTCCTCGGACGGAAATAAAGACCTTGCCTGCTTTTTGCACGGCGGGATAGTTATCCACAGTTTTATTTGACGGGTGAACACTCGTTCACCTATACTATACCCATGAGCAAGTATCAGACAATAAAAGAAATGAGGTCTGAGATCGAACGCCTCAACAAAGTGATTGACTGGAAGATCATCCGCGGCCTTTCCTACACTGTCGAAGCTCGCCGCCACAAATTCCTCACATCTTCCTTGAACCGCCTTTCTCCGCGCTCTGGCTGGTTCTCTCGCTCTTTGAGCTTTGCCTCGATGTTTTTGTTCTAATCTCTAATCTCTAATCTCTAATCTTAAAACCCATGTTCGAAACTTACAAGAAAAAAATCCTAGATTTCTATAAAGACCACAAGCGCATGCCCGGTTATGCCGAGATCATGAAGCTGGTCGGATTCAAGTCCAAGAATGCTGTCGCCAAGCTTATAAAGAAACTTGTCGAGCAAGGTTTCGTAAACAAAGATTCCCAAGGCAAACTCATTCCCAACAAATTATTCGGCGAAGTTCCATTACTCGGTCTGGTCGAAGCGGGTTTTCCTTCTGCGGCAGAGGAGGAATTAGTGGATACCATGAGTCTGGATGATTACCTTATTGAGAATAAAGAAGCGACCTATTTGCTAGAAGTAAAAGGCGATTCGATGATAGATGCCGGCATCCAAGAAGGTGACTTGGTCATCGCCGAACGCATCGCTCGCGATCCCAAGGTGGGCGAGATCGTGATTGCCGAGGTCGACGGCGGCTGGACCATGAAGTATTTCCGGAAGCGCGGCAGTCAGGTCTATCTGGAGCCGGCGAATAAGAATTACGACCTGATCTATCCCGAAAATGAACTCAAGGTCGCGGCGGTGGTTAAGGGGGTGGTGAGGAAGTATTAAAATATTAACCCACCACTCTTTCCCTCGCGCCATACTTCACATAGATGGAGACTCCTTTTTTGCTTCTTGCGAAGTCGCAAAGAATCCCGCACTCAAAGGCAAACCGGTAGTTACGGGCAAAGAAAGAGGCATTGCTTCATCCATGAGCTATGAAGCCAAAGCACGCGGCGTAAAGCGGGCGATGAGATTGTCGGAGATAAAGAGAATATGTCCGGATGTCATTATTTTGCCTTCGGACTACGAGACTTACAGCCTGTATTCAAAGAGAATGTACGAGATCGTACGGCGTTATACCGAAGCAGTCGAAGAATATTCCATAGATGAATGCTTTGCTGACCTTACCGGCATGAGGCGGCCAAATAACATGTCTTATGAAGACATGGCGGTGAAGATCCAGCATGAACTCGTTACGGAGCTCGGCATGACATTTTCGGTCGGCCTGTCGGTAAACAAGGTCATTGCCAAACTTGCTTCCAAATGGCGGAAACCTGACGGACTCACCATAATTCCCGGTAAAGATATTCATTTATATTTATCGAAGTTGCCGGTAGGGAAAATCTGGGGCATTGGTCCGAATACTTCCGCTTATTTGAATAAGCAAGGAATCCAAAGCGCTCTAGACTTTGCTGTAAAAGATGTGGAGTGGGTCAAAGGGCATGTTTCAAAACCATTTCAGGAAATTCATGCCGAACTCA
Source organism: uncultured Candidatus Saccharibacteria bacterium (assembly GCA_964441635.1). GTDB lineage: Bacteria > Patescibacteriota > Minisyncoccia > Phycocordibacterales > PALSA-1337 > C7867-002. The sequence goes on from CAYTUZ010000001.1 coordinate 26,468, forward strand.
ATGGTAATTTTGTTTACGAATTAACTCTTGGTGAAAAACATGACTACGCTTCGGTGAGCAAGACCAGGACTTTTACTCCACCTTCGATGGACAAGGAATTTATCTTCTCCCAGCTTTCAAAGAATATCGAGAATGCCTGCATCAAGCTCCGCCGGCACGACTTATTCACCCGGCGCGTGGCATTTTTCCTGAAAACACAGGAGTTCCGCTATCAGGGATTGGAAATAAAACTGCCCCAAGGCGTCTCTGTGCCGCAAGAAATCATTGCTGCTATTCGAGAAAAATTCCATATCGTTTACCAGCCCAAAGTCTTGTACCGCGCGACCGGCATCGTGCTTATGGATCTTTCTCATGAGAATGCGGAAACAATCGACTTATTTGGTAATTCTGAGCGCATCGAAAAAGTCCACAAGATATTGAAAGCTATGGATGATATCGATATGCGCTATGGCAAGCATACGGTCTTTCTCGGTTCCTCATTAAAGGCTGTGAATGAACCAGCACATCAAAATGGCAGAGGCGAAGAATCTGAACGCAGAAAAAATTTGCTAAAAGGTGAGTCGGGGAGAAAAAGGATCGCTTTGCCATTCATGGGAAAGGTCTCTTGAATTCCTGCCAACTTTCTGCTATGATTTTGCGCATATTAGCCCTAAAGCATACGTACATGTCCAACGAAACTCAATACCTCACGAGCGAAAAATTCGCCGAATTAAATAAGGAACTAGATCATTTGAAAACTGAACGCCGCAAAGAAGTCGCGGAACAGTTGGAATATTCCAAGAAATTGGGCGATTTGTCGGAAAATGCTGAATATCACCAAGCCCGCGAAGAACAAGCGGAAGTCGAGGATCGCATCAGCCGCCTCGAGCAGTTGCTAAAGAAAGCAGTCATCGCGGAGAAAACTAGCGGCGAAATCGTGGCTGTCGGCACCACTTTGCGTCTTCAAAAGGAAGGTGATAATAAGTCATATCTATACACGATTGTCGGATCAGAAGAAGCAGATATGTCGCAAGGAAAGATTTCCAACTTGTCTCCTTTGGGTTCAGCACTTCTCGGCAGGAAACAGGGCGATACAGTTAGTGTACAAACACCCAAAGGCACGATTACCTATACGGTTGTGATTATAAAATAATCTATGGCATCACTCGAAGAACTAAAACAAACTCGGTTTCAAAAATTGGAGCTTTTGAAAAAGGCCGGCATGGAGGCGTATCCGGAAAGCGTGCCGAGAGATTGTTCTTTGGCAGAAGCGAGGAATAAATTTGCTGAACTGGAAAAAAGTCAGAAGACTACGAGTCTTGCTGGCCGTATCATGGCTATTCGCGGCCAAGGTGCTATTTTGTTTATTGTTCTCGATGACGGTACAGCGACATTTCAAGCTGTGGTAAAAAAGGACACTTTGAAGCCAGAACTTTTTTCCTTACTACAAGATGCTGTTGATATTGGCGATATTATAAGTGTTAGCGGCACATTTTTTACCACGCAAAAAGGCGAACAAAGCGTTCTTCTCACTTCTTGGACAATGGCAGCAAAATCACTTTTGCCATTGCCGGAAAAGTGGCATGGCCTCGCCGACCCGGACGAAAAATTCCGGAAAAGGTATTTGGATTTCATCATGGAGCCGAGCATGAAAGAACTTTTTGTGAAGAAAGCCAAGTTTTGGCAAGTTACTAGGAAGTTTCTGGAAGAAAAAGGTTTTCTTGAAGTGGAAACACCAACTCTAGAAACCACAACTGGCGGTGCCGAGGCTACGCCTTTCAAAACTCATCACCAAGATTATGATCTAGACGTATATCTACGTATTTCTGTTGGCGAGCTCTGGCAAAAGAGGCTCATTGCCGCGGGTTTCCCAAAGACGTTTGAGATTGGGCGCATTTACCGGAATGAAGGTTCGAGTCCAGACCATGTGCAGGAATTTACCAATATGGAATTTTATTGGGCTTATGCGAACTATGAAGATGGCATGAAGCTTGTCATGGAGCTCTATAGAACTTTGGCCAAAGAAATATTTGGCACAACGAAGTTCAATGTGAGAGGCCACTCTTTTGACCTTGCATCGGATTGGGCCAAAATCGATTATTCGGAGGAAATAAAAAAGCAGACTAGCGTTGATATCAAAGATGCATCTGATAATGAAATAAAGAAGAAGCTTGAGGAATTGAAGGTGACATATGATGGAACAAATCGCGAAAGGTTGATTGATACTATCTGGAAATATTGTCGCAAGAACATTTCTGGGCCGGCATTTCTGGTAAATCATCCGATAATCGTCGCGCCACTGGCCAAGAATCTGCCTGCCAACAAATCCGTTGTCGAGATGTTCCAGCCGATTATTGCTGGCAGTGAAGTCGGCCGAGGCTATTCCGAATTGAATGACCCGCTGGACCAGCGAAAGCGGTTTGAGGAACAACAAAAAATGATCGATGCCGGAGACGAGGAGGCTATGATGCCGGACTGGGAATTTGTCGAAATGTTGGAACATGCGATGCCGCCAACTTGCGGCTTTGGCTTCGGCGAACGGCTTTTCGCCATTCTCGCGGACAAACCCTTGCGCGAAACTCAACTATTTCCGCTAATGAAGCCCAAAAATTAGAATATAGAATTTAGAATTTTGAATTTAGAACCAAAAAAGCAATTTAGCTCGTAAGAATGTTGTCCATTCCAGAAAGAAGGAAGGTGTGCGCATAATTGTACAAACGAATATCATTTTCTGGCTATACAATGCTCACCACCGTCATTCGGATTGTACAATTATGCGCACACCTTCCTTCTTTCTGGAAAGTCTTTTCAAGCCATTGAACCATAAAGAATGTACAGAATAATTTGCCAGCTTTTAATTATTGTAATATAATACGACTATGCCACCACTAGGAAAACTAACCACAAAAGCCCGCGAAGCCTTAAGGAGAGCCCACGAACTCGCCATTGAACGCGGCCAAAATCACGTCAATCCTGTGCATTTGCTCACAGCTTTGCTTCTGCAAGAGGAAAGTATGGTCAATTCCATTCTGGACAAGCTCGACGTCGATACCCAAATGCTCACAGATATTGCGCTTGAGCATATCGAATCTCCAGAAGGCTCCAACGTGCTTTCGCCTTCTTACCAGATCTACCTTACGCCTGACCTCGCACAAATTCTCGATAATTCCGTGCGCGTGGCCGCGGCGATGAAAGATGAATTTATTTCCACCGAACACCTCTTTCTCTCGATGTTCGATATTCCTTGCAGTGCGCGCGACATTCTGGCTCGTTTCAAGATCGAACGCGAGGCGGTCGGCCGCGTGATCGAGGAATTGAAAAGCAATCCGCCTTCAGAAGACAATCAGCCCAAAAAATTCCGCACACTCTACAAATATGCGCGCAGCCTAACCAAGCTTGCCCACGAAAACAAGCTCGATCCGGTCATTGGCCGCGATGCGGAGATTATGCGCATTATCCAGATCCTTTCGCGAAGGACCAAAAACAATCCCATCCTGATCGGCGAAGCTGGTGTGGGCAAGACCGCCATCGCCGAAGGCTTGGCGCTCCGCATGGCGCAAGGTGATGTGCCAGAATCTTTGAAAGACAAAGAACTCATATCACTCGACTTGGGCTCGCTCATTGCTGGCACCAAGTATCGCGGCGAATTCGAGGAAAGGCTAAAAAATATCTTGAAAGAATTGGAACGTTCCGAGGGTAAAATAATTCTTTTTATAGATGAGATTCATACTCTGGTCGGCGCAGGCGCGGCCGAAGGCTCTATGGATGCGTCCAATATGCTCAAACCCGCTTTGTCGCGCGGCGAACTGCGTGCCATCGGCGCGACCACGATCAAGGAATATCAGAAATACATCGAGAAGGATCCTGCACTGACGAGGCGTTTCCAGCCGGTGAATGTCGCCGAACCATCGAATGAAGACGCGATAGCCATTCTTCGTGGTCTGAAAGAAAAATATGAGCTTTATCACGGTGTGCGTATAACCGACGACGCCATCGTCGCCGCTGTTACGCTCGCCAGCCGCTATATCACCGATCGTTTTTTGCCGGACAAAGTCGTGGACCTCATCGACGAAGCGGCATCATCCTTGCGCATTTCGCTCGAAAATATGCCGCCAGAATTGGAAAATACGCGCAGAAAAATAATGCGTTTGGAGATCGAACGCGAAGCTTTGAAAAAAGAAACCGATAAAACCGCCAAAGCGCGCATGGCCGCGATCGAAAAAGAAATCGCGGACTTGAAAGAGGGAACATCGGAGCTCGAGCTCAAATGGAAAAATGAAAAAGAAACTATTACTGACCTGAAAAAGATCAAGAAAGAACAAGAAGCATTGCGCATCGAAGCGGAAATGGCGGAAGCTCGCGCGGATCTAGCCAAAGCCGCGGAGATCCGCTACGGCAAACTTCCTGCTTTAGAAAAAGATTTGGATACAAAAAACAAGCGCTTGAAGAAGTTGCAGTCCTCACGCCGAATCTTGAAAGAAGAAATTACCGCCGAGGATATCGCTGGCGTGGTTTCGCGCTGGACCGGTATACCGGTGTCTCGAATGTTGGAGTCTGAAGCATCGAAATTGGTCAGAATGGAAGATGAATTGACCAAGCGGATCGTCGGCCAAGATGAAGCAGTGCGAAAAATCGCCGATACCATCCGCCGTTCGCGCGCAGGCATTTCCGACCCGGCTCGACCGATCGGATCGTTCATATTTTTAGGGCCAACCGGTGTGGGCAAGACTGAGCTCACCAAAGCGTTGGCGGAATTCCTCTTCAATGACGAAAAATCGCTGATTCGTGTGGATATGTCGGAATTCATGGAAAAGCATTCTGTTTCGCGTATCATCGGCGCGCCGCCGGGCTATGTCGGCCATGACGAAGGCGGCAACCTCACCGAAACTGTGCGCCATCGGCCTTATTCTGTGATCTTGTTTGACGAGATCGAAAAAGCGCACCCGGAAGTATTCAACATTCTCTTGCAAGTTCTCGATAACGGTCGCCTGACGGATTCCAAAGGCCGAACTGTTAACTTCCGGAACACGGTCATTATTATGACTTCTAATATTGGCGCACAGCATATCGAAAAAATGGAGCGTATCGGTTTTGCTAGAGATACCAAAAATAGCGACAGAGATAACTATTCCGCGGCCAAAGAAAAAGTCATGGCTTCGCTCAAGGATTATTTCCGCCCGGAATTCCTGAACCGTATCGATGATGTGATCCTTTTCGACATTCTTAGTCCGGAAGCAATCAAGAAGATCGTGACGATCCAAGTCGAAGAAGTCGTGAAGCGCCTCAAAGAAAAAGAAATCGATCTTATTCTCGCTCCGGAAGTCTTGGAATATCTCGCAAAGGAAGGCTACAATCCGCAATACGGCGCGCGGCCCTTGCGCAGATTGATCCAGAGCAAGATCTTGACGCCGGTCGCCAAGCTCCTGATCGGCCAAGAAGTCGGCAAGGGCGGCACGATCGCGGTCTCGATGCCGGTCGCCGTGACTCCAAAAAAGGATGAAGCAAAAAAAGAGGGGAGCGAAAACGCAGAATTTGTTTTTGAAGTCAGGAAAAAAAGGAAAGGCGAGAGCCCGATCATTTTGCCGGAAGTATTCTTGCAGAAATAGGGCAGCTTGAGATTACCATAGGAACTGCTACACTTTGTAGCGGTTCCGTCAGGTATGCGCAGGTGGCAGAGCGGTCAATTGCAATGGACTGTAAATCCATCGCCCTATGGGCTACGGGGGTTCAAATCCCTCCCTGCGCACAAAAAGGACGAGCGAAGCGAGTACTTTTGCGCAGGAGGAAGACGCCTACGCGTCTTCCGTGAGGGATTTGAAAAGTCTGAGCATATTTTTGAGGCGGCATTCTGCCTCAAAAATGCGAAGACTATACCGGTCCTGTAAGGACCAAATCCTGTGTCCTGTAAGGACCAAATCTCTGCGCAGATTTTAGATCAGAATCGCGCAAAGTTGACATAAATCCCGCATCATTTTAATATGAGTGTAAACCCAAACAGAACCTTCAAATAAGGAGTTTTATGAATGATAAAGACACGTCGTGCGGTTACAGGCAGAAAAAATCTATCGGACTCTTGATGGTCGGACTCGCTATTTTATGCGTCCTTAGCGTATTCTTCGTTCTGGCCAGATCCTTCGACAAAAGTGTCAGTGCGGCGCAGTATCGCAATTTGAAAACAATGACGTGGGATCTTGAAAGGATCGATCGGGATTACACAGAGTGCAGCATGAAAGTTGCCGAGTTGGTGAAAAAGAACCGTGGCAAAGGACTCTCGAACTGGCCTGCAAACGAAAAAAGCGAGCATGAATTCTTCGCGGAAGAGGTGGCTCGACTCAAGGAGGCTCACAATTCTATCGCAACGAAGTACAACAATGAGATGGCCAAAACCAACTGGCGCTTCACGAATTTTCATTATATTCCTGAAGGCGTTGAAAATCGACCACTGCCTCGGGCATTCAAGCAGCTACCTTGATGAGTGGCTAAAAGCTTACAGAAAAGACAATTCCTAACGCATTGTTGGTGCCATAGATGCAAAGAGTGAAGACCCTGTCTTTCACTCTTTTTTTATAACTATAACCAATTTATTCCACCACAACCCGTTTCAAATGCGCTGGAATTTTGACCGCGCTTTCGTGAGCGATCGTGCCGCAAAGTGTCGCGATATTTTCTAGGGAGTTTGGGTCGTTCTTGTAGTTACTGATAACGATAACTTCCATGCCAATTTCGGGATTTGCCACATGGGAAATATCGATTGAGGCGATATTCATGCTCACGCGGCCAATAATGGGACAAGGTATTCGTTCTGGTCCCACCAAAACAGTTCCGCGGTTCGAAAGCCGACGGTCCAGTCCTTCATAGTAACCGACAGGTATAGTGGCGACCATCATATTTCTGTCGGCCGCGAATGTATTGCTGTAGCCAACAGTTTCGCCAATCTCTAATTTTTTTGTGCTGGTCAGGATCGTTTTCATTTCCATAACCGGTTGTAGGTCCAATTCCGGCTGGAATGAACTGCCGTTGATCAAACCGTACATGCCAATGCCGAGCCGCGAAACATTGGCGTCGATATCGGTTGTAAATCGGTGACCATCGGTATTACTTAGATGTAAATATTTCAAATGCGGGAATGCTGACCTAAATTGCTTGGTGACTCGATTCCAAACCGTGACTTGGCTTTCAGTAAAAGACGAGTCAATATTATCGGCGTCGGAGAGGTGAGAACAGATGCCCTCAAGTTGCAATAGTTCATCTTTTTGGATGATTTCGATGGCTTGCGTAACTTCGTGGGGCAAAATGCCTTGGCGCCGCATGCCAGTATCGATTTTAATATGAATTTTATGCCGCTTGGGAAAAAGCGAAGTCAAAAAAGAAACTTTTCCTTGGCAAAAATATTCTGACCAATGCGGCATTTCCAGTTCGGAAAGTTGGCGCAGAGCTTCGAGACTGGTTATGGTAAAGCTGGTATCTTTTAGCCGAGCGCGCGCGATAGTCGAAGGCGGCGTGTAACCGATAACCAAAATAGGCGTGCGGATCCCATTGCTGCGAAGAGCGATTGCCTCGAAATAAGAATCAACGACCATGAATGGAATGCTGGCGGCAACACTTGTCATATCACGCTGATTTTTCTCATGTTCCAATATTCTGGCAATCTCGATAAGTCCGTGACCGTAAGAGTTACTTTTTAGAACCGGCGCAATCTTGCGGTTCGGCGCTAGTTTTCCAAATTCATTCAAGTTGTGAATGATTCGGCGCCTCGAGATGTGAACCACGATCAAAGGTTCATAAGGGAAGCGTGCTTTGGAAAGGCGAGTCAAAAAATCTTTCATGCGGGCGATGAGGGAATCGAACCCCCGACAGCGGTTTTGGAGACCGCAGTTATGC
>CAYTUZ010000002.1:0-33599 GCA_964441635.1 uncultured Candidatus Saccharibacteria bacterium
ATCAAGTTGCCGCAGCCGCAGTTACAGGTATATCACAAAACACAGACAGCCCTTACATGATCGCAGAAAGTTTTGACCCGAACGATCAATGGGGCGGGACTGTAAGATTGTTGCAAGACGGTGAGATTCCCCCTGCAAATTCTTATCCTGTAGATTCTGTGTTAGGTCTTTCACCGACAATACTTCCATCTCCGCAACCGATAATTAAGACGACAAGCTTGCCAAAATTCCTCTCTGACTTCATTTCTGGCACGCAGTATGTTTTCACAAACGTAGTCACGGCAATTTCTTCTCTGATTCAAAAACCCGCAACCCCGACATTCTCGCCGACACCGGCTTCCACATTTGTACCCACACAAACTTCGGTATCTACTATTTCTCCTTCTCCCACTAATTCTATAAAACCTACACCTACGATTACCAACACAACGCCTGCCGTGACACGCACCCCTTCGCCAAGTTATTCGCCGACGTCGACGATTTCTTCAACCCCAACATACTCTTACAGCCCAACACCGACTCCGACATATTCTGCTACGCCAACTTATAGTTATTCTCCAACCCCGAAAGTAACCAATACGCCGACCCCGATTCCTTCACAGACTCCAGTATCGACATATTCACCCGCGCCTACGACTTCAAGCACACCAGCACCAACAACATCTTCAACTCCAACGCCGACCAATACCGCAAGTCCGACGCCGACTGCCACGCCAACCACAACCAGCACACCAACACCTTCAAAGACACCTTCTCCAAGCCCAAGTCCCTCGCCAAAATCTTCGCCGAACGCATTCAATACTTCCACAAGCCAATCAGTTCTTGGCCTTATGGCATCAACCCTGTTCAATCCTTGGCTGAATCTTGCAAATGTTCTTGCTGGTCAAAATTTCATAAAATAACCCACTTACTAAAAGGCACTTTGTTTTCCTACAAGCTTGCGTTATAGTCAAACTATGTCAACGCTGTATATTGTAGCTACACCCATAGGCAATCTCGAAGACATTACCATTCGAGCCATAAAAACGCTAAATGCCGTGGATCTGGTGCTCTGCGAAGATACGCGGGTTACCAAAAAGCTTTTGGATCGGCACAATATCCACACGCCAACACTTTCTTATCATAACCGAAGCACGCCGGCGCGTGTTGAGCAGATAATGGCTATGATCAAAGAAGGTAAAACGCTGGCACTGGTCTCCGACGCCGGTACGCCGGGAATTTCCGATCCCGGTTCGGAATTGGTGAGAAGGGCGAGGGTAGAATTTGCAGAGAGAATAGAGAATGGAGAATTGAGAATAGAAGCTATTCCCGGACCGTCGGCTTTGACGGCAGCAATTTCTATAGCGGGCATCCCAACAACAGATTTTACTTTTTTGGGATTTATGCCGCACAAAAAAGGCCGTGAGACTTTATTCAAGGAAATGGCTGCTTCGGAGTGCACGACTATTTTCTATGAATCGCCGCATCGTATCCTGAAGACGCTTGCAGCGCTCACAAAATATTTGGATAGTGAAAAAAGGGTAATCGTTTGCCGCGAATTGACCAAGGTTTTTGAAGAATTGGTTAGTGGAAAGCCTGAAGAAGTCAAAAACTATTTTGAGGCACATAAGGACAAAATCCGCGGCGAAATCGTTGTCATAGTGGCAAAATGAAAGCGCTTTGCGCTATACTGGATACATGTCAAAAAGACAATGGTTAATGCTCTTCGGCCTCTTGGTGGCGGTCCTGCCATTCTTGGGCTTTCCGTCGAATTGGAATGAGATCTTTTATGTAGTTATAGGACTTCTGGTTGTGGTTGTGGCATACCGCCTCGCGCCAAAACCAAAAGCAGACAGCAAAACAAATTTACAGTCACTGCCTTTTACTGAACATCAAAACAACTCGTCGCTTGTGAAAAAACCAATGGTAGATTCTGTCGCAGCGCCGGAAAATAAGATTAATAAAAATTCTTCATCCATTATTGGGCAATGATCGGTTTTACAAAGAAGCTTGGCTCCACAAAGATCACCGTCCTGATCATTATCGCTTTTTTTATTGTTGCAACAGCTGTCGTGCTTTATATATTCTTGCCGGCGGCCAAAGTCTATTATGAGATTCCCGAAGTCGCGAGTGTGAATATGGCTACGACCACGAATGCGACTTCAACGCCGGTTTTTGTGGTCACTCATGTAAAAACGCCTGATGCGGTGAAAGCCATTTACTTTACCAGCTGGGCCGCCGGCAATCAGAAATTTCGCAAGGAGCTTTTTGATATTATTGATTCCACGGAAATAAACGCGGTAGTAATCGACGTAAAGGATTATACCGGACGGATCAGTTTTCCAGTCGATGATCCGGATTTGAAAGCGAGTGGAGCTGCACAAAACCGTATTCCGGACGTGAAGCAATTCATCGGCGAATTGCACAAGCGCGGCGTCTATGTCATAGGCCGCATTTCGTCTTTTCAAGATTCATTTATGATCAACATTCATCCTGATTGGGCAGTCAAAACCAAAGAAGGCAATGTCTGGGCTGATTACAAAGGTGTGAAGTGGCTCGATCCCGGCGCGGTGCCAGTCTGGGATTATTTGGTGGCTATAGGCAATCAGGCTTACGCTGTTGGCTTCGACGAATTGAACTTCGACTACATCCGTTATCCTTCCGATGGCAATCTGAATGACATCGCTTATTCTTGGAGCAACGGCGAAAGCCGTGAGACGGTCATGCGGAACTTCTTTGTTTACTTGAATGGCCAGTTCGCCAGTTCTTCCATCCCAACCTCGGTCGACCTTTTTGGACTCACGACCAGCGCCGAGGATGACCTCGGTATCGGTCAGAATATGGCCGACGCTTTGCCGTATTTCAACTTCGTTGATCCGATGGTTTATCCTTCGCATTTTGGCGCCGGCTTCATCGGTTATGCCCATCCGGCGCAATATCCTTATGAGGTGGTGAAATATGCCATGGAGCATGGCGTGCAAAAAGCCGCCATCGCTTCTACTTCGCCCATGAAGCTCCGACCTTGGCTCCAAGCTTTTGACCTTGGCGCGGTTTATACGCCGGCGATGATTCGCGCACAGATCCAAGCGACTTATGATACTGGCCTCACCAGCTGGCTACTTTGGGATGCAGGCAGTGTCTACAACAAAGAAGCGCTGGTGCCAAAAGTCGCAAGTGTGGCAGTTACCAGCACAAGAGTTGCGAGTACGACGGCAGTCTTGAATGCGACATCCACAGTTTATTAACCCTTGCTTTTTTCCGAAGAAGTAGTACAGTATATGGCGGACAAACGTATGCATAACTTGGGATTGGACACCTGAGAAAGCATACACAATCATAATTAATTCGTTAGTTATGCCAGTAAAGTCAGTCAGAACAAATGGTGCCGTGCCAAACGGTAACGGCAAAGTTGGATGTGCTAACACGGATATGATTATCGGAGTCTTTGGCCGGGCAAGCGCCCCCACAGACGAAGAGATCCGAGGATCCGTGCGCGATCGAGTAAGCGCCTTTGGTTCGGATATCGACTCCGCCCAGAATTGCCGGATCGACGTTGAGCGCTTCAAAGCCTTCACCTACTGACGTTCGCACACCCTATGTAAACACCCGACGCTTCCCCAAGCGCCGGGTTTACTGTTTATGGTATAATTCGAGTAAAATAAGCTCATGGATGAAGACCGCGTCACATACTTTGGCGAAACTGACGCCCGCAACAAACGGGTGAAATTTGGCATCAAAGCCAAAGATCGCACCAAGCACGTCTATGTCATCGGCAAAACTGGCATGGGCAAGTCCACGTTGCTCGAGAATATGGCCGTGCAGGATATCCAAAGCGGCGAAGGTATGTGCTTTATCGATCCTCACGGCAAGACCGCCGACCTGCTTCTAGAATACGTTCCCAAAGAGCGTATCAACGATGTTATCTACATCGCGCCTTTTGATGTCGAACATCCTATTTCATTCAATGTCCTCGAAAGTGTTGACCCTGACAAAAAACATTTGGTGGTTTCTGGGTTGATGAGTACATTCAAGAAAATCTGGGTGGACGCTTGGTCGGCACGCATGGAATATATTTTGACCAATACCCTCCTCGCTCTTCTCGACTATCCCGGCTCGACCTTGCTTGGCGTGAATAGAATGCTTTCCGACAAAGAATATCGGAAGGAAGTTGTTTCCAAAATTTCCGATCCGTCGGTCAAGTCTTTCTGGACCAAAGAATTTGCCGGCTACACCGAGCGCATGGCGGCAGAGGCTGTGCCTGCCATACAAAACAAAGTCGGCCAATTCACTGCCAATCCTCTGATCAGGAATATGATCGGCCAGCCGGAATCATCTTTTGATTTCCGCAAAGCCATGGACAGCCGGAAGATCATCATCATCAACCTTTCCAAGGGCAGGATCGGTGACGAGAACATGAAGCTCTTGGGCGGCATGTTGGTCACCAAGATATATCTCTCGGCCATGTCACGCGCTGACCTCACTGACCGCACCATGAAGGTCATGCCGAACTTCTATCTCTACGTCGACGAATTCCAGAACTTTGCCAATGCTTCCTTCGCGGATATTCTCTCCGAAGCGCGCAAATATAAGTTGAACCTAACCATCGCGCACCAATATATCGAGCAGATGGATGAACAAGTCCGTGCGGCGGTTTTCGGCAACGTCGGCACCATGATCATCTTCCGTGTGGGCGCAACCGACGCCGAAATTCTGGAAAAAGAAGTTTCGCCGACATTCACTATCGAAGACTTGGTCAATCTGGGCTTCGCGCAAATTTACTTGAAGTTGATGATCGACGGCCTGACTTCTTCACCATTTTCTGCTACGACTTTGGCGCCGATCATTCATCCGGACATTTCGCATATGGAAGAGATTATCGCCGCATCTCGCCGTCAATTTGCGCAATCGCGCGAGAGTGTCGAGAAACGTATCATAGAATTTCACGAGCCGATAAAGAAAATTATTCCTCCAGCTGTTCCGCCAACTGTTCCGCCGACAGCTTCTCCGACTGTATCTACCAACATGCCATTCAAGGCCGCATTATCGACTCCTGTTGTCACTCAGGCTCCAATCCCAGCCCATGTGCCGCCACATGCGAAAATTCCCGACAACAAACCAACCTATATCAGAAAAACTCCATATCACGAGAAAATACCACAACCTCCAGCTTCCAAGGCCGACTTGAGCGCGGCCATTTCCGCGGCTGTTGCCAAAGGTCCGCCGGTCATTGCCAAAACTCCGGAAAAACCTGCAGAAAAGCCCATAGAAAAAACTGTGGAGAAAGCTCCTATAAATCTCATTTCTAAAACTCCAGAAAAAGAACCGAAGCCGTTATCACTCGATGCTTTGAAAGTGGTTGAAAGGCCGGTTGATGTCAAAATGCAGACCGAAGAAAATTTAGGTCACCTAAAGAGCGCTCTGGCAGCCGCTTTGCGAAAGGGACAATTGAAAGAATTTCAGTTGGAGCCGCAAGAAGGAATGAAAACAAGCGAACCTGACACTGAAGAATTTGCACCAGCTACCCCTGTCACAGCTACGAGTACACCTATCGCCGAGACGAGAAAAGAGTTACCAAGGGAAGTGCCCGAAGCAGTCTTGAAAAACGTGCTCAAAGTAGACTAGTATACAGAAATGCGCCGCATACTCATCTTTTCCCTAGTCTATTACCCGCGCTTTGTCGGCGGTGCCGAAGTGGCTGTAAAAGAAATAACTGATAGGATTCCGACCGAAGAAGTTCAATTTGACATGATAACTCTGCGCAAGCATGGAGCCGCTTTCGAACGGATCGGCAATGTGAATATTTATCGAGTCGGCTTGCCGTGGTTTGGTGGGAATACCAAAAGTTCCAGAATATTTCCGCTTTCCAAAATCCTTTATCCATACTTGGCATTCAGAAAAGCGGTCTCGCTCCACAGAAAAAGTGGTTATGATGCAGTTTGGCCGATTATGGCGAGTTACGCCGGTTTTGCCGCGGTCTTATTCAAGAGAAAATTTCCCAAGGTGCCTGTGATTCTTACTATCCAAGAAGGCGATAACTTCGAAAAGCGCGACGGCATATTCAAGCCCTTTTTCAAAAAGATATTCAAGGTTGCGGACAAAATCCAAGTGATCTCAAACTTTTTGGAAGTTTGGTCCCGGAAAATGGGTGCAACAGCTCCGATAACCGTCGTGCCAAACGCAGTTGATTATTCTTTATTTTCAAAGCCAATATCCGCTGAAACTTCACGAATGTTAAGAGATAAGCTTGGCAAAAAAGAAGGTGACATATTTCTCATTACCACCTCACGTTTGGTGCCAAAGAATGGGATATCTGACATTATTGAATCGTTAAAATATTTGTCTCTGAACGTAAAACTTTTAATTCTTGGCACTGGTTATCTCGATTCTTATCTCCAATCTCGAGTCTCCAATCTCGGTTTGGTTGATCGTGTGCAATTCCTCGGCTTCATTCCTCACTCGGAAATGCCCGCATATTTGGATATGTCGGACATCTTCATTCGTCCATCGCTCTCTGAAGGCTTTGGCAACTCTTTCATCGAAGCTATGGCGGCAGGAATTCCAGTCATAGCGACACCGGTCGGCGGCATTGTGGACTTCTTGCGAGATGGCGAAACCGGACTTTTCTGTGAAGTGAAAAATCCCAAGAGCATCGCGCAGAAAGTAGAAAAGCTGATCAAAGACAGGGAATCCCGAGAATACATCGTGCGGCAGGCAAAAAAGATGGTGGAAGAAAAGTATCAGTGGACAAGGATAGCGGGGGAGATGAAAGATATTTTCCTAGAATAAAAAAAGCCTCGCAAGTGAGCGAGGCGTGAATGGACTAGAGAACTGTGTCACGCACCCTTTTCATTTGAGTGCTGATGAGACAGTGTAGAGATCATTGATGCCAAAGGGATTTCTGGGCGGATCCACGCCTTTGCGGTAGATCTTGTGACCGGAGCTGGGGTCCGAAAGATTGCCCAAGAACCAAACTATCTCACCAGAGTCGAGTTGCATTGGCCCGCTGTAATATTCCTCGCATGCTCTGTTGTAGAAGGCGTCATAGAATTTTGTGTCACTCGCTAAGTCCCATCTGTCGGCCATGGCATTATAGGCGAGCAAGCCCAAGCTTTCTGCTTGCAGATAGTTGGCGGTGATTTTGATAGATCTGATCAAATAACGGTGGTTCCCTAGAAAGAGTTTTTTCCCTCTCAACAACCACAATTCTGCCCAGCAGCCGACCAAATCCATTCCCTTGAGGTCTTCGAAAGTGATTGGTTTGTATTTCATAAATCCTTTCGTTGTTTATACTCCCCACCACGAAGGCATAGATCTTGCCTCATTTTCCGCGAAGACTTGTATTGCCCTTTTTCGCAGTCGCGGAGTAATGTAAACCGTTCCAGCGAGAATTTGGAAGAGTTCGTGTTCTCGCCTGAAGTCGTCACTGTCCATTTCCGACACATTCGGTTTACCTCTTTTGCGATGAAGCGCGAGAAGCGCTTTTTGAGTCTTCTTGAGATGGCGAGTGCGTGCGGCATAGTCGACCAAACTCTGCGTGGTCGAATCCGTTCGGTGCCGAAGTCGAGTATTTAGTTTTTTCATAACATCTGGAATAGATATTACAAGCATTGCGAGGGTTGTCAAATAGAATCGCAAGAATTTCTTGAATATCCTAGTATCAAGTTGTAGAATGCAGCTTTATGGCCGATAAAAAGACAATAGACCAACGTGTTGCAGATTACGATCAGATAAAGCATGAAGCTTCTGATCTTTACAACACCTTTGTCTCTGTTGATTGTGCAGCTCTTGGTCAAAAAGTCGATTTTACTTCAGAGGGATTCAATCATCTTGTTTATTCTGCACCCAAGAAGATGAGAGATAAAAGAGCTCAAATACTTCGTTTTGACATGCTCTCAAAAGCAAAATTTATTCTCGAAACATCGACTACGTTTCAAGAATATGAGGAAGAAATTATCAACAAAAGAGTTAACCGAAATGGCCATTGGGTTCCGAAAAGTGTTTTAGTTTGTCGCTGGGGATTTGTGGCAATAATACAAAAGTTTCGCGTAAAAGTCGTAGTTACCAAAGAAAGCAATGGGGCTGTAAAATTTCTTAGTGTTGCACCGGCTTGGCTAACAAAATGGTACAGGAATATCAAGATTATAGAGACATCTGTGGGAAAAGGTTTAAATAATTCTGATGATGAGGAGGTACTAAAAAACGCCACAATAAGTGACGCCTTTTAGTGTGCCTGTCTCCGGCTTGGAAATAACCAGATAGGTCTGACGACCCGCAGACACACATATAATATACACAGGTATAAAGATTAAGTCAATGAATTTGTTTTCGAAAACAATCCATCATCAGGTGTTATTTTTTGCATTCAAATCCTTCAGGCGTATACTACCGCCATGGAACCCCTCGCCTCTAAAATCCGCCCGCAGTCACTTGCCGAATTCGTCGGGCAAGAGCATTTGGTGGGCGAGGACAACCCCTCGACAGGTCTCGGGGCAGGACCTCTCCGTAAAGCCATAGAAGACAAGCACCTTTTCTCCTTCATTCTCTGGGGTCCGCCGGGAACTGGCAAGACTACGATTGCGAGAATTTATGGGAAGGCTGTGAATGCTCGCATATATGAATTGTCAGCGGTATCGGCTGGCAAGGATGATATCAGGAAGATCTTGGAAGACCCTGATACATTGCTGGATATACAGGCCGCCTCCGCCAAAGGCTACGGCGAGCCGAAGCCCAAGGTTTTATTCTTGGACGAAATTCATAGGTTCAACAAAGCGCAACAAGATTTTCTCTTGCCTTATGTTGAGAGTGGCAAGCTCACTCTTATTGGCGCAACGACGGAGAATCCCAGCTTTGAAGTCATTCCTGCTCTGCTTTCACGCTGTAGGATATTTGTCTTGAATCCTTTGAGCGAAGACGAACTTAGGACTATTGTGAAGCGAACCAAGGTGAAAGTACCCAAAGATGCGATTGACTGGCTGGTAGGATTGGCGAATGGCGATGCGCGCATAGCGATAACCGCTATTGAGAATTGCAAAAAGCTTTATGGCGGCATCAATCTGGAAAATCTCAAGAATACCTTCGAGCATGCATTTATCCGTTTCGACAAAAAAGGCGAGGAACACTATGACACCATTTCGGCATTTATAAAAAGTATGCGTGCCGGTGATGCCGATGCTGCACTCTACTATTTGGCCAGAATGATTGCTGGCGGCGAAGATCCCAAATTTATAGCCAGAAGAATGGTAGTGTTCGCTTCCGAAGATATCGGCTTGGCGCAGCCCACTGCACTGGTCGTCGCTAATGAAGTTTTTCGCGCGGTCGAAACTATCGGCCTGCCAGAAGCGCAGATCAATTTGGCTCATGGTACTGCATATCTGGCACTGGCTGCAAAAGATCGCAGCGCATACGATGCCTATTTCGAAGCATTGGAAGATGTGAGAAGTACGGGGAATTTGCCTGTACCACTCAAAATCAGGAATGCACCTACGAAGCTTATGAAAGAATTGGGCTACCATAAAGGTTATCAAAAATATGATAAAGAGAGTTATTTGCCGGAGAAACTCAAGGGCAAGAGGTATTTGAAACGGAAGAAATAGGGTGTAAGATAATCATGGAAGGAGAATCCTCTTATGCGCTTAAAGGTCCTGCTCGAACATATCGACTGTTGGCTCTGTGTTCACTTGAAGCCGTGGCGGTTGAGATTGTGGTGGCACTGCTTGTGGATCCGCAGTGACGAATTCCACCCCTCCCTCGACCACCAGACTTCTATTGTTCATGCCATTAAGAAAAGCCACAATCTGAAATGGTTTGAAGAATGCAGTGCAGCCGAAGAATACGATAAAGACTTAAATAGACGTCGCTGCCTTGCTCATGAGCGGTCGCTGCGAGAATCAGATGCGATGTTGGCTCGCTAGATCCGTGTTTCCATGAAAGCGTGTCGTTTGCCGCGGCACGCTTATTTAATGAGAGCCACTCATTTTTTAGTTTGGAAATCCCTCATTTTCTGCTACACTTCATAGTTATGAAGATACTGATAGCATCAGGCATTTACCCGCCCGACATAGGCGGTCCGGCGCAATACGCGCGCAATCTTTATGAGACCTGGAAAAAGGCCGGTTACGATGTGAAAGTTGCGGCATATAGGTGGGAGCGCGCTCTGCCACCGGGTTTTCGGCATATCCTTTACTTCTTGAAAATCATCCGCAAAGGCTGGAATGCTGACCTCATCTTGGTTCTCGACACTTGGTCTGCCGCTGTGCCAACCATGTACGCTTGTCGGCTGATGGGCAAGAAATATGTCTTGCGCACCGGCGGCGACTTCTTGTGGGAATCGTACGTCGAAAGAACTGGCGACATGGTCTTGTTCAAAGATTTTTACCAAGCTCGCACAAATCTATTAAATCGCAAAGAAAAACTCGTTTTCAAACTCGGCCGAAGAGTACTACGTCACGCCAAGGTTTTAATCTTCAGCACGGATTGGCAGAGAAAAATATTTGAGAAAGCCTATAAGCTCGATCCCAAACAAAGTGTCATTATCGAAAACTTTTGCGGAGCTCGAGCCGAAGCTATCGAACCAGAAAATCGCACATTTATTGGTGGTACGCGAATCCTAAAATGGAAAAATATCGATTTGCTCAAACATGCTTTTGATACAGCACAGATACAGGTAAAAGCAAAAGGTTTGCCGGAAATAGAACTTGATCTCGGAAAAGCTGTCTATGACAGTTTCTTTGAGAAAATTCATAATGCATATGCTGTCATCTTGGTTTCGCTAGGCGACATTAGTCCAAACATGATCTTTGACGCTATTCGCGCTGGCACGCCGTTCATAGTCACAAAAGAAACTGGTATTGCCGATAGGATCAAAGATTGCGCCATTTTTGTCGATCCACAGAATGAAAAAGAAATCGTCGAGAAGATTGTCTGGCTATCTGATCCGAAGAATCGCGCCACGCAAGCCGAAAAAGTCAGGAATTTCAAATTTACCCATACTTGGGAGGATATTGGGAAAGAGATTGTCGAAGTCTCGAAAAAGAAAAGCAAATAGCATGGCCAAGAATTTGCTCATGATATCTATAGATCGCAAAATCTTCGAAGCAGGAAGCAACGTGCGCGCGCGCCAGATCGAATATGCCAAAAGTTGGGATGAGGTTCACATTATCGTTGCAACTGATAGAAGTTATAAAGAGGTACACATTGCGCCCAATATCTGGGTTTATCCTACACGGTCATTGTTCAAGGTACTGTATCCTTTTGATGCTATTCGCCTCGGCAAATTCATCGCCAAAAGAAAAAATATTCAGCAAATTACTTGCCAAGATCCATTCCTCACTGCAATGGCTGGCGTGACTTTGAAAAAGGAATTAAAAATTCCATTAGAAATTCAAATTCACACTGACATTGGCAGTCCAAATTATACTTATACGCTTCTAAATAAAGTCAGAAAATATCTGGCACTTTCATACCTGCCAAGAGCTGACCACATTCGAGTTGTATCTCAAAGGGTGAAGGATTATTTGATGACTGTCATTCCCGCGAAGGCGGGAATCCAGGATTTCATTACCGTACGTCCTATTGCTGTTGATACCGAATGGATAGTGAATACACCTATTATGATTGATTTGCACCATAAATATCCGCAGTTTGAAAAAATCGTGCTCATGGCTTCACGGCTGGAAAAAGAGAAAAATATCGAGCTGGCAATAAATTCATGGCCAAAAATACTGGAAAAAATTCCAAAAGCAGGGCTTATTATTGTCGGTGCAGGATCAGAGGAAGCATCGCTTCGTAAACAAATCGCGAGGTGCGACCTCGAGAAGTCAGTCATAATCGAACCTTGGGCTCCAAAACAAATCCTCGCTTCTTATTACAAAACCGCGGATGCATTCTTGAACACTTCATTATTCGAAGGTTACGGTATGGCCTTGGTAGAAGCCAAAGCAGCGGGATGTCTCGTCATTTCAACCGACGTAGGCATTGCCAATGAAGTTGGCGCGACGATTATTAATTTTGATGAGAGTGATGTGGCGGAGAAGATTATTAAAATACTAAAAAGTGTCTAATTGCAGATGTCCGACATATGATTAACTGGACCAAAAACAAATATAAGGAATTGGATCAGAAATACGCTACACACATGAAGGTTGTGCGTTATATGATTTCTGGTAGCACGGCGGCAGCTGTAGATTTGATTGTTCTATATATTCTCACGGGCGTCTTCGGAATGTGGTATGTGATATCAACGCCAATCGCCTTCATCGTTGCTTTTGGCGTGAGTTTTTCGATGCAAAAATACTGGACTTTCAGGGACCATTCGACCGATGACGTTGCCAAGCAGGGTACATTATATTTTGTTATTAGCGCGATAAATATGGCAATCAACTCCTTTCTAGTGTTCATTTTCACTGAATTTACACGAGCTCACTTTAGTAATCTTCCAACTCTGGTCGAGAAACATGACTATCTTATTTCGCAGATTGTCGCGGCACTTTTGATTGCCATCGCAAGTTTCTTTGTTTATCAGAAGTTTGTCTTCAATCGTAAGCCGCAAATAGCACCAAAAGCATGAAATTATTAGTTGTTACACAAGCAGTAGATGAGGACAATTCCGTATTGGCTTTTTTCCATGAATGGATCAAGGAATTTGCCAAGAATTGCGAACAGGTCACGGTTATTTGTCTCCAAAAAGGAAGGTATGAATTACCAAGCAATGTTAAAGTCGTGTCGC
The DNA here is from genome assembly GCA_964441635.1 of uncultured Candidatus Saccharibacteria bacterium. Lineage (GTDB taxonomy): Bacteria > Patescibacteriota > Minisyncoccia > Phycocordibacterales > PALSA-1337 > C7867-002. Next base: position 12,704 of record CAYTUZ010000002.1, read on the forward strand.
TTGGCAAGGGACGTGACTTTCTCGACCACGGAAAATTTCCTGCAGGAAATTTTCCTAGTCCTCGGAAATTTTCTGGTGAAAATTTCCTGCGTATGGTCTCGAAAATCACGTCCTTTGCCAAGCTCTGTTATGTAATCAATTTCTACAGATTTATTTTTCGTGAGCGAAAAAACTACGATGCGGTTTTTGTACACATGAATCCGATTTATGTGGTCCTAGGAGGCATCCTGTGGAAAAGCTGGGGAAAACCTGTGGGTATGTGGTATACGCATCGGAATGTTGACTTGAAGTTGAAGGTTGCCGAAAAACTGTCAAACGCCGTATTTACGGCCTCAAAAGAGAGTTTTTCACTACCAAGTAAGAAGGTAGTTATTGTGGGTCATGGCATTGATGTCGCTCGATTTGCAAATGTTAAAAGAGCCAAAGAATTGGGCATAGAACCGATCCGAATAATTTCTGTTGGCCGAATTACAGCTATAAAGAATTGCGATGTTTTGGTTGAGGCAGCTAGAATTCTGAAGGATAAGTGGCAGAAACAATTTGAAGTTTTCCTGATCGGTGCAGCTGTCACAACCGAAGACCAGTCGTATGAGCATAAGATCAAGAATCTGATTGACGCTTATGATTTGGAGAATATTGTGAAGTTGACTGGTAATATTTCGGCCGAAGAAATGCCTTTGCATTATTCGATGGCGGACGCTTCGGTAAATTTGACCCCGACTGGCGGAGTTGATAAAGCGGTTTTGGAATCGATGGCTGCGGGTGTGCCGGTATTTTCGTCAAATAAGACTTTTACAGATTATTTTGGTTCGTACGCTGAAGATCTTATTTTCCAAGAAAAAAATGCGGTAGATTTGGCAGACAAAATCATGAAATTATTCTCGGGCAATCAGCTGGCAGAGCTTAGCGAATCTGAAAAGAAAACCGCGCGCGAACGAGCGGACGTTTCAGCTTTAATCTTGATGGTCGTGACGCAGATGTCCCTACTTCGCTCCTCGCAGACTCCTTCTTCGCCAAGGCTTCGAAGGACAAGTCGGAGCTACGCAGGGCAAGCTGACGTTGTTAAAAAGTAAGATGAAATTATCTCATACAAAGATTTGTTTTTTTGGTTGTGATTTCCCACCAACCAGCGGAGGTATTGCGACATATAGCTATGAATGGATTTTAACAACCGCGGAAAATCTGGAAGTTGCTTCGGTTCGCGCTGTCATCTTTGGTAACAAAAACCCTAGGCGAGAGCAGATTGGCAAACTGGGTCTGATCACATTCAAGTCACGAGGCTTTGTTGTTACCGGCATTTTGACGCTCATATACATTTTGAAAAATTTTAATTCTGACCTTTTCCATTCTCTGAATCTTTTTCCGGTCGGTTTTTGGGTCGTTTTTTGGTCAAAAATTCTAAAGAGGAAAAGTGCTGTAACTTTTTATGGCACCGATGCTTGCTCATCGCAGGCGAGCATACTTACTTTAAAACTAAAAAAATGGACGATAGAGAATGCTTCTCGCGCTTTTACAATTAGCGAATTTACAAAAAGAGAGACCTTGCAAATACTCAAAATTCAGAGGGAAATCGAAGTTGTTTATGCTTTAGTTCCAGAGAAAACGATAAAAGAACAGCAAAAAAATTCACATTTATTAGCAAATCATTCAGACTCAGAGAGAATCGATGAACGTATTCATGATGAAGATTTTATCGTTTTGAGCGTTTGCAGAATGGTGAAGAGGAAAGGCCTTGATTTACTATTAAAAGCGATTTCATTACTTGGTGATGACAAAATCAAGGCGGTTTTGGTTGGCGATGGTCCAGAAAGAAAAGTGCTTGAAGATATGGCAAGCGAGCTTAAAATTCAAGACAGGGTAATTTTCGTTGGTAAAGTAAATAGTCTGGAACCTTATTACAAAAGAGCGAATGTCGCTGTACTGCTTTCCAATTATTTGAGAGCTGAAGGAGATTTTGAAGGTTTGGGTTTGGTTTTGATCGAAGCACAATATTACGGCGTGCCGGTTATCGGTTCGGAGAGTGGCGGCATTCCCGAAGCATTTGAAAATGGCAGAACCGGCCTGCTTGTTCCGGAAAGTAATAGCGAAGCGATCCGCGACGCAATTCTCGAAATATATAATAATAAGGATCTTCGAAACAAAATGAGCCAAGAGTCGAAGAAGTTTATTTATGAGAAGTTTGATCCCAAAATGATTATTGATAATTATATCAAAAGCATTTAAGGACAATTTAGGATTATTTACGAATTCTCATGAAAATAGCATTTATACCTCCAATTAACAAAAGCGATTATCTGGCCAATACGGTTATTGATGGCATTTTGTGGCAAAAAAAGGAAGGTTCAGATTTTGAATTCAAGATTCCGGATTATTTGTATCCTTGTCCGTATGATTTGAAACTTTATAAATTGGCAGAAAATGAATTTGCAGACTTCGCGCAATCAGCAGATTTGGTCGTTCTCGCTTGGGGCAAAAACGCGACCAACTATGATTTGGCAGGAAAAATCAATAAGTGGAACAAAACAATTTTCATCGATGGCAGTGAACTCGGCAAAAATAATCGTTTTGACGCCAATATTGCAAATGCCGTAAAAGATTTAAGCTATAAAGGTATTGGCGCGATCGATCAGGAAATGCTTTCGAAATGCTCACTTTATTTTCGCCGTGAACAGCCTTACATTCAAGGTATTTTGCCACTGCCTTTTGGCATTGAATCGAGATATGTTGCACATTTTAATTCGAGAGTAAAAAAAGATATAGATTTTGCTTGCGTGTTTGGCCAAGAAGACTATCCGATCTTGCGAAAAGAAGCGCGGGAATATTTGGAACTATTTTGCAAGAAGAATGGCTTTTCCTGCTTCACCAAGCGAACCAAGGGATTTAACTTTGATGATAACAATAAATTGGCAGGACGTGATCAGTTCTACGATGTTTTGGCACGCTCCAAGGTTGGTATTTCCATCGGTGGTGGCGGCTTCGACACTGCACGATTCTGGGAAACACTTGGCAACAATTGTATTTTGCTAACGGAAAAGATCGGCATTTATGAAGCTCCTAGTAAAGCATTGGATTATAAGAGAATTTGGCAGTTCAAGGATATCGAGGAATTCAAGGTACAGCTTGCCAAACTCGCTTCTTATCTCCAAAACGAATACAATCAAGAAGCGATGAAAGAGGAATATGAAAAGATTTTGGCGGAACATTCCACCAAAGCGCGGGTACATACGATCTTGGATGAAGTGAAAAAAAGGGAATTGTGAATTGACCTAATTACCTAATTTCTAATTGACCTAAAAAATGAACAAGTTCCTGTCCGTTCAGAATAAAACAAAAGTAAATTGCATTATCTGTGGAAATGTTGCGAATTTTTTGATGGAAAAAGACGGCTATTTTATCTATGAATGTCCGAAGTGCCGTTTGTCATTTGTTCATCCTCAACCCGCGGTGTCATTTCTAGAAGAAGAAGTTTATTCCGAAAAATCTGGTTATCAAGGAAATAAACTAAAGGATCTTTCGAGAGTCGCGCCGACCAAAAAGCAAGCAAAAGTCTTGAATTATTTGAGAAGCCAAAACAAAGGCAAATTCTTGGACGTGGGTTGTTCCAGTGGCGAGTTTATGTATTTTGCAAAAAAGCTTGGCTTTGAAGTAGTTGGCGTGGAAATAAATCCGCGCACAGCTGCTATTGCCAAAGCGAATCGCTTGAATGTAATTCTTGGCACATTGGAACAAGCGCGTTTTCCAGATCATTCATTCGACTACGTCCATATGGGCGATTTGATTGAACATGTTACGGATCCACGAGCTCTGATCAAAGAGACACATAGGATTTTGAAACCAAATGGTAGCCTGATAATTGTCACTCCTAATATGGATTGTTTTTGGGCAAAAGCGACATTCTTCTTATTCCGACTTTTCAAACTCCCTTGGAGTTCGGCAACACCTCCACATCACCTATTTCAATTTTCTATAAGTAATTTGAGGACTCTTTTGGAACAAGAAGGTTTTAGTTTTGGAAAAGTTTGGTTTACCGGCACACCAAGCTTGAAATACGAATTGGGTTCGCTTCACCTCCTCAAAAAGTGGAAAAATCAACACAGTCTTCCCAATTTATTCTGCATGATTTTTGGTTTTGGTTTGTACTCAATCGTATTTGGAATTAATCGGATCGTCGAATTGTTTCCAGTTAAAAGATTTAGTATGGCGGTGGTGTTTGTGTTTTCCTCCTCCGAAGCCGAGGATGTCTCTCGCGCCGTAGAAAATGCTTAACAAAATGCGAGTCTCGCTAGGAATTGTTGAGATCGCGGCACTTTTTTATTTCATTGAAAAAATATTAAAGAAGTGCTTTGCAACATTCCGAGATGACAGGGATTTTTTCAATGAAATAAAAAAGTGCCGCGATCTCAACAATTCCCGAGCATTTTGTTTAGCATATTTCCGGCGCGAGTTACGCAGACGAGGAAGACGAGACACAAACACCACCGCTGTGCAATAATACTCGTATGTTAAAAGTCTTCATCGGCCAACCCATTCCCAATTTGCCGATAGCTGACGTTATTCGGCCCAATTTTGGCGCGGTTGGACTGGATCGTTGGACGGAGCGTCATGTGCAGTTGAATACGCCGGTTCTTGAATTGGTAAAAACTCCAGAGGAAGCTGATTTCCTATTAATTACGCACAATTACAATGCCGTGTGTGGCAATGCGGAATATTTGCGCTCTTTCAAAACTCTTTCAAGGAAGTTAAATAAAAAAGTTATAGTTTTCTTTCCGGGCGATTCCAGTCAAGAAGTACCCATTGAAAATGCTATAGTCTTCCGGAATTCCCAGTATCGTTCCACTTTGAAAAAGAATGAGATTATTCTTCCCGGCTTTGTGGAAGATCTGGGTGCGAATCTTGAATTGAAACCAAGAATGAAATCCAATGACAAAGCAACAGTCGGTTTTTGTGGCTGGGCAGACTTTCATTCAACAGCAGACTATCTCAAATTTTGGGCCAAATCCTTGCCAACCACTTTGGCTTCATTATTCAATCGGAAGGTTTTGATTAAGCAAAAGGGCCTGTGGTGGCGCCGGAAAGTGATAAAAAACCTCTCGAATTCAAAGAAAATCAATACCAACTTTATTATTCGCAAAAGTTATTCTGGTAACGAAAAAACTATTGAACTCGATCCTAGAATAGCGAGACAAGAATACATTGACAACATTCTTGGATGTGATTTCACACTCTGCATAAAAGGCGATGGTAATTTTTCCACCAGATTTTTTGAGACCTTGTCGCTTGGTAGGATTCCACTTCTCGTCGACACAGAATGTGTTTTGCCACTGGAGGAAGTCATCGATTATTCACAGATCATTTTAAGAGTGAATTGGAAAGATCTAAGTAAACTCGATTCCATAGTCGCGGATTTCTACGCCAAAGTGACTCCTGACCAATTCTCGGAAATGCAAAAGAAAGCGAGGGAAACTTTTGAAAAATATTTGAGGCTGGATGCTTATTTCAAAACTATCAGTAAAAAAGAATATTATGAAAAAGGCAATGCAATGGCTCATTAAAAACAAAAAAGAGCTGATCGTGACGTCGCTTTTTTGCGCCGCCTTATTTTTCAGTACCTACAAACTCAGTGAAAGTCCGCCAACATGGCTCGATGAAGGCATGATCGTGCAAACATCAAAGACTCTGGTTGAAGAAGGAGTCTATTCCGTAAAAGTTGCGCCTGACACGTATATTTCTCCGGGTTTCATTTCCACAAGTTACCCTGTGACATTTCCAATCGCATTATCTTTCAAACTCTTTGGCGTTGGTTTGCTTCAAGCCAGAAGTGTAATGGTTATTTATATTTTAGCATTTCTTTTATCGATTTATTTTCTAGCAAAAAGACTTTTCAAGAATGAATGGCTAATGATCGCCGGTTTGGCGCTATTGGTCAGTTTTCCGCCACTTTATGGCAATGGCAAAAACGTGCTTGGCGAAGTCCCCGGGCTTTTCTTCTTGACGGTGTTTTTGATATTCATCGACCGGATTTGGAAAGGCGACCGGCGCATTTCACAATTCATTCTTGCCGGCTTGACACTGGGCCTTTGTATTGCCACCAAGCCGATTTTTATTTTACTGCTTCCTGTTGTGGCAATGTGGCTCTTATACGTCTGGTTAAAAAAGCCTGAAGTTTTTGGTCGTGGCATAATCAAAAACAGCTTATATTTTATTGTTTGCGCATTGTTACCGCTCGTCGCATGGATAATGATCCAGTTTCGTGGTGATTCGTTTGTCGCAACTCTTTCTTATTACGCGAATCCGCACAGTGTAAATTTGGCGACATCTTTGCTCTCGAATATAAAAGCTTTTTTGACGGCGCCGGAATCGTTGTATTTCTTTGCTCTTTATTTGGTTTGGTTGACGGCGGTCACATTCAGAGTTTGGTCCAAAAAGAATATCGAAGTCGCGGAATTGGTCGCTTTTGGTTTTTCCACCCTAGTTTTACTGGCATATTTTAGAAATCCGGCTTATTATCGCTATTTTTTCTTGGCGGAGGTTTATTGCTTGTTATTCTTTGTGCAAACACTTAACTTTATTATTGGGACGCGCCCGAAGGCGGCCGATGTGACTTCCTCGACCACGGAAAATTTCCTGCAGGAAATTTTCCTACGGAATTTTCTGGTGAAAATTTCCTGCGTATGGTCTCGGAAATCACATCGGCCGCTTTCGGGCGCTGGCATCTCAATATTTGTTATTGTGTTTGCACTTATTATTTTCCAATCCTACCAACTCCTTTTTCATTCTTGGGTTTCGCAATATTATGGCAGTACCAAAACTCGCGATTGTGTCGCGGCTATCGGAAAAATTCCGCAAGCAAAATCCATTTTCTTTTATCAAGATCCGGAACTGGTTATTTTCCGCGCTGGCGGCAATTATTACCAATATATGGATAGCATCGAAACCGATCAGAGCCGCACTGAAAAGAAGCGCTTGATCAAACAAGGGGTTCCGGATATTGTGGCGGTTTCGAGTGAAATAATGCCGCAAATACAGGATATTTTGGAGAAATACGTCTCATCGAGTTCTTGTGACCGATATCAGATATTGAATAAGAAATAGTGCGATAAATCAATTTACGTGTTAGTTTATTGGTAAATATGAAAAAACTTTCCATAGTCATTCCGGTTTACTGGAATGAACCTAATATTCCACATACTGTTCCAAGACTGCAGAAATTTTTGGATTCTTTGAAAGGCTTTGAAAGCGAATTGATCTTCGTCGACGACGGTTCTGGTGACCGATCTTTGGAGTTGTTAATCGCCGAACAAAAGAAAGATCCGAGGATTAAAATCATAAAACTTAGCCGGAATTTTGGCTCGATGCAAGCTATCACTGCTGGCATCTCTCGCGCCACGGGCGATTGCGTGGGTATGATCACATCTGACCTCCAAGATCCGCCAGAATTGTTTGGCGAAATGATCGCCAAATGGCAAGCGGGGAATAAAGTCGTCATTGCCGTTCGTTCCGATCGTGAAGAATCTTTTTCGCAGAAATTATTTGCCAAGATTTTTTATAAGCTGATGGCGCGTTTTGCTTTGGCCGGATATCCCGCTGGCGGCTTCGATTTTTTCCTCATTGACAGACAGGTTGCAAAGGAAGTTGTCGCTATTCAAGAAAAGAATACCAATGTCATGAGCCTGATCTTTTGGCTGGGCCATCGGCGTGCCAGTATTAGCTACGTTCGCCAGAGGCGGCAACATGGCAAATCACGCTGGACCTTTATGAAGAAGATCAAGTTTTTCATTGATTCTTTTGTAGCTTTTTCCTATATGCCGGTGCGTTTTATTTCAACGATTGGTTTATTTACAGCGTTGGTCAGTTTTGCTTTTGGTATTTATGTCATTATTTCCGCGATTTTTGGCAAAATTCCTGTGCAAGGCTACGCACCATTAATGGCGGTTATCACCTTTCTTCTGGGGCTAATTATGATCATGTTGGGCATTATCGGCGAATATTTGTGGCGAACACTCGATGAGAGCCGCAAACGGCCGCCTTTTATTATTGACGAGATCTACGGTTTCAAATCAGAAGTCGGACTTCTGCATAAGTAGTATGAAGATAATTTATTTAGCTGACATACGCCTACCCACGGAAAAAGCTCACGGTTTTCAAATCATGAAGACCTGCGAGGCTTTGGTGCGAGTGGGGAACGAGATCACGCTTATGATTCCTTCTTGGAACAAAGCGACTCCGGAGGAAATATTCAAATATTATGGTTTGACGCAAAGCTTCTCAATTGAGAAAATTCCTCAGACAAAATTCAATCTCATAAAATTTGGATCAATTGGTTTTGCTTTGCGATCATATTTTTTTGCCAAAAAAGCAGCTGGCAAATTGGGGGGTCGTGAGTTTGACGCTGTTTACACCAGAGATGAAGCAGTTGCGGTATACAGAGGTCCGACCTCTGTATTTTATGAGATGCATGACGTGAGAAAGGGTCTTCTTCAAAAGAAGGCGATGACTCGCGCATCTGGAATCATTGCTATTTCTAATGGGCTAAAAGATTATTGTGTTGCGCAGGGAATTGATCAATCGAAAATAACGGTTGTGCCTGATGCGGTTGATCTGGAAGAATTTGATATCGAACAAAACAAGGACGATGTCCGACATCGCCTAGGTTTACCAAAAGATAAGAAAATTGTTCTTTATTCCGGGCATTTGTATTCTTGGAAAGGCGCTGACACTCTGGCGGAAGCCGCACATTATTTGGATGCCGATACCGTCGTCGTATTTGTCGGCGGTACACCTTGGGATATTGAATCTTTCAAAAATAAATATCGAGGTGCCACCTCGAGGTGCCACCTCGATATTATTGGCCAGAAACCCCACTCAGAGATTCCTTTGTATCTGAAAGCCGCTGATGTTCTAGTATTGCCAAATAGCGCCAAAGAAGACATTTCGCGGCTTTACACTTCACCGGTGAAGCTCTTCGAATACATGGCATCCGGCGTGCCGATCGTGGCTTCGGACTTGCCCTCGATCCGAGAAATCTTGAACGAGGAATGTGCGGTTTTTGCCAAACCTGACGATGCTCTGTCGCTCGCCGAGAAAATCAAATATTCTTTGGCTAATGTTTCCAAAGCTGTTATACTCTCTAATCGAGCGCTTGAAGAGGTCAAAAAATATTCTTGGGGCATGCGTGCCAAGCATATCCTCACGTTTATGAAGATGCGGTTGAATGCAAAGCAATAAATTCATGAAAAAGGTCATTGTTCTGCCGACATATAACGAACGCAAGAATGTTCAAGAATTGATCCCACTACTTTTCCGGCACGTGCCTGACGCGGTTGTGATCGTCGTCGATGATAATTCGCCTGATGACACGGCGAAAGCAGTCGAGCTTTTGCAAACCAAATATCAAAAACTGCTCTTGCTTCGCCGCAAAGGCAAGGAAGGACTTGGCAAGGCATATACCCACGCCTTCAAGGTAATCCTCAAAGACGCTTCAGTCGATGTAGTTATCATGATGGACGCGGATTTTTCGCATAATCCGGAATATTTGCCGCTGATGTTAGAAAAATTGAATGAGAGCGATGTGGTTATCGGTTCGCGCTACATCGCAGGCGGCGCAACTAGCGGCTGGGAATTGTGGCGCAGATTTCTGTCGCGCAGCGCAAACTTTTATTGCCGCCTGATCACCGGCATGCCGATCAATGATTGCACTGGCGGCTTCAATGTCATGCGCGCGGAAACTATGCGCAAGCTCGATTTGGACAAGCTCGACCTCTCGGGTTACGCTTTTATTATGGAACTCAAATATGCTTTTCATAGGGTTGGCGCGCGTTTTGCCGAACATCCTATAGTTTTTGCCAACCGCAAGGAAGGCGAATCGAAAATGTCGAGCCATATTATCCGCGAAGGCGTACTCGCGCCTTGGAAAATGAGGCTAAAAAAATGAATTCTGCCTGCATTGTCTGTGCGAACAAAAAACATTCTCCGTATGCCACCAAAAGCGGTTACGAAGTCTGGAAGTGCGCGCAGTGCGGAACACTTTTTTTGTATCCACTTCCAAAAGCCGAAGAAGCGGCGGCTGTGTACAGTCAAGACTATTTTGGCGGCGCTCTCGATGGCCACGGCTATGTGAACTATGACGCTGACAAAGAAGCGATGCGAACGATTTTCATTCGGCATCTTATTCACTTCGAAAAGTTATTGGGCAAGCCCGGGAAAATACTGGACGTAGGTGCAGCCACAGGTTTTTTTATGAAGATAGCAAAAACGCGCGGTTGGCAGGTTCATGGTGTTGAAATCTCTGCTTACGCGGCAGAGCAGGGCAGAAAAGACGGCCTAGATATTGTTACCGGAACTCTCCAAAATGTTAAGCAAACGGATAATACTTTCGATCTCATAACGATGTGGGACGTGATCGAGCATATGCCGGATCCGGTTTCAGATTTGAATCGCGTTCGTTCTTTGCTAAAGCCGGGCGGACTAGTTGCTGTGAATACCCCTGATTCCGGTTCTTTTTATTCGAAGCTGATGGGCTCGCGCTGGCATCTCTTCGTGCCGCCAGAGCACATTTGGTATTTCAACCGAAAAAGCATTGCCACACTTTTGAATAACAGTGGCTTTGAAGTCCTTGAGATCGGCTGCGTCGGTAAGAAATTCACTGTGGAATATGTAATCAATTTTCTGTATAGGTGGCAAGGATTGGTCATTTGGCGCAAGCTGTCCGACCGCTTAAAAAATACGCGCATAGGGAAACTTTATTTTTCCATTAATTTGCGCGACAACATGTATGTTTTGGCAAAGAAAAAATAAAATTACTCTCGAAGAATACACTCCCTCCTCGCCACGACGAAGTGTCTTCGTTCGGCTCGTCCCTCGCGGACTCGGGACTCGACCGAAGTCGACACTTGTCGCTGGCTGCGACGGTCGTGCATTCTTCGGAATAATCTTAATTCTTGTAACAATTTTTCTTTGCCTAGTGTCAGTCATGCTAATAACGCACAAAATCGGCAATAATTGGCAAGGCATACCGCCGCAAGTTATTGATGACGATCTCTATTACTATGCGCGTATCACCGATGTCGCCAAAGGCCACCCATTCTTGGGAAATCCTTATTTCCTCGAATACAGTGGCGCGATGGCTCCGGCTTTTTTCCTGCCAGACTGGATCAATGCCGCGCCGCTTTTACTCGGCCTGCCGCTCATCCCGACCATCATCCTAAATTTCCTCTTGTGGTCGGTTATCTTCACGATCCTTATCTATCTGATCGCGCGCCAGTTCGACCTATCGCCGCCGGCTTCGGCTATTGCCGCTATCGTTTCTTTTTTGGAAACTTATTGGCTCATGATGCGTCCAGTTGCCATGCAAGTCATTTTTCCATCATTTTTGTTATTTTTGCTAGCACTCATTCTTTGGCTAAAACAAAAAGACAATCGAAGCCGCCAAATATTCCTGATCATAGCAAGCGCTCTCACTTTTTATCTTTACGCTTACTTGTGGCAGATCGTCTGCATAATTCTCGGCCTTTTATTCATTTATTTTCTCTTCCAGAAGCAAATCAAAACCGCGCGACAACTCTTCGTTATTTTTATCGGAACGATCGTCCTATCAATTCCAGCTATTATTTACACTGTGAAGCAAATTCAAGCACCCTTTTATTGGCAGACTATTGCTAGAATCGGACTCATTTCGACACATTTGCCAGCTTACTACGCTTACCAATATGGCCGCTGGGTGATAATCGTTTTGGCGGCGTATTTCTTGGTTTGGTGGGTCGAAGTCCGACATCACGAGGTCCGACCTCGGCCAGAAATTATCGCCCTTATTTTTTCCGGTTTGGGATTATTGATAATGTCGGTTAGTAATCTCTTGACTGGCAAAGAATTGGAAACAGCTTTGCATACTGGCAGATTCATCACTTTGTGGGTGCCAATGTTCTTTACGATCTTGATTTTCAGGTGGTGGAAAGAAAAAACATTATTTAGCAGATCAAATTGGCAAGGTTCAGCTTTGTTTATAAAGGTTTGTATATGTATTTTAATATTACTGACAGCAGGTTTTCTCGTTTCAAACCTCAATCGTTCTTTACCTTGGAGCCAAATCAGCCGTACGGATTTCAAACCATACCAAGAATATGCCGCGCCATTTGACTGGTTAAATCAAAATGCTTCTTCCTCGAACGTCATTTGGGCAAACGAGAACATTAGCACTTATCTTCCAGTCATGACCCGAGATTACGTATTCTGGGATCATCTCGGCACTTTACATTTGATGCCGAGCCGAGAAGTCGAAGACAGATTCCTTCTTTCTTGGATTGGGACGTCGACTTCCGCGGCGGATCTCATTGGCGATTACAGATCATATGACGGTGCTGGTCCGGTCTGGAAATACACCGACCTATATTACAAGAATAGGTTAGGTTGCGATTTCAAACTATCCTGTGCACCTGACAAAACTTTGGCGCAATGGATTGGCATAGGGTTTATCAAGGATTTGGAAGCTCGGCAAGCGATACTGAAGAGTAACTTAAAAGAAAATCTCAAGAAATATTCGGTCAGCTATGCGGTTGCAGACAAGTCGCTCGATGAAGATAAATATTTTGACACGCTGCCATTCCTCAAACAGGTCTGGCACAATCAGCGATTTGTCATTTACAAAGTTAAATAAGCTGAATTCTTTGCTTTGTAAAAAAAACATGATACCCTTGAATTTATGAGCAAGGTAAATATTCACGAAGACACACGCGTAGCCGAGCCAAAAAATATTGGCGAGGGCACCAGCGTTTGGCAGTTTTCCATTCTCAAAAAAGGCTGCTCAATCGGCGAGGCGGCCGTGAAAGTACTTGGGCAATAACTACCATGAATACCACGAAAGATCTGTCAAACAACAAAAACAGGTTGGCTATAGTCGCAGGTGGGATGGGGTATGTAGGTTCGGCGATGGTTCGGCGACTGGCCAAGAGTGGCATGAAGGTTGCCGTTCTCTATCACATTGCTACGCCAAAAGAAGTTTCGGGTCTACTTTCGGAACTTTCCGGTCACGGAAGCGCGTACTCGTGCGATCTCAAGGACGCCGCTCTCGTAGAACGCACGATGGAGAAGATCGTCAAAGAACAGGGTATGCCATACGTCTGCATAGATGCCGCCGGGTCCATGCCGCAGCAAAAGCAGTTGAACCTCTCTACTGTCGAAGAAGTTCGCGCCGAGCTCGAAGGGTCTGTTATCAGAGATTTTATATTCCTGAAATCATGCGCTTTTCAACTGAAGAAAAATAGAGAAGGTATTATCATAGGTATAACCACGGCCGGAGTAGTAACTCCCGTAAATACAAAAGCCCGCGGAGCTTATAGTATGCAAAAATTCGCGCTTCAGGGCATGTTGGTCGCTCTCAAGGAAGAACTCGCACCTTACGGTATCAATGTTTATTCCATTGCGCCGGGGGTATTGCCGGGCGGGCTAAACCGCGACACGCCAAAAGCTTTTTTGGACATAGTGCGTGCCAAGAGCGCGAGTGGCAAAATTGCCGAAGCTTCGGATATTGCTGACATAGTCGCATCCTTGTGTACTGGTAGCGATCGGTCGGAAGTACCTTTTACGATCCTGATAGCTCCCGAATCAGAAAATCCAAAATCCGATGTTCTTTAATTCTCTGCAGTTTCTGATCTTCTTTGCGGTCATATTTCTCCTATATTATGGAGTTGTACCTGATCGCCATCGCTGGCTATTGCTTCTAGTCGGAAGTTGTTATTTTTATATGGCATATATCCCCAAATTTATATTGGTCTTGTTTGCATTGATAACTGTTGATTATTTTCTGGGACTCAAGGTGTCAAAAACTTCCGGCAAAACACGTAAATTCCTTCTTGTTCTTAGCATCGTCGTCAATATCGGTACTCTATTTTTCTTTAGGTACTTCAATTTTTTTAATGAAAATATCTCCTATATCGCGCAACTGATTCATTGGAATTATCCGTTGGTTTTGTTGCAAATTGCTTTGCCCTTAGGTCTTTCTTTTCATGTATTTCAGAGCTTGAGCTACGTGATAGAGGTCTATAGGGGGAAACAGATGCCAGAAAGGAATTATGGTATATACGCTCTTTATGTGATGTTTTTCCCCCAGCTCGTGGCTGGTCCCATAGAAAGACCGATGCATATGTTGCATCAATTTTACGAGCCGCACAGTTTCGATGCCACGAAGGTCAGAAGAGGCTTGGAAATGATGCTTTGGGGTTTTTTCAAAAAATTGATAATTGCCGACAGAGCAGGACAGATCGTGGATCATGTCTACGGAAATATCGCGGGATCCAACGGTTTTGTGGTAGGCGTCGCCGCAGTGCTGTTCGCCTACCAGCTTTATTGTGATTTTTCCGGATACTCGGATATTGCCGTCGGTTCCGCCTTGGTATTTGGTTACGACTTAACCCGAAACTTTGACCGTCCATTCTCGGCTCGCTCGATAGCGGAGTTGTGGCGGCGATGGCATATCTCCTTGTCGAGCTGGCTTAGGGACTACTTCTACTACCCACTCACATTTACTGGCAAGAAAGTTACCAAGTTGCGCGTCTATACCAGCCTGTTTGTCACCTTCACTCTGATCGGTCTATGGCATGGGCCAAATTGGACATATGTGATATTTGGAGCTTTACAGGGTATATATACAGTTTTTTCTTCTGCTTCTGCGGCGTGGAGGAAACGATTTCTTGCAATGATCACTCTCGATCAGCACAATATAGTCCATCATTTTATACAAACTGTAACCACCTTGATCCTGTTCGGAGCCAGCCTCGTCTTTTTTCGGGCCGCAAGTGTGCGTGAGGCGGGGCAGATCTTCGCCAGAATGGGAAACGCCATAGCTCATCCACTCCAGGGATTTACAGGCTGGGGCAGTTTTTTTAGTTATGAAAATTTTGGTGTGCAGACGCAGGTTATCATTATGCTAGTCGTTACCATAGCTTTTCTCGAATGGGTCCAATATCTACAGGCCAAAAAAGGAAATATATTTATACTGGAAACCAGTCGACGTTACTTGCGGTGGGGCGTGTATTACGGATTGGTCTTTGCCACTCTGCTTTTGGGATATTTTGGCGCGGAACCGTTTATTTATTTCAAATTCTGATATGAAAGCTTTTATATTCAAAGTTATACTGTTTACTATTCCTGTGTGCGTGATGTTTGCGCCGCCCTTGGCGGTATTTATCATAAGTGGAGAATACCTGCCGATATCTGCCGTCATAGAGAGACAGCGGATGGATCCGAGCGTCTTGTATATGTCCAGATTCACTTCGGATACCGACCGACCGCTCAAGTTACTCGCGACCATCACAAAGAATCCCGATATATTGGTGCTCGGCTCATCGAAGACTTTGACCATCAAGTCGGATTTTTTTGACAATCACAGTTTTTATAACGCTGGCTATCCAGCCAATGCCGCGATCAATGTCGAAGACCTTTCCGATTATATGTTAAACTTGCCCGTCGAAAGTAATCTCAAAGTCATACTGATCGATCTCTCGGGTTTTTTGACGGATTCTCCGGGCAGCCCGCCAGTATCAACAATGAAATATGAACCGCTCAAGCTTTTTCTAGCCACGGGATGGCGTGATATATACAAGGATTATTTTGCCGGGCGATTGCCAGTCGACGAATTTATTTCCGCATCAAAGCAAAATAATAATATTGGTCTTAGGGCAATGTTGCTTACTTCCGGTTACCGTTCTGACGGCAGCTGGCAGAGAGGGCCAGCTGAAATAAAAAAAGGAATACAAAATATGCCAGCTGATATATCCCGAGTCGTTTCGTCGATAAATGGAGACCAGATATCTGTGCCATTTTATACACCTTCTTTGTCGAGCGAAAATATCGCCAGTCTCGAAAGGTTCCTGGCGATTTGCAAGTCCAGGAATATATATGTCATCGGTTATTTTTCTCCTTATCCTTCGGAAATATATCAGGCTATGGAATCTCTTCAAAACGCGTCCGGAACAGCCTTCCGTAAATCACCAGCTATCTTGCGTGATATCTTCCAAAAGCAAAACTATGATTTCTACGATTTGCGCGATGTATCGACCATAAAGTCATCAGACAAAGAATTCTATGATTTTGGTCATCCTTCCGAGAAGGGTTCTGTCCGCATTCTTACTTTTCTAGCAAACAAAGAGCCGAAATTGATGAGTTATCTGGACGTTACTACGCTAAAAAACAAACTGGCTACGGAGCCTTTGTAATCTGCGTCGAGTAGAAGTTAAAAGTCTTTTTTAATTTTTTAAAAATTGAGCGCATAACGGAAATCATGTCCCGGCCGATCTTTCACATATATCCAGTAGCGCACATTCGAGCCTTTTCCATAAATCGGCACTTTCATATTCGAAAGAAGATTTGCTATGAACCGTGCCTCTATCATCTAGCACTGCAACACCAAATCTTTTGGGATCCTTTACTTCCTTCAGGAATATAGTGGCGCCGCCGCGAAAGCTTTTTAGATAGTCGTCGATCCACGTAGTCTTTGGCGATATAGAGACCTTTTGTGTCGGCAGTTACCAACAGTATAGTCTTTTATAATCTTGAATGTTATCCTCTTTGTATCGTGAATCGCACTGAAAAGTTTGTTTTAATCCTCATCGCATTATCTTTGGCTATCGGCCTCTGGCACGGTTTTCCTTTCACCAATGTTGTTGCTGACGAATCCTATTTTAGCGGCGCGGTCCTGCGTGCCATAGATCATCATTCGATTTTACCTTTATCTCTGGATGTGCCTTACGGAACAGTTACTTACTATGTGAATTATGTTTTCATCAGCATTGAACTCATCATTCTTTGGGTCTTCAAAGGTTTCAGTCTTGCTTCATTGAAACTTTTTGTTATCCAATATCCCTTCGTTATTTATCTTGTCTCCAGAATTGTTAGCTTTCTCTTTGCTCTAGTTGCGCTCTTTGGCGTCAATAACGCTTTGCGCGCTTATATTTCCGATTATCGTAGTCGGCTGGCTTTGATCGCCATTCTATTCACAAATATTCTGGTCAATGTCATCTTTCATACCAGCAAGGTTTGGATCCTATCAACGCTCCTAATGCTGGCTTCATTTTATTTCTTATTGAAAGTCATTGAAACAGAAGAATATTTAAAAGTAAGAAAATATATCTGGCTTTCAGTAATAACCGCTTTTCTAGCCTTCGCCAATTTTCCTTTGATGGGTGTAACTCTTTTGTGTGTGCCGGTGATTTGGTATTACAAATATTATCGATCATCAAATAAAGAAGGCATAATGCGATCTATTTGTTCCTCTGTAATTGTTGGCGCAATAGTCGCATTGCTAATCGTGCTTAGCAATTTTTCTGGCATACGCGATCAAGTCCACAGCATTATTTTCGACTACACCTTATCTCCAAACGCCATCAAAACAAATGCGTCGCTCTTTTTTTCCACTTTTATACACTTGAAAAAGGTTGTCATGATGTTTCCCTTACTCGTAGCTCTGATCGCCTACTCGCTTATAAATTTCAAGATACGCCACCAGAAACTCTTCAAACTGTCTTTGCTCTATGCTGCACTCTACATTCTTGTTTTAATATTCATCGATCGTTGGTCAGTGGGTGATCGGGCGTCATTACGGTATTTCTTCCCGTTGCCTTTTTTCTTGGCATTTATCATCGCGAGCTTCGATCTGCCTTGGAAAAAGCTTTTATGGATTCCAGTAGCTATTTCAGTCTTATACCTCATACCGACTCTGTATTATCTTTCGGTTGAACCAACCAACTACAAAGCAGTTCAGTTTGTGAGAACAGACTTGTCCGATGCAACTAACACTATTATCTGGAATGACGTCGGTGCCGACACGGAATTGCCACAAAACAAGTCCGCGTACCTTCTCACTGATAAAAACGAGTGTGCTAGTAAATGCGAAGCTACGATCCAATACAACTTGGAAAAAGATTTCAAGCCTCTGGTCTTGGATGCTCACAGTGATCCCGCGAAAATAATCGCGATTACTAAGAACGCACAAGTTTATTTTGTAGAACGCGCGGCAAGCTCAGCAAGCGCAGCTAGTACTAGTCCAAATCTACAATTAATTGCCGCCTTCACCAACCCGACCGCCGATCTGGAATATTATTCCGCCGACGATTCCGGTAATTATTTTGACCTAAAATATTTTGAATTATCGCGTTATGGCCCAAATATTTACATCTACAAAGCAGTAAGATGACCACAAACTGTATATGAGCACGAGCCCACCTCGCACCGGCAAGGGAGGTGAGCTCGGCGAAGCGTTTAACAGCGTGTAGCGAGCCGAGCGAATCCCCCTTGCCGGTGCGAGGCGGGCCTCGGCGTGATGTGTTGCGCGGGCGTGCTTATAAAACACTAAATGTGCTAGTATTTTTCCCATGAAGCTATCTATCGTTATCCCCGTCTACAACGAAGAAAAAAACCTGCCGTTATTGTTCGGCAGTTTCCAAGAGGTCTTGGCTAAAATTGGCGGAGAATATGAGATTATTGCCGTTAATGACGCTTCAAAAGACAAAAGTCTGCAAATTTTACGGAATTACGCTGCGAAAAATAAGAGCATAAAGGTTATTTCTTTTGAGCTAAATCGTGGCCAGACCGCCGCTTTACAAGCTGGCATTTCCAATGCAACCGGCGACGTGATCATCCCCATGGATAGCGACATGGAAAATGATCCCGCGGAGATCCCAAAGCTTTTGGCAAAACTAAATGAAGGTTATGATGTTGTGTCCGGCTGGCGCGTCGATCGATGGAAGGGCGGCCCCATGGTTTGGCTCCGCCGGCGCTTGCCTTCGGCTTGCGCGAACTGGCTCATATCCCGCATTACCAAAGTCCATTTGCATGATTACGGATGCATCATGAAGGCTTACAAAAGGAGTGTGCTAACTGGCGTGGCACTTTACGGCGAAATGCATCGTTTTATTCCAGCTTATGCTTCTTGGCATGGCGCCAGAGTGACGGAGATCCCAGTCAGGTACCAAGCGCGCAAATTTGGCAAGAGCAATTATGGCATTGGCAGGACATTCAAGGTGCTGTTGGACTTGGTGGTGATAGTATTCTTGGATAAATATATGAATCGTCCCATGCACTTTTTCGGCGGCATCGGTTTTGTATCGCTCGGCATTGGAATACTTTCCGGGCTGGTCGCAGTCTATTTGAAGATCGTGCACCTCCGTGATTTTGTTTCGACGCCCTTGCCGGTATTTTCTGCGCTATTTACGATTGTTGGCGTGCAACTCATTGCCATGGGCATCATTGCGGAGATTCTGATGCGCACTTACTATGAATCGCAAAAGAAGACGCCGTATAATGTCGCAGAGCGGATCAATATTTAAATGTGCGGCATAACCGGATTTATAGGCAAGGGCAACGAAGATACGCTTCAGAAAATGACGGCGGCAGTCAAACACCGCGGACCGGACGATACCGGTATATTTTTTGATGAACAAAAGGGAATCGGCCTCGGCCATGCACGGCTTTCGATCCTTGATGTTAGCGCTGCCGGTCACCAGCCGATGTGGAGCAGTGATAAGCAGATTGCTATTGTATTTAACGGCGAGATATACAATTTCCAAGAACTAAAAACAGAATTGAAAGCACACCATGGTTGCCGATTTGAAAGCACGTCCGATACCGAAGTCATAATTTACGCCTATAAAGTTTTTGGCGAGAAGTGCTTCGAGAAAATGGAAGGCATGTTCGCCATCGCGATTTACGATTTTCCAAAGAATCGGCTGATTTTGGCTCGCGATCGCGCGGGCAAAAAACCGCTTTACTGGACGCTTACGAATGGCACGTTTATTTTTGGCTCGGAATTGAAATCGTTGGTATTGCATCCTGCTTTCAAAAAAGAGCTTGACCTAGAATCAGTCAACAAGTATTTGCAATTTGACTACGTGCCAACACCACATACCATCTGGAAAAACGTGCACAAACTCGAACCGGCATCTTACATGGTTTTTGAAGCGGGTAAGATCAGAAAAGCAGAATATTGGTTGCCGAAGTTCGAGGAAACGAAGCTATCATTTGCTGAAGCAAAAAAGCGGTTAGGTGCGATGATCGCAGAATCGGTCAGTAACCGTCTAGTTGCCGATGTGCCCGTGGGCGTATTTCTTTCTGGCGGCCTAGACAGCTCGACGATTGCTTATTACGCGAAGCAGCAAAGCAAAAGTAAAGTCAAAACGTTTTCTATTGGTTTTCAGGAAAAAAGCTTTGATGAATCGAACTATGCCCGCGAAGTCGCTACATTTTTGGGCACAGAACATTATGAGAAAATATTTACCAGTGCGGATTGTATCAGTGTTATTCCCGAAGTCCTGAATGCGCTCGATGAACCCATGGCGGATGCTTCGATAATTCCCACGTACTTGCTTTCGCAATTTGCCAGAGAATATGTGACCGTTGCTTTGGGTGGCGACGGCGGTGACGAACTATTTGCTGGCTATCCAACATTCCAAGCGGAAAAACTGCTCACAATATACAAAAAAGTACCGGCAATGTTGAGGAGTAGAGTCATTGAACCCTTGATAAGAGCGTTGCCTTCGTCGGCCAATAACTTTAGTCTCGATTTTAAGTTGAAGAAATTCCTTGAAGGTGTCAATGCTTCTAATTCACACAGGCATCAGGTTTGGCTCGGCTCCTTCAACAGAGAAGAACGTTCACAACTCTTCAAACCCGAAGTGTGGAATAGGCTCGAAAACAATAATGAGTTTGAAGATACAGAGGTCGGACCTCTGTTGTACCAATATGAGAGGACTTATTTGATGGATGAAGTCTTGGTCAAGGTCGATCGCGCGACTATGCTCGCATCACTCGAAGCGAGGTCGCCTTTTTTGGATTATAGGATTGCGGATTTCGCCCATTCATTGCCTTATGATTTCAAAATCAAAGGTTTCAAAACCAAATACATATTGAAAAA
>CAYTUZ010000003.1:0-32841 GCA_964441635.1 uncultured Candidatus Saccharibacteria bacterium
TCCAGCACATACTGGGCATTGCTTGATTCCCATATAGTTTAACATATCTTGAACTATAAGTCAATGCCACCGGGCATCAAATACAGGGTTCTTATCCATACAATTCCGAATGTGTACCAATATCAACAAATATGGCAATCCCGTCCTGAATATAAAATATAGCTCGATAATCCCCGTTAACATTTATACTTCGACAATCTGGATAACTTCTTTCAACTGAATGATTATTCAAAATCATATCAGTCGGATTGTGCATAAAGATATCAAGTCTTAATAAAAATTGCTCCTGAATTTTTGGCAGGAGTTTATTCAAATTTTTCTTGAACCTGTATTTTAAAATTACTTTCACCCGGCAATCATATCAGATTTATTTCTTTAAGTAAGTACGGACTTCTTCTATTGTCGAAAAAACTGGCGAAAGCCCTTTGCCCTTTTTTATATCTCGTATTGCGGCATCCAATTCTTTTCTTGTCTTCTCATTGAATTTTTCTTCTTCGATAATTCCAATATTCCAAAGTCCTTCAACATAAGCTTTTATAGCAAGATTGATAACCGAAGAAAATGGCATGCCGTTATTTTTGGCTTTTTGCATCGCCTTTCTTTTTAGGCGAGTATTCATATTTATGATAACTTGGCTTGTCATGGCTTCATGGCTTGTCATGTATATATCTTATATAGTTAAGAACTATATGTCAACATCCTGGATTCCCGCTTTCGCGGGAATGACACGCAATCAACCATGCAACCCTATTTGTAGCTCATATAACCTTCGGTATTCGCCGTTTTCGAGCTTGATGAGTTCGTCATGAGTACCGGTTTCGATGAGCTTGCCTTCTTTGAAGACTAGGATTTTATTCGCCTTTCTGACCGTACTCAAACGATGCGCGATGATAAAAGTTGTTTTGCCTTTCATCAATTCATCGAGTGATTCGGTAATAATCTTTTCTGAACCAGCATCCAAGGCCGCAGTCGGCTCGTCCAGAATGAGAATGCGCGGATTCCGCAGAATCGCGCGAGCAATAGCAACACGCTGCTTTTGGCCAACGGAAAGTTTGATTCCCCTCTCACCCACCAGCTGGCCCCACTTGTCTGGGAATTTCTGGATAAAATCATAAGCGTACGCTTTCTTGGCCGCTGTTTCCATTTCCGCGTCAGTAGCACTGAAGTTGCCATATTTGATATTGGTTTTGATAGTGTCGTTGAAGAGAACGACTTCTTGCGGAACTACGGCGATTTGCGAGCGCAAGGAATTCAAGTACAGAGTTTCAATGTCCTTGCCATCGATCATAACTTTGCCGCTTGTCGCAAAATGGTAAGCAGACATCAAATCAATTAAAGTGCTCTTGCCCACACCAGACTCACCGACGAGGGCGATGACGTCACCAGCCTTGACCGTGAAGGAAATGTTTTCCAAAACTTTTTTACCTTCTTCGTACTGGAAGGAGACATTATCAAAAGCAATATCACCATTCAAGCGGAAAACTGATGAACCGGTTGGTTTGTAATTCTCTGTCGGCAAAGAGAGGATCTTTTCGGTTTCTTGGACATTGATGATGCCATTGTGGATGGTTTGCCAATTGCGAGCGATGGTCACGAATGGCCCGAAGATCATCGCGGCATAGGCGTTGAATGCCAGCAGTTCGCCCAAGGTCATTGTGCCGGTTTGAATATAATAGACAGAAAAAACAAAGATCAGCACTTGCGTGACCAGAATAATGATGCGCTGATAGAGGGAGAGTTCGCCCCAAGCATTAGCGAGACGCATCCAAAGCGGCAAGGCTAACTTGGCATTGTTGGCGATTTTGTTTTTCTCATAATCCTCGGCGGTTGCCTGCTTGATCGCCATGGTATTGCCGATCATGTCATAAGCGTCGGCATAAAAAACCGAATAAACTTTGTCGTGATATTCTTTTTGGTAAGCAGAAAGCGGTCGGACTTCATATATGACAATGGCCAGATACACGACGATGCCAGCGAGCAAAAACACCGCCAAAAGCGGCTTCAGGAAAAAGCCGATGACAAGTGCGATCACGATCGAAAGCATCTGCGGCGCAAGATCAATAACAATCCTGCCAGCGATAGTTTCGAGGGATGCTGCGGCATTGTTGATCTTATTGCCGATCTCACCGACCTTGTTGGTCTTGTGAAAAGCCATGGGCAGATTGACCAGAAAACCAAAACCTTTGGCCATATAGTCGAGCCAAATATAGTTTGAAAGATATTCACTCTTGATCTGGATGCGCCAGTCCAGAATGGAAGTGACAAGCTGAACAACTGCCCAAGCGACAAGGAGCGCAACATAAAGCGGCAAAACCATGCCGAAAATGCCAAACTTGCCGGGCGTGATGATTGAGTCAAAAAAAGTACCGGTAATATAAGGCACGATGCCGTTGCCTATCGCCGAGAGGATGCCGATCACGCTCAAAATCAAAATGTCGCGCTTGTATTGCGAAAGATATTTGACCAGTACTTTGAAACCGATCGACAGGCTCTGCTTGGTTATTTTCTTTTCCTCTTTTTTTTCCGTGTTGTCTTCCATAGCTACACTATAACTTGGAATTACTTCGGCTTCCACTCCGTCGCTTGCATCAAGCCCACACGATTACCTTCTGTATCTTTGGCGCCAGCAAACCAGCCGACATGTGGAATCTCACTTTTTTTCTTGGTGATTTCACCGCCATTCGCCTTGATCGCTTCGATGGCCTTGTCGATATCTTCGACCATAACCGTACAATCATAGAGATAAAACTTGTCACTGCCTTCGGATCGGCGATACATTCCGCCGTTAATGCCCGGACCTGTGCCGGTTTCCACGCCCCAATAATCCATGCCGCCGTCGTCCTTTTTCATCATTTGGCTAATTTTCCAGCCAAAAGCTTTCTCATAGAATTTCTTGGCGCGCTCGATATCGTCTGCTTGGATCTCAAAATGTATTACTCGATTGCTCATATATTTATTAAATTAAAAATAATAAAGCGACCTCGCTATTTATACGAGGCGCTTTATATTTCTGATGCAAGAATATGCTAGAACTTGAAAACGCTAGAATATCTGCCAAATAACGGCAATACTTTTTCTTTGTGTTGAACGACATTCACGATACCGACAATCGAAAATACGAGTGTCAGTATATCAACGATAAAGAATATGAGCCAAAGTATCGGGATTATGGAAGCGATGATCCAAATGATAATTTCGACGCAAAACAGGACCAAACCTTGCTTGACGTGGAATTTTACAAAAGGATCATTCTTGCTCACAAACAAAGGTATGAGGACGAGAATGCCGAGATAAGCGAGTATGCCCATTACAATATTTTGGCTCGCAGTATCGAGTATTGGCCCTGAACTCGGTGCGCTATTACCGGAATCACTGGTTTTATTTTCTGGGTTCATTAGTTTTTATTAGCTTTTAAGCAAGTATATTATAAAACTAAAGCGTTTGCTTTTCCAGCGTGTTTCTATTAATGTTGCGAGTAGAGTAGATGATTCTACAGCCAAAGCACACGGCAAAAAGTGTGGAAATGAACCTTGAAAGGACTATTTATGACTAGAAGTCAGCAGCAATGGATCGAGGAGTACAAAAACAAAGATGCTCTTTGGATCCACGACGGCAATCCCAAACGTCCTCACGCGCTCCTAACATCCGGAAAACACTCAAACGGCTTCTTCAACAGCCGACTGGTCATTCCTGACGATGTGCTGATGCGCGATGCCGCTTCTGATCTCATCGAGATTTTCGAGTATGAAGGAGGACACATCGATGATGTTGAAGGTGTTGTTGGACCACAAACAGGTGCAACCAAACTTGCCGAACTGATCAGCACCCAGATCGTGGCCTATACCAGAGGAGATTGCTTCTCTGCATCGCCAGCCAAAAGTGAAAAGGACGGCGAGAAATCAATGCTCTTTAGCGATGAAGAGCTTACTCTTTTGCACAGTCAATGGATTTTGCTTTGCGAAGATGTCCTTACGACAGGTGGAAGCGTAGACCTCACGGTAACAGCTGTCAAAAAAGCAGAAGGAATAATCCTGCCTTTCATTCTCGTTCTTGTGAACCGATCTGGTCTCACAGAAGTGAGCGGCAAGAAGATCGTCGCGCTCATCGATCATCCCATGCCAATGTGGACAACCGGTGATTGTCTGCTTTGCAAAAAAGGCTCGCAAGCTATCCGGCCCAAAGGCAAAGACGAGTGGGCGCGACTAAACGCGGTGTATTGAAAACCCGAACGACAGAAACAGAAGTATGAACGTATGAGAAAGACCTTAACACCAACAGAACGTTTGATCGTTGCTGCCGACTTCAAGCCGACGGCCGATATCAAAAACACGCCCAGATTCTGGGTCCGATTCAAAGTCCTCGAATTGGCCGACCGACTCGAGGGAACTGGAGTATATCTGAAAATAAACTCCGCCTTACGGGCTTGCGGCTATGATCTCATCGACGAGATCCACGAGCGCGGACTTAAAGTCTTTGCCGACCTCAAGCTCTTTGACATCTCTGAAACCCTCTCGACTGACGGAGCGTTCTTGCGTGAGGCAAAGCCAGAACTTCTAACAGTCGCATGCAATGCCGGAGTCACCGCAATGCAGGCACTGAAAGAAACATTGCCAGACACGGAGATACTTGGGGTTACAGTCCTCACCAGTCTCAATGATACAGACTGTCTGGAAATATATTCCTGTATCACGGACGTGGCCGTTAATCGGCTTGCTGAATGGGCCGTAAAATCCGGCAGCGGCGGAGTCATTTCATCGGCAAAAGAAGCTGAAGCTGTAAGGAGGATCGTTGGTCCGAACATGACGATCAATACGCCAGCGATTCGTCCAGCTTGGGCAATTGTTCCTGGTGACGATCAGAACCCTGATCGTATCATGACGCCGACCAAAGCTATCAAAGCTGGCGCAGACCGCCTAGTGGTTGGCCGACCAATCGTCAAAGCAGAAGATCCTTGCGCCGCAGTCATGCGGACAATCGAAGAAATCGCTTCTGCGCTCAAGTGACTCACAAGAATCAAATTCACACAGCCTATGAACTCAAAAAGTTCATAGGCTATTTTTTATAATCAGAATCCGAAAAGATGCATAAAGAAACTACCGATGCCACCAAAGAAACCTTTTTTCGCCGACGAATTATTTCCGGGATTTGGATTGCCGGAATTCATAGCCGGTTTGCTTTGATCGATAACTGTCGAAGCCGCAACATTCGTGCCGTTGATTGAACCTTGAATGAGAACGGTGTCGCCGACAGACACGTTCGAGAGAGCTAAAGTAGAGTTATTGCCACTGACAAACTTGGCGTTAGTAGCATCAACCGAGTAAGTCACGTTGCTCTTGGTTGTCACTGTGAGCTGATTTCCATTGATAATAGAAACCGCGCCCGCAACCACCGGCTGGCCATTGCCTAAAATGGCAGATGTGGTGCTGGCGCCGGACCAATCACCATTTTTATTTTGTCCCGGAGCTCCCGCGCCATTTGGACCCTTGCCATTACCGCGCATACCCATCATGACACCATCGCGGATCATGGTCGCGGTTACATTCGTGCCACTAACTGTGCCTTGCGCAAATATCTTGTCGCCAATAGCGACACTCGCAATCGTGCTGGTTGCGTTATTTTTCATAACCACCGCATTAGCGGCGTTCACCGTGAAGCTCGTCTGCGGCGAACTGGAACCGAAGCCTTGCTGACCAGTTATGGTAATAGTATTTCCACTCACGCTCGTAACTGTGCCGAATACGCCCGATCTCATCATACCGTTTCGGCTTCCGGACTGACCTTGCCAATTGGCTCTGCCACCCATCATACTATTCCCGGTCTGTGCCATTGCCGGCACTGCCAAAACCAAACCACCAAAAACCGTCAGAACCGATGCCATCGCAACTATCTTTTTGATCGTCATTTGTTTGTATTTATGCTTGTAAATTATGCTAATAATGGATTATTAATGCGGCAAAATGCCGCGTGTTAAACTAATACGCGGCATTACTATACTATGGTGCGCTATTTTAATACCTAATTCCCCACCACGTTCTCGGAGAGTAGGTTGCGCGGTATTGCGGCTGATAGTAAGTGATCGGCGGAGTATAGGAAACATACTGCGGATAAGTTTGCGAATAATATGTTTGCGGATTTTGAGGATAATAAGTTTGCGGATAATAAACTGGAATCGGTGCCGTGACGTTAACCGCCATGATCACGCAGGAAGAACCAACGTTTTCGCAAATTGTAATCGAGGTGTTTCCCGGATTGCTCGCATAGATAGATAATATGCTACCACTTACGCTCGCAGAAACCGCGG
Source organism: uncultured Candidatus Saccharibacteria bacterium (assembly GCA_964441635.1). GTDB lineage: Bacteria > Patescibacteriota > Minisyncoccia > Phycocordibacterales > PALSA-1337 > C7867-002. The sequence continues at coordinate 6,302 of CAYTUZ010000003.1, forward strand.
AAGTATTGGTATTGCTATAAATAAAATATGTGCCTGTGCCGTAAATGCTGACCGTCTGACTCTGGCCGGTTGTCAGGTTCAAATTACTTTGGCCCAAAGTCACTGGCGGATAAACAGGATAGTTGGAATACGGCTGATAAGTCGGATTTGGCAAAGGTGAATACGTTGGCGTTGGATAGTTTGAATATGAGTTGTTGTACGAATTTGAATATGAAGAATAAGTTTGGCTGGAATAGTTGGTAAATGCCGGCCAAGAAACAACTTGCGAAGCTACGCCATCTACGACAGCATAGACCGAAGCGCTTGCCGGAATATTATACTGGTCATAAGACACTTGCGCCGAAAAATAGCCGTTCATATTGGTATAACCGATATTGCCGACATTTCGCGCATTGTTATTGTTGCCATATGAGCCGTAGGTATTGTAGGTTGGCGTGGAAGAGTTGTAATAATAAAGCTGAACCGAAGTATTGGCGTCGGCATTTACGGTGAGCTGAATATAGCCGTTATTGGCGTTGATTACCGAAAGTACTGGTGTAATAGCCGCGTGAGCAGTTAAAAACAGCCCTATTACTAGGAAAAGTACAGATATTGAAACAAATAATGAGTTTTTTAGTGTTTTGGTCATAAAAAGCCGTCTTGGTCTTATCATAGACCAAGACGGTTCGCAAATGCAAGCAGATGATATTGAGCTCGCTTCAAGGAAACTTCCCAAAAGATTCCAAGCGTGCGAGGTATTCCCTGCCACCGTTCTTACGGAGCCACTTGACAACAGTCCGATGGCCGCCATATTTGATGATGTCACGGAGCCAGCCGTCATGCCAATGCTTGAAACCGGCAGTGAGATAATGCACCGGAAAGACGAGCGTCCGGTACGGGATCCGCCACAAACTCCAGTGGCTGTAGAACCATTTCATGATCTCGATCGGCTTTTCTTGAAGTTCCGCCAAACTCATATTGTCCGGTTGAAAGCAAGCAAAACTGCCGTCATACTTGCTCCAAGGCACAACTTCCAAGGGAAAAATCCTGCCTTGCTTTTCCAGCCGTTCACGAAGCTTTGTCCCGACCAGTGGCACCGGATGCAGAACCTGAAGGCTCGAGATCTTCGCTTCGCGGATGAAGGTTTTGTATCGCGTCACCGCTTCGGCGACAGGAATGGCCGAAGGTTGTTCGCTCGGATAGCCGAAGATGAACATGCCGTGTACCCAGAAATACTTGCGCAGCTCTAGCGTCCACTCGACCATTTTGCGGTAAGGAAGACCTTTATGCATGGCATTTAGATCTTCCCGAATAGGCGACTCGAAGCCGACACATACTACTCTGACGCCGGCTCGGCTCATTGCTAGAAGTAGTTCCGGGTCCTTCGCGGTTTCCAGACGTATCTGAACCGTGAAGTTGAGCCGGTCGCCGTACTTCTCGCTCACCATTCGAAAAAAGGCAAGAATGCCCTCGCGGTCTTCTTCCAGCCGGTCATCGACGATGAAGAAACGTTTTGCATTTCTAGTTTCGGCGAGCCACCTGACTACACCGAAGGTGTGATCTGCACTAGCCCAGCGAGGGCTCCCTTTGACACTGCAAAATTCGCAGTTCATGCCGCAACCACGGCCGTGGCCTATAGGATAAGTGCGAATCTTTTTGCTATAGCGGATCAGGCCAAAGTCCGGATACGGGATATCATTCAAGTCAGGCAGTTCCAAGCGTGACGGCGGATTGGTCACCACTTTACCATTACCGAGGTAAAGAGAAATGCCGGGAATCTTTGTAACATCACACCCACCAACTGCAGCATAGAGTATGTCGCCAATGGCCAATTCCCCTTCGCCGTGTACTACGACGTCGAAGTAATTATTAAGCACCTCTTCCGGGCAAAAGTGCGCATGCCAGCCGCCGGCGATAGTGATCGCACCTTGATTGTGATAGAACTTGGAGAGTTTGAAGACTCGATCCATGGTGGACGTTAGTCCACAGTAGAAACCGACGACCGCCGCCGGATCTTCTGCTTGAAGCTGACAATGGTCGGGCAAACCGTTTTGGTCGCGCGGTCCGCAATAGTTGTTCTCATCAATGATCTCAACTCGCAAGCCTGTGACCTTGTTCGCACAAGTTGCGACATTTACGAGGCCCAAGGGCGTAATCCTGATTCCGGAAAAAATATTTTCATCCGGATAAGCTGGCGCGATAAATCGCACCAAATGCCAATTGCCTTTTACAATTGGTTGGCTCAATTTCATTTTTCACCTCCAGTTGAAAGTTGTTTGTTTGGGGTTTTGAAAGAGCTAATCCGAAAGAACTAGCTTGTATAGGTATAGCATATTTATCTCAGGCATTTCTAGCTAGAAAAGGTATAATAGCCTTATGAGAAACACTCTCACGCAAAAACCGTTATTTTGGGGGTTAATATTGATCGCCGTGGTTTTGCTGGCGGACATAATATATCTTTGCTTTTGGATGGCCAAGACTTCATCGCGGATTGACACGCTATCAGCAAATATCGCCTCTCTCACCGCCAACTTCGCTTCGACGACCGCAAGCCTTCAAGCCGCCATAGACCAGACTCACAGCTCGCTTTCCACCCAACAACAAAACGTGGCCGCTATCCAAAATCAGGTTGGCGGCGTGCAAAATCAAGTCGGCAATCTTTCCGGCACGCTTACAACTATACAAAAACTTTCCAAGATCGATCCCGAGCTTTTGAAAAAATATTCCAAGGTTTATTTCCTGAATGATAACTACGTGCCGGCAAATCTTTCCGAGATACCGGGAATGTACGAGTACAGCAACAGCAAACAGCTTTTATTCCTGACTCAAGCGTTGCCACACATGCAAGCAATGATTGATACAGCTTCTTCTTCTGGCGTCGCTTTCTACGCTCTTTCGGCTTACCGCTCATTCGCCGAACAAAAAGCACTCAAAGGCGAATACGAAATGACCTATGGCGCGGGCACCGCCAATTCCTTTTCCGCCGATCAAGGTTATTCCGAGCATCAGCTCGGCACCGCCGTCGACTTTATCGCTCCCGGCCAAGGCGGTATCTTGGATGGTTTCGACAAGACCGGCGCGTACATTTGGCTCCTCGCCAATGCCTACAAATACGGCTTCGTTCTTTCTTATCCCAAAGACAACGGTTACTATGTTTTCGAGCCTTGGCATTGGCGCTTCGTCGGCGTGAAGTTGGCGACGGATCTGCACAACCTAAATGAGAATTTTTACACCATGGACCAAAGAACCATAGATGCTTATTTGGTAAATATTTTTGACTAAGAAATCCCTCGCACTCTATTATTTGCTACAATCGTAAGAATAATATGAAATCAAAAGGCGCATTACATAGCATGCCAGCAGATTTGCGAAAAGCTCTTGCTTCTGACAAAGCGGCACTGGCGGCATGGCAGGATATCACGCCGCTCGCGCGCAATGAATGGATTTGCTGGACGATATCCGTCAAGAAACCGGAAACAAGAAAGCAACATGTCGAGCGCGTGCGTACAGAACTCAAAGAAGGCATGCGCCGGCCATGTTGTTGGCCGGGTTGCCCACATCGAGGAAAATAAGTTGTATCTACAATACAATAAGTAAAATAATGAAGACGGCAACAAAACATGCGAATGTACCTAGTTCTTTGAAGAAGAAAGCGAGCGCCGCGTCTTTTTGATTGTCCAAGAACATTTTTAGTGGCGTGAAGAAAAACAGCATTCCCATGAGTGCTACAGAAAAAACGAGCAGACTAAGTATCGTTATCGGAGCAAGAATGGTTTGATTTACTTTGGCGACACCGTCAAAATGCCCAAGCACAAATACGATTACGACAATATAAGCCGCCGCGTAGAATGCATTTAAAAATGGATTTTTGATCATGGACAAAGTATAGCAGGACGAAAGAGCAAAGCCAATTTCTTTTCTCTTCTCCAACTCTTGATCTCTATTTCTCTTCTTCGAGCTTCTCTGAGTGTTGAATATTTTTCCGAGTAAATCATTTTTACAGGCCTTCTTATTTTCGTATAATGCGCTCCGCACTTGGAATTATTGTGCTGATTTAGGCGCCGAGAAAGATCATTGGTATAACCAACATACAAAGTTCCATCGGCACATTTTAGGATGTAAACAAAGTGGAACATGAAAAACAGGGCGTGGCCCCTCGCATTGCTCGGGGCGCTCAATTTTTATAGTCGCTACGCTCCTTAAAAATTGGCGGCTGGGTGGATGGGATGTTATCCGAACGGATTTAAGACATAAATACGTTTGAAGTGACCTAAAAAGGAATATTATCGGGATCAATTTCAGCACCAGCCGCAGCTACAGCTTCCGAAGGTCTTACATCAACAACATCTTCACTGATCTCACGCTGAATATTCTTGAATTCATTTTCTATCTGAGATAGTCGTGTTTTGCAGGCCTTGATAAGTGATACACCCTGTCTCACATTTTCTAGACCTTTTTCGACATCGATATCTTGTTGTTCCTCAAACCAGGTGACTATTCCGGACAATTTTTTTAATGAATCGTTTAAATCTATTTTTTCATTTTTTATTGGTTCTTTAGCCATTTTATTTATTTAATTATATTTTTAATCTCAGAAAGTGCTCCTCCATCGGATAATTTCAACGTTACCATGTCACCGGCTTTTAGTTTCGATACACTCCTGACGACCTGATCGTTAGATACAATAATACTATACCCGAGTTTTAATTGCCTTTCCGGATTGTTCTGAAGAATATTTCGCTCACTATGCTCAAGAATGGTTTGAATATGATATATAGCATGTGAATATCTTGCATACATTTTGTCAGTCCAGACGGATCCAATATATCGATACTTATCTTCGATACCCTCAGTAAGGCACCTAATCATTGTCTCAAGAGCCTTTTTAACCGTCTCCTTCTTCGTTTGGATTGAGTAATTGAACTTATACAATGTCGCCATTAACAGTTTCTCGCTCTCTCTGAAACTCTCAAATATCATCGTAAAACGATCCTTTATGATAGATGATGCATTTTGTATTTCATATTTTTTGTTAGAAAGAATGCCAGAATATTTATCAATCAGGCCTTGCTTATGCCTTTTTAGTTCATATACCGCCTGTTCCCAAGATTCATTGAGCAGATCAGCTACCGCCGTAGGTGTCGAAACCATCTTATCAGCGGCTAAGCCAACCAGACAGACATCCACATGATGTCCAACACCAACAATAACCGGTGCCGGAAAATTGACGATCTCTCTAACCAACATTTCATTGTTAAATGCCGCAAAGGACTCTAGCGACCCACCACCCCTGATAATCACCAACACATCCACACTTTCTTTTTTCAAAGTCCGGACAGAATCGAGTAACTCTTTTATTGCGTCAGGACCCTCAACCCTAGAATCAACAATCTTTGATATAAATCCGAATTTTTTCAGATTGTTACTATAATCATGGATCACTACACCACCCTTCATTGAAGTAATTACACCGATTGTCTTTGGATAGATAGGTAATTGCCTCTTATATTTTGGATCAAATAGTCCTTCCGTTGTCAGTTTTGCTTTCAATTTTTCATACTGTTTCCTGAGCGCTCCTTCACCAACCAATTCTATAGTGTCAGCAATAAAACTAAACCTGCCATTTTTAGCATAAATATTCGGAGCACCATTAATCACAATTTCCATTCCATTTTCCAGTTCAATGCCAGCTCGTGCGTAGTTAAATCTCCAAATGACACAACTCAAGATTGCTTCTCCAGATTTATCTTTTAGAGAAAAATATACATGGCCATTATATGTTTTACTATCTGATACCTCTCCGATTATTTTGCCACCTTGTTGAGTAAGCGTTGCGTTTAGAATCGCTAAATAATCTCTTACCGAAAGAGCATCCGAGTTATCCTGTTGAGCTGATTTTTTATCAGATGCCATGTTGTTTAATAAGATCTGTAAAGAATTTCCATATTACATACATAACTTCTGTATCGTTTTTACAATATTCAAGCATCTGACGCTTCTTTTCTTCGACCGCTTCGCCAATCAATTCACCTTTTGATATTTGCCTGTATGCCTCAATTGCGTCAGTCCCATTCTGTACACCAAGATTTTTATATGAGAATTGTGGCGCAAGTATTGGCTGTACTTTTTTTATAGACGAACTGCCTCTAAACCCATCGTCCACATAATACTGCTTATCGACAATATCCATAAGGTCATATGTGCGCTTTACAATATCATCAAGAAACTCTTTTTGGGCCGGTACCAAAACAGTCAACTCTTTGTTTCGTGAATTTTCAAACTTTTTGTACCATGAAATAATACTGCCAGTGCTACCAATATGTTCATGCAGGCTTTCAACTATCCGTCTGGAAGGATCACCATCGAATATTAAGCAATCCTTATGTTCTAATTTTGCATCTATGTCTCGCAAAATATGGAGCGAGTATTGAAATACAATGTGTTGATATGGATGATAACCATCAAATGGAGGAATGGCTGTCGGATATGTTTCATAGTCCAGAAAATATAAGGGAAAAACCAAAGAAGTAAGTTCTTTTTTGATAGCTTCAATGTCTATAATCGGTTTTTGAGACTTGTGTACTCTTACTTGATTAAGCTTCCTTGGCTTACCTTGATTCTCTCCATCTTTTGCTTTTTTAGGCATCAACCTGTCATCCTCTGGTACTTTGCCTATGTCCACAATTCCTTCGTCAAGTAATTCCTTCAAATATTTCTTACTAAGACCAATCCTGTTTAGATCATGAACACTGTATTCAGGCAGACCAGGGTTACTAATACTGAAAGAAGTACAATGAGCTGATCGGCCCCTCGAATAATAGCAATCACAATGTCCAACAGGCATTGTTTCTCCTGAAAGATATAAATGAGCACCTTCCATTTCTGTCAGAGCTACAGATTGAAATATGTCGTTAATCTTCTCTGTCTTATCAGTTTGGATAAATAATTTAGTAAGATTCAACCTCCCGACTCTTATATATGTCTTATCCAACCGAAGAAGATATTTCTTATGAATATCTACGCCACATAACTTGGCCACATTGGTCTGGAAAGCAAGATCATACTCATATTGTAGCTCTCGTTTTTTGTTCACTTTCTGCGGTTTACCATCCTCTATTTCGTCATCTTCTTCTACCTCCTTTGCTGAAGACATCTTAATTTCATATAAATCATACGCATATGCCTCTGGATTCCACTTTAACACATCAGTCGCTGCCAAATACTTTTCTGTGCTGAAAACTGCTTGAAAAATAACGGGCGTATGCTCAGCAATTAGTTTTTTTGTTAATTCTCGAGCTCCACTACTTCGCTTTTCAACTAAATAGCCGCCAAGAAATAGACCTCTGGCCAATTTCTCAACCTCATCTCCCATCACACTTAAAGATTTCTCAAATTCTGAGATTTCAAATTTTTTGTATTCTTCTGGTTTATGCCATTTTATCCATACGTTTTTGGCACAATCTCGATACAAAATAAAATCAGTCTTAGTAAGAAGTTTCATATTTATATCTTGGTGGCAAGATTGAGCAAGGGCCCCTGTTTAACTATTTGCCCACTTGCGATCATTCCATCTACAATATCCTTCACTCGATCATTCTCCTCCGGATCAGTCCTTGTTAACCCAAATAATGGTCTTAGGCTTTGCACTAGATTGTCATAAGCCAAACCAAATTGTTCCTGGATTAGATACTTGACCGCGTTTCTGATTTCCTCATTACAAATTTGTGATAAACGTCGCTGTACATCATCACCGTTAACACGGAAATTTGGATATAGCTTTCCAGTTTCATATATAAATCCTTTATCATCCTTATTCTTTTCAACATATCCGTTCTTGATTGCAATCTTCAACGCATTATCAAAATTTTTCTGTATATTCGCCCCGGCTCTACTGACTTTGGTCAGATCTTTTACCCTCTCCAATAATAAATCGGTATGTATTGGTCCCTCATCATGAACTATCTGAACGAGAAGATTAACAAACTGGTATTTCTTGATTTCTTTCATCACTACATCGCGATGGCATTTGGCCTGAGACTTCTGGTATTGAGTACCAGGCTTTTTATGATGCACCGGAACAGACGCAAGATCTATATCATCTTTATATAATTCTATGTTTGTCTCTGCATCCATGTGCATTTCGGACACTGGGGATAAAGTGGTGCCATTAACAGCCCGATTTACGTTCTCGATTAGCTGCTGTCTTGATTGTTCACGATTTCTAAACCATTCGGTTGACCACACTCGATATATCTTCCAACCCATGTTTTGTAAAACCTCTTGTCGCAAAATATCGCGATCTCGTGCAGAACGAGAACTATGATATGTTGCCCCATCACATTCGATACCTATAGCATACTGACTCTGATTCTTCCGATCTTTCACTGCCAGATCGATTCTAAATGATCCAACACCGACTTGTGCGTCAACGACAAAACCCGCAAGCTCAAGCTCTCTCCTAACAGAGTCTTCAAAATCATTCGTCTCTTCATTCAAAACTTTAACTGGATTTATTGCTTCGTTTAGAAAACCCGTCTCCGCATATTGAATATAATTTTTTAGCCCCATTGGACCTCTATTCTCCGGATTTATACCGGATAGTTCGCTCGATCTAATTGAGGTTACAAGAACGGTTCTCCATTTTGCCCTAGTAACCAAGACATTTAACCTTCTCCATCCGCCCTCGGTATTAATCGGCCCAAAGTTCATAGTCATGGTACCATCTGGCGCCTTACCATAACCTACACTTATCATTATAACATCGCGCTCATCACCTTGTACGTTCTCCAAAGACTTTACAAAATACGGCTCTGGCTTTTCGGGATCCATCAAGGGTTGTATATCTTTATGGTTAGCTAATTCTTCATCTACAGCTTCTTCTATAGCTTCTTTCTGAGAGGAATTTAGTGCCACAACTCCAAGGGTCTTATCTGGTTCAGTCTCGAAATGCTTGATTATCAGTTTGGCTACATGTCTAGCCTCTTTTCGATTCACTCTGCTTCCGCCTCTATCCCAGACCCCATCTGAGACATATTCCAAAACAACGCCGTTCTTATCATCGTTAGTATCGGGTGTTGGAAATGTAATAAGTCGATTTCCATAAAAATAATGGTTCGAGAAATTGATCAACTTTTCATTGCGACTTCTATAGTGCCATTTAAGGTCAGTGCCCTGGAAATATGGAACTGCCGCCTTACAATCATCAAGTAGCGATTCTAGCTCTTCAACTTGTCCTTCTTCCCATTCGCCGGTGTCATTCAACATATTGCTTCTAAAAAATGATGTAGGCGGAAGCTGATTTGAGTCTCCTGCAACAATTACCTGTTTTGCCCGCAATATTGATGGAATTGCTTCCGGAGTCGGTAATTGAGACGCTTCATCAAATATCACCACGTCAAAATTGAATGCGCCCGGCTTTAAGAAGGTTGAAACGGATAACGGACTCATAAGAAAACATGGTTTCAGGGCTTGAAGGACTTGTGGTATTTCATTAAAGAGTACTCTTAACGGTTTGAGTCTTTTCCTTTTCTCCATTTCTTTTCTTAGGATACCGACACCATTCATATTACCAAAGCCTGAATGGGCTATCTTCACTTGTTTGGCTATTTTTGCTGGTTCTGCAATGGTGTTAATCAAGGCTAAGTGCAGGAGTTTTTCGTCAAGAGACTTGAATTTTCTTATTAACTCACCATGGGAGACTTCTGAAAATTCGCTTAGAACCTCCCTAGAGTGTATGACTGCATCAATCCATAACGAATAGAAGCGCTTCTCGAAAATTTTCGGTACAATAGATAAATTTTTAGAATCAATCTTCTGTAAGAATGGGGTAAGGCCGTGTTCATTACATGAATTAACTAGTTTTACTATTATCTGCCAATCACGCATTCGAGATTGATTCAGATGAATAACGATATCTTTTGCCATATTGATAATTTGAGAGATAGGAATATTCTCAAATTTTATCTGGCCATATAATCCATCTGGCCATTTTGAAGAGATATCATTCAGAATTTTAGAAATACCTTGTTTACTAGAGCTCAATATGTCAGCCAGCTTGGCAAAATAATCGCTTTCTTGTTTAGCAAATTTTGGAGTTACAGCAATTGTTGCCTTTGTTTCTGAAAGCCAAGCTCTAATAGCGATTGCGGCCTCATACTCGTGTTTTATGCTATCTAGTAAATCAATCTTATCTTCGCGATCTTTTTCTACTAAAGGATAATGTGATAGACGTTCAGTCAGAATCTTATCTAAATCTATCAATTTCTTGCCTTTTTGAGACAGCTTCTCCAAAAGAGAAATGCTGAATGTACGGCTTCGATCAATAACCTCCTTGCACTTCTTTTTATCTTTGAAATATTGTGCGTTCAATTTGTGATACCAAGACGGATATTTGCTCTTGAAGCGGCCAAATATATCTATAATCTCAGCGGGTGATTTTGATGTGCTTGCATGAAATTCATCATGTAATTTCTTTATCTCTCTTATTATGTCTTGGCACTCTATAACATCCTTAACTGTTACCGCATCAGCTTCATCGTTACTATTGTTCCACCCATCTGGAAGATGGGTTATGCTTGCAAGCATATTAAAGAAACTAATAGAGGCAAACAAATCATCGACTCGAAGATCAGCCTGTGATAAAAACTGATCGCATTTTTTTATATTTGAGGCTACGGAATCGCAGAATGCGATAAGTTCATTGTAACTAGCCTCAAGTTTTTCTAGAGATATCTGGTCGATATTCCCAGATTTTAAACCCCTCAGTGGGTGAACATCTTTATGAGTAAACTTATCTGCATGTTCGCTTACCTCTCTCAATACATCTATCTTCTTTCCAAGTTCTGCCTGAGATATTTGTGCTATGTCGTCCCACTGTAGTGGTAATGGAGCTTTGACCAACTCAACATCCTTCAATGTCTCATATTTACCGAATACGGAGTAGAGACTCGTCGACATTGCATTGTGGCTATCGTGCAAGGCCTTCACATATTCATTTAAACGAGAACGGTCATCAACCATCTTTTTCAGATCGTCATCAACATTCTTAGCGATCTTTATATCATCATTGGATTCTAAAGTCTTTTTCAGTTCATCAATAACCTTTCTCTTTCCAGATTTCACACCGTGTGCCTCTAAGCAATACTGTCCTAATCCCATAGATTGCAGTCTATTATGCACAACATTTAGAGCAGCCATTTTGGCACTAACAAACAGTACCCTCTTTTTCTGACCTAGAGCGTTTGCAATTATTCCTGTTATGGTCTGACTCTTCCCAGTGCCAGGTGGCCCATGAATTACGAGGTTCGCACCTCGTGCTCCCAACGTCAACGCTTTTAATTGACTAGAATCAGCCTGAACAACTGGCAAGGGCACTTCTTGCGGCATTGGCAGATCATCTAATTCTTCTCTTAAAGAAATATTCTTAATTACTTCGTCACCGTTCACATGTGCAAGAGCTTGGATCAGCTTGCTATTCTTTGCCTCGGTTTCGAGAGCCTTGAGATCTTGGTAAATGGCAAGACTTTCAAAGCTAAATATTCCTACCCATGCGCGATTAGAAACTGTCCAGCCATTGGGTTTCACTTGATCTGCAATCGTCTTGAGGATTTCACCTATCTTTTCTTGACCGAAATCTTCCGAAAGTTCCGGTCCTGGCAAATATATCTCTTCCTTCTTGTCTAGATAGTAGTGTAAGGCTGGATTAAGGAGAGCGTCACCGTCAGCCATTTTTAATATGAGTGCCTTGCTTGCACCTTTGTATTCAAACTCACACGGAATCATTATTATCGGGCTTTCGGATTTACCCATAATCCCATCTTCCCAATTAAGACAGCCGAGCGCGAGATAAAGCGTATTGACACCACGCTCTACTAGCGAACTACGGGAGCTATCATATATTTTCCGAACTTTCCGTCTCAAATCTCCAAGACTATTGAAAATAAAATCAATATCACCTTTTTGCAAAACATACTGCTCATCTTCATCCTGATCGCTACTTTCATCTTCCAATAGTTTTCTCTGCACTTTTTTCTGAACAAAGGGCATCTTTATTTGACCCTCGTCGTCTACAAGAGTCTTTGTGAGAAACGAAAAATTGGGAGATGTAATTTCTAATCTTGCAGCTCTAGAACGATTAAGCCCTAGAAGCGGGTTAGACTTCGAAATATCTATTAGCCGTTCTTGCCAATTCTTTATTATTTGAGTTAATTTTTCGAATACGTTTTGGTCGGCCATATGATTATGAGTCCTTACATATTGTTAAAAGATTAGCATTTTTTGACACAAAATAAAAGATGTTGGTGGGTTCGCCGACACTTATATGACTTTTCGGAAAACGACATGTGACGCTGATTTCATGATTGAAAAGGGCTAAAAAGGTGCTAACATTAGTAACTGTCTTGCCTGACCATCATAATAAAGTCGTACAAGAAGGAACTTCAAAACTTTTCATCAAAGAGTTCTTTTCTGAATCACTCCTCCTCAAGGAGCTCAGTGGATACGAAATTGTCTCAAAATACTACCCTGTCGCTAGGTTATTGAATAGGGATACGTGTCAAAAGGAGAATAGGCTTATCTTCGAATTCGAAAAAAGCATTGGATCAAATAGGGGTCTTCTGCTAGATATTTTTAATAATGCAGAAAGTACCAGCTCATTTGACGCGATATTTCATATGTATAAATCTGTTTTTGATAAGACAATAGAAAAAACAGCGGCCTCCGCTGCAGACATATTTTTTAAAGACAGAGCTTCGAAACTAAAAGAAAAATACCTAAACCTTTGCAAGACAACAGAGCCGGTTGAACTCAACTTCAAGGAATCACATATTTCTATCAATTTTTCTGAGATCGTCGATCGTGTAATGTCCCATTTTGAGGAAGAAGGACAAGGAGAATCATGGTCTATCATATCCCAGGGAGATCCGTCAGACGTAAACGTTGGAATCAAACCGGTTTTGCTAGATTATCTATGCGGAGGCAGAGTACCAATGATGGCAGAATTCGCGAGTCTTGTCTGGGAACAAGTCGCTCAGTCGGCTATTCTTGCCCCAACCTACAATCCGAAAGCGTACACGGATCATGATCTGGTCTACAAGAATCCACCGGCCGTCTCGATGCAGAATGGTCACCTAGAATTTGTGCCACCAAAAGATAGACTACTGTTTTTATCTGAATATACCACGCGAGTTATCATGCCGATAATGAAAAGAATTGAATACCCTACATGGTATCGTGATTTCAAAAATTACATCGCCATGAGGATACTCGGAGTTTTTGATATAAACAATTTTTCTTTGGAACATAAATCGTTAGCCTTGGGTTATCTCGAATTGTTCTATAATGTATGGATGCCACAAACGCCAATTGAGCTAATTAAACTTATTACTAAATAATCCAATGGACATATCAAACTATTTTGAAACGGAAAAGACGATCTTCGACCTCTTGCAGAAGAATCTCGGACCACGCCTGCTCTTTTATTGCCTAACGGGTAGCCTTGCCAGAGGAAAACCAGTTCCCGGGTGGAGCGATATAGATATCTTGCTGGTAGTCGACGCATACACACCAGATTTTTTTGCATTGCTCGAGTCTACAAGTAAGGTAAACGGGATTAAAGTTGGAATGACCTTCTACTCTCTCGAAGAGTTTAATGAGCGCTATTTTAGAGATCCAAAAACACACGCCGCTCTCGAACTCATCGAAAAAGGTGTCTACGTACCAAAAGTATTAAGCGATTTGATCGAATTAAGTTCGATATCGATATCCCAAAAAATCATAGTGGATGCTGTGGAGTTTTCGAACATGTTGCATCTGGCAAAGAGATCTCTATTAATGGAAAAAGGTGATGTTCATGATTCGATAAAGAAAGTTATTGTTCTCCTGAGAATTATCCTCAAACAATACAGTATCTGGCCAGTCACTAGCGAAGAGGTATTCACTGAGATGGTTCGAAAATTCCCCGACTTCCCACTGGTTGACAAACCAGTCAATTCAATATACTATGGTGAATGGAGAGAAAAGGGCATATTGATATTTGAATGGATACGAAACAACACTCAAAACATCTTTCCGCTTATGAATGAAGCAAAAACTATGATCGACAGAGTCAGAGCAGTCATCGTCTCCGAGCAAGGCATTTTGACTATTGAACGTCAGAAGCCTGGCAAGCCGGTTTACTTCGTCTTTCCAGGTGGCGGCGTCGAAAGAACAGATGCAAATGCTGTAGACGCATTAAAACGTGAGTGCCACGAAGAGCTCGGCCTGGAAGTCCAAGTCGGTGAAGAGATTTGCCGCGTCGAATTCAATGGCCAGATCGAGGTTTTCTATCGTTGTCAGATAATCTCCGGCCAAGTCACTCCGAAGATCGGTGGGCCTGAAGCGGATAGGCAAACCTCAACATCGGGAACGTATCAAATTGTGTGGAAAAGCCTCGCCGAGGCATCCACACTCAACATTCAACCCCAAGCGGTTAAGGATCGCTTGTTAGCCAAGTAAATGAGAAAAACAAAGAGAGCCGGTTATCACTAACCGGCTCGTTTTTTATTTGTCACTTATTGGTCACCCTAACTGCCCAAGAGAAATGCTTGCTGGCACGTCTCTTCGAGTGAGCTAAGACTCGTGTCAATCACCAGATCGGCTACTGTCTTCACTTGCAAAGCCCCCCTGCTCTCCTTAAGAGCGTCCTTTCGAAGGAACTCCTCCATCGTTGCTTCGGGCAACAGCATGTGGCGCTTCGCACGCTCTTCCTGTGGTGCATCTAAGAACAGGACTGTCGCCCGTTTACCGAGTAGTTTCTTGAAGACTATCGGCAAGCCCAGGTTGTGCAAACTCTCTACACTCGCAAGCGAGATGTGCCGGTGCATGTGCAGAAATCTGAGCACCTCCAGGGCTAGTGCAGGATCGTCGCCAAATGCACCTGAGAAGTATTTCAGTTTTAGCCGGTATGACCCGTGCATAGTATGCAAGTTCTGCCCAAGCATACTTTTGCCAGATTCACTCATGCCACCAAGACAGATGAGGCTCTGGATGTTTCCGCAGAAGTCATCGAGTTGAACCCCGACCAAGGTCGAGATTACTTTCCTGACTCGATTCTGTATGTCCACTATCGGCTGATCAACCTCAATCACATCCGTATCAGTTTTGAGACACATACCCAATGCTGTCCGCAAATGTGTCTGATACTGCCCATAGATTTCTCGCTGCTCGGGAGTAAACGGGGATGGTTGCACAGGCAGATGGGAACCCAGTCTTTTGATGTAATCCCCATAGGCCGCGTTTTCAACAAGGACAATGTCCGACTCGAGCTCCGGCGCATAATTGATGCGTGCTAGAAATTGCTGTTGGACTCCTTCTTGAACCTCGGAGACGCTTTTTTTCAAGCGTGTAGCCAATGTGGCTATGCAAACAGCTAGGAACATCCTTGTTCCGCGTTCGTGCACTGTAACTTTTTCCGGCGACACATCAAAGTGTCTCTCATTCAATGAGCCCGCGATTACATCGAGGAACTCTTCGAAAGTTGATTGTTCGAACCACCAGTCAAACTCTTCGGAGCCACTCAATTTTGGCCACTTGTCGCCATATTCCTTCAGCGCTCGAGTTACATGCAACTCTGGCTGACTACGAAGCAATCGCACTTGTTCTGTTTTGCCGATACCGTCTCGGCCGTTAAGGGTAATAATTTTTTTCATACAAAATCGATCCTTTCAGGGTTGTTGTCAATGTTTGTTCTACTCTTCTTATACACTTTATTTTATGATTCGTCAATAGATGACATCTGTCGTTCTTCGCCGACCGCGCCTACAGCTCTTTCGGAAAGTGATGCGCAGGCCGCTTGGTAGATGAGGGCGCGTTGACCTCCGCCCGTCACCAGGGACTTTATTCGCGCCTAGCTCCTGTTGGCGTGGCGAGAGCGGCCGACTGTCTGTGCGTTACAGACTGTCGGGTAAGCGGAGCCATGCGAATAGGAGCGTAAGGCGCGCCACAATCGTTATTAGGGCGGAGGTGTACGCGCCCGTACTCTCTCCTACCATGCGCCCTAGTGCAAGCGGCAGCGCATGACTTTCCTGCGGTTGAAAGTGCTGTTGGGGCGGGTGGCGCCACTTACTTTTTCTTTAATTTAATTTTTCCTACAGCCGGTAACATCTGCGAAGCAAATTGAGCAAGCGGATTCGTATTCATAAAATCCAACATCTGCAATGTGGCTTTCTGGATGTCTTCCGGACCTCCTGTCATGGACTTGATCACGTTTCTTAATATCTCAAACAGCGTTGACAACGAATCGACATCAAGCCAATTCGTTGCTTCAAGAAAATTTGATCCCTTGAAGGAATGCACCGCTTCATTGATATCCATCTCAATAATTTTGTCGTATCCATTCGTGATCACTACTCCTTTCTGTTTCAGACTGTTGAGATAATCAGGAAACCTCTTATCAATGTAATTCAGGACATACCAGCCCCAGCGTTCGAATTCGATTTTTTCAATCTTACCTTCGTTTGAGATATAGATCTTCTTCGATATCAATGCCAGACCTCGACCAAGATGTCTGGCATATCTCGGATCAGAAAGAGTTTTCAAGTAGCTCAAAAGCACCGCAAATAATTGCTGTGGCAGTATCTCTTTTTGCTTGGTCACAAATGTATCTTCAAAAGTTTCGATGTCCTCTTTTTTGAGTCGTCCCCCGCCTTTGAATTGACCAGTCTCATAATATTCATCCTCGGCTTTGACCGACTTTATATTCTTCAAATCTTCATCCATTACTCTGATCGTCGTATCCAATACTTCCTGCTTCCCGATTATGCCGTCGTCGCTTTCCATAAGCAAACTAATCAAATACTTCCTCATCAAATCATTACTGACTTTCTCCGCTTTTTCTGGTTCCAGTCTTAATTTCTGGACGTAGTAATTGAAATTACTTTGCAGGCGTTCCTTCCTAATCTGTTTCTCACCGCTTTCAGTTTTACAATGTTCTTTACACCTGTAATGCCTGTCTGATTCTTCCAATTCATGTCCGGATTTTGAATACGCCAAGGTGTCTTTCTTGAAAAAAGGTATCGGTTCGATCTTTATTTCGTTAATTGTATTTTTCTCCTCCATTTTGATGAAAAATCCACGGATGAAATCCTTTCGTTGAGCCATTCTCAAAATCTCAAAGGCAATTCCGCGAAACTCACCCTCTAGCATAGCACTATGAGCTTTAATCCAGAACTCATAGAGCGAGCACAAAAATACTTCGGGAGAATATCCGGTCGAGATATTTCGCCTGAAACGGCTGTTGAATATTTGAACAGTCTGGCTGGATTATACGAATCATTTATGGAGCTGGCCGGCGGAACCGCACCCGTAGCTTTAGCTCGGGACGGTCCGCCGGCGGGTGCTTGATGACTTGCTAGAGACCTAACCTAGGACAATACAAAACAATGGGCTACAACAAATTTATTAGATACGGAAACATAATTGAAACATTCACATATGAACGACCTCTCCCAATACTTGGAAATACACAAAGAAAGAATACACGCCATGCTCGAATACCTGGTGCTACAGATGATACTAGCGCTACACAACGATCCGCAGAATTCGAGGGCAAGCGCAAAGACAACGCAAATCGCGCTTCGATGGTTTTCAGACAACTCGTCCTCGCTAACCTCACAGGAACTGAATATCCTCTACTCCTTACTGCGACGTACCGGGACAACCAAGAAGACTTACGCCTCGGCTACCAAGATTTCGGCGCTTTCATCCAGGCTTTGCGCCATAGATTCGGCAAAGAATGGAGGTACATCGCCGTCCCAGAATTTCAAAAGCGTGGAGCGGTTCATTTCCACGCTCTCATCTGGGGACTACCCGCAAGTGTCTATACGGAAGAGCGATCTACCAGATTGGTTGCGGGACTCTGGAAACATGGATTTATTTACCTCAAATTGACTGACGGAAATGAAAAGTTATCGTCATATCTGACCAAGTATATGGCTAAATCATTCGTAGATCGTAGGTTGATGAATCAAAAGGCATATGTCTGCTCCAGAAATCTACTTCGCCCTGAAATCCAAGGCGGCATATCCAATTTCGGCATGAGCGTGCTTCTCGATGAGTTCGGTGTAACCGTTCCAGAGATCGATAACTCATACGATACACACTGGTTAGGCAAAGCTCGTCACCGAATTTACAAACTCTCCACAGAAAATCCACCGGAAAATTTGTCTTGCGAAAATATTGAGAGTAAACTTACGCCATGAAATATATTATTTACTGCCGAAAATCCACTGATACCGAAGACAAGCAAGTGCTTTCGCTTGATTCACAGGAAGCCGAACTGAAAAGGTTGGCGGAAACTTTGAATTTGCCTGTAGTTGAAACACTTCGCGAAAGCAGATCAGCAAAGGAGCCAGGAAGACCTATTTTTAATCAGATGATATCCTCGATTACCGCCGGCAAGGCTGATGCCATACTCTGCTGGAAAATAGATCGTCTAACTCGCAACCCTGTTGATGGTGGCCAGATTCAATGGCTTCTACAAAATGGCAAAATCCAGTGCATCAGAACTTTTGAGAAGAATTTCTTACCTTCCGATAACGTTCTCCTTATGAGCATTGAGCAAGCTATGGCCAGCCAGTATATTCGCGATTTGAGTACCAATGTAAAACGAGGTAATCGTGCCAAGCTTGAACGCGGAGAATGGCCCAATCACGCTCCATTCGGATATTTGAATGACAAAGCCACAAAGAAAGTGATCATTGATCCAAAGCGCGGACCATATGTAAAGCGCGTCTATGAACTCTATGTAACCGGCTCGCACAGCTTGAAAGAGATAGCTGAAATTCTTTACAAGGAAGGCTTACGAACCGCTTCTGGCTACAAAGTATTTCAGAATCAGATTCACAGAATTCTCAACAGCAAATTTTACCTTGGGCTTATGGAAAGAGATGGTAAAGTTTATGACGGCAAGCATCCGGCCTTAATCACCCACGACGTATTCGATATAGCGCAGGACATTCTTCATGGCCGTCTTCATTCTCGTAAAAGATCTCATTTCTATTCAGCACGTGGATTCTTAATCTGTGGCACCTGCGGCTGTATCATCACTGCCGAAACGCAAAAGGGCTTCTCTTATTACCATTGCACTAACGGCAAAGGCATTTGTGACCAAAAGAAGAATTTTATGCGCTCCGAATTCATAGACAATCTGCTCTCCGACATCTTCCAGGAATTGAAAATTGAACCAGAACTTATCGAACTATCATTCGAGGCCTACAAAGCCCAGAATCAGTCAAAATTGGCCTATACAGCTACTTCAACAGCTAATCTGAAGAATGAGTTATCCGGACTACCTGCAAAAGAATCTATGCTTACAGACAGCTATACTTCTCAAGTACTCCGCAAGGACTTATACGAGGAGAAAATGCGAGAGATCGCCAATCGTAAAGTTGAACTGGAAAAACAGATCAAGGAAATTGAAAATGGAGCCGTACCAGAAGTTACTATCGAACAGATCAAAAATGTATTTCTGGATTGCAACAAAGCCGCCGATAGCTATCTCAACGCTCCAGATGAGGTAAAGCGCAGAACATTGGAAAAATTACTTTCGAACGCAATCATCACAAATAAAACTGTGGCTCAATACAGCTTCAAAAGTCCGTATGAGTTAGTCGCAAACATACCCAAAAACGCTACTATTTCTCAAATGCTGCGGGACTTGGATTCGAACCAAGATGACAGCTTTCAGAGAGCTGCATCCTACCATTAGATGATCCCGCACTTGCCCTGCGAAGCCTTTGGCGGAGCAGGGATGATTTCCCCCAAGAGGGATGTGCCTTGCAGAATAACGCAAAAACTGTTATAAGACAATACAAGAACATGCGTTATTTCATCGGCAACTTGATCCGCGGCGAAGCCGCCGAGTACTACAAAGCCACTTGCGCCGAGCTTGGCAGTAGGTTTGGCATAGAAGATGTGTCGGCGATCGTGCCACCGCATGTCACCGTAAAAGGCCCATTTGAAAGACCGAATATCGACATGGTGGATGATACCCTTTCGCTCGCGACCGAAGCGCCAGCATTGCCGATCGCACTCTCCGGCTGGAATCATTTCACCACCCGCACCATATTCTTGGACGTGCCAGCGCCGAGTGCCGAACTAAAAAGTTACATCAAAGAAGTTTTGAACAAACTCGTCACTATCGGTTTGCCATTGAATGTTCAAGAGCAGAATACTCACATTCACATGTCAGTCGCACGATTCTTGAAGCCTAACCAATTCGACGAAGTCTGGAAATATTTGCAGTCTGCGCCAGCGCCACAGTTCGATATTTTGTTCGACAATCTGACAATTTTCGCAAAAGAAAAAAGGGAAGATAAAGCGTGGAAGGTGCTCAAAACTTTTCCACTAACAGGCAAAAGGTAGAAAATCTAACTTCTAACTTCTAACTTCTAACTTCTAACTTCTTAATAATTGGAATTTCACTTGTGATTCCATCACTATTAATCTCAGATTTGTCCTCAACTCTTTCAGACCGCCTACCCTTCGCCGCTTTTATAAATTCCGTAAACAGCGGATGTGGCGACAAAGGTCTCGCTAGAAATTCCGGATGGAACTGCGTGCCAAGGAAGAAAGGGTGCGCGTCGCGCGGCAATTCTGCTATTTCCATGAGTCGGCCGTCGGGCGAGCGACCCGAGAAGACCAAACCGCCTTTTTCCAATTTTGCGATATATTTCGGATTGACTTCATAGCGATGGCGATGGCGCTCTTTTATCGACAACGTACCATAAGCTTCATTCGCGATCGTGCCTTTGACCAGTTTTGCCGGATAAACACCCAGTCGCATCGAAGCACCGTAATTCCCTTCCGCCAGCTTTTTCTTCTGATCAGGCATAATGTCGATGACCAAGTGCGGCGCTTTGGGATCTATCTCCGCGGTCTGCGCTCCTTCCAAACCCAAGACATGTCTGGCATATTCTATGGTCATGAGCTGCATGCCGTAACACAGGCCAAAATATGGGATTTTATTTTCACGAGCATATCGAATTACATTTAGTTTGCCTTCTATTCCCGACTCGCCAAAGCCACCGGGAACAATAATGCCATCATAACTTTCTAGTTGCGCAAAAGGTGAACTTTCCGCTCCGCTAAGGCTCGCGCCGCGACGTGTCGGCTCGACCACTGAATTCGCCGCAATAACATTCTTGCCTTCAAAATCCCGAGAATTAACCGTGCTAATTATTGCTTTTACTCCCGCAGCATAGGCCGAGAATTTGATCGCTTCCAAAACCGAAATGTAGGCGTCGGAGAGAATAAAGTCGCCGGTATTGAAATATTTACCAACGATCGCGATATTAACTTTGCGCTCGTTGTTATTTTTGATGCCTTTTGCCATTTTCTTCCACGCTTGAAATGTCTCGTTAGGACGGTTCGATTGCAAACCTAGTGCTTCTAGCAAAAGCACACCCAAACGATCCTTTTCAAAATTTACCGGCACATCGTAAATACTTTCGATATCTGGTGCGGAAATAACTCGCTCAACCGGCAAGTTGCAGGAAACCGCGATTTTTTCTTTACGCTTGAAGTCCAGAGGCGTTGACGCGCGAGCAATGATAAAGTCCGTATTAATGCCGTAAGAAGCGAGTTGTCGCGCGGCATTCTGCGTCGGACGTGATTTCATTTCGCCCAAGTTGCCCGGCGTCGGCAGATAGGAAACCATGATGAAAAGCACGTCATTGGGGTGGCGCATTTTGAGCACACGCGCGGCTTCGATGAACATCACGTTCTGATAATCACCGATGGTGCCACCAATCTCGATGATGGAAATATCAGACTTGTTGACTTTGGCGGCGTTTTCGAAGCGATGCACGATCTCGTCGCGAATGTGCGGTATCGCTTCGACGCATTTGCCGCCGAACTCGAGCGAACGCTCTTTTTCGATGACATGCTTGTAAACCATGCCGCTCGTGATGTAGTCGTCATGTGTGAGATCGCGGCCGAGAAAGCGTTCATAGTTGCCCATGTCTTGATCGGTTTCTAGGCCAGAATTTAACACGAAAACTTCGCCATGCTCGGTCGGATTCATGGTACCAGCATCGACATTCAAATAAGGGTCAACTTTGACCAAGTTGACCCCATAGCCTTTTGCCGAGAGTAAAGTGCCGATCGAAGAGGTGGCGATGCCCTTGCCGACGCCTGACATTACGCCACCGATAACAAAGATGTATTTGTGGTGTGTCTTGATCTTCGCCTTCTTTGCAGACCTTTTTTTCATGGCTTGAGTATACAGTAAACAAAAGAATTTTCAATTTTCAATTTCTAATTTTCAGTCAATTTTCAAATTCCAATATATTAAACCTTTTATAAGATTAAATCTTGAAAATTGAAAATTTATTGAAAATTAGAAATTGAAAATTGAAAATTACACGCGTAAGTATCTCCTCGCCGCCACATAACTCGACAATCCTCCTAGAATTACACCTGCACCCATAATGATAACTGTGATCTCTAGTAAATTCTGGAAGAAATATGTCGAAAGCACATTTACCACAAGTTCGAAGTTCGAAGCTACATCTACTCCCGCCAAGCGTAAAATGATCGTGTCGCTCCAATAAGCAAAAACGCCCATGAGTACAAGTGTGATCAAGCCCGAAGCAATGCCGTACATGATGCCAGAAACGAAGAATGGTCCGCGGACATAAGTGTTGCTGGCGCCGACCAACTTCATGACCGAGATCTCATCGCGCGCCGTAAAGACGATCAGCCGGATGGTATTCCAGATAATAATGATTGCGATCAAAACGAAAATAATTGCGATGATCAGGCCTGCCTGTTCCACCGTTGGAATGATCTTGCTCAAGCGGTCAATAATGAGCTTGTTTTCCTGATAATTGATCTTGGAGATGATCGGCGTGCCGCTGGCATCAGTGGGATTCTTGCTCTGCAAATAATCCGCGATTGCGCCGTATTCACCGGGATCTTTGGCTTTGATATTTAGTGAAGCTGGAAAAGGATTGTCGCCGATTTCGGTCAAGCCTTGCATGATGAGCGTGTTGTTCTGCCATTTGGTTGTGAAATTCGCCAGTGCTTGGTCGCGAGAAATGTAGCTCGTACTCGCGACTTCTGGCAGGTCGTTAATGTCGTTTTGCAGGGACACAATATCAGTTTCCGGCGCAGAAAGGCCAAAGTAAACATTGATGTCAACTTTGTCTTTGACATCTGCCAAAAGCGAGTTGGCAAAGGCACTGCCGAAGATGAGTGCTCCAAATGAACACAATGAAAGAGTGATTACCACGATTGCCGCAAAAGAAAGGAAGCCATTGCGCCAAAAATTGACGAAACCAGCGCGGATTATTCTCCTGAAATTCGTGAGTGCCATAGGGTGATTATAGCAAATTTTAAAGAATTTAGAATATAGAATGTAGAATATAGAATGTAGATCTAAATTCTATATTCTAAATTCTAAATTCTTAATTTGGTTATTAATCGTTAATGTTATAGAATGAGAAAATATGATTTACTACGATAAAGTTAGTAAGATCTACCCCGACAAGTCTATCGCGCTCGATTCGGTCAGTTTTGGCATAGAACCCAAGGAATTCGTGACCATTGTCGGCCAATCCGGCGCTGGCAAGACCACATTGGTAAAACTCTTGATCCGTGAAGAGTACCCTTCCAAAGGCTCGGTCTTCTTCGAATCCGCCAATGTCCACCAGTTGAGTCGTCGCCAGATGAACAAATTGCGCCGCCGCATCGGCACCGTTTTCCAAGACTATCGCCTCATCCCGAACAAAACCGTCTACGAAAATATCGCTTTTGCCATGGAAGTCGCCGGCAAAAGTAATAGCGAAATCGCCGCCGACGTGCCGCACGTTCTCGAACTCGTCGATATCGCACAAAAGATTTGGAATTTTCCCCATGAATTGTCTGGCGGCGAATTGCAGCGTGTCGCCATCGCGCGCGCCATCGTCAATCAGCCCGACATTATCATCGCCGATGAGCCGACTGGCAATCTCGATCCGGTCAACACCTTTGAAATCATCAAGATTCTAAAGAAAATAAACGAGCTCGGCACAACCGTGCTTCTAACCACTCACAACAAAGGCGTCGTGGACACCCTGAAAGGCCGCGTCATTACCATGGACAAAGGCAGGATCGTCCGCGATGACAAACAAGGCAAGTACGACCTTTAAGTTAGAATTTAGAATTTAGAATTTAGATTTGAAGTTAGAATAAAGAATCAAGAATTCTAGATTCTTAGTTCTGGATTCAAATCTAAATTCAAAATTCTAAATTCTAAATTCTAAATTTTTTCTGCCTCAATAAACTCCTCCAAATCCCCATCTAGCACTTTATCCACCTGACTAGTTTCGTGCTCCGTGCGATGATCTTTGACCATTTTGTAAGGATGCAAAACGTAAGAGCGGATCTGGTTGCCCCACTCTATCGAAGTCGTCGAAGAGAGTTGCATGCCGCGTTCTTTGGCGATCCGTTCATCTTCCGAGCGCTTCCAGAGCTTGCCGCGCAATATTTCTAGCGCTTTTTCTTTGTTCTGCGCTTGCGAACGTTCCGAAGTCACATGCACGGAAATATTGGATGGTTTATGTAGAAGCCTGATAGCGGTTTCGCGCTTGTTCACATTCTGGCCGCCGGGACCACCGGATTTGGCGATCGAAACTTCGAGATCGTTATCATTCACCACAATATTGCTCTCTAAAGTCTTCTCTAGTTTTGGCAAAATTTCCACCATAGAAAAAGAAGTATGGCGCTTGTCATTGGCATTAAATGGCGAAATGCGCACGAGCCTGTGCACACCACTCTCGTTCTTGAGCGTGCCATAAGCACCCAAATTTCCGCCATCTTCCGCTTTCAAGCCACCAGATTTGCCAGAAACTTCAATAGTAATGTTTCTGTAACCACCATGGTCGTTCTCGTTCGCGTGAATAACATTCCAGCCCCAGCCTTTGCCCTCGCAATATTTGCGGTACATTTTTAATAGCATCGCCGAAAAATCCTCGGCATCGTCGCCACCCGCGCCAGAGAGGATCGTCATGATGGCATCGCCCCTGTCATACTTCCCCACACCCGCCAGCTCTTCTTTGAGTTTTTTGATCTCGTTTATAGTCGCCTGCGCCTTGTTTTTATCCGCCCAAAAGTCGGAAGCATTCATTCCTGCCTCCAGTTCTTTTATTCTTTGTTCTATTTTCTCTTTTTCCATTCTAAATTCCAAATTCTATATTCTAAATTCTAACAAGAGCCAAAGCCCGGGATCGAACCGGGGACCTTTCGTTTACGAAACGAATGCTCTACCAACTGAGCTACTTTGGCCCTGCTTCGCTCCTCGCGGACCCGGAGCTACGCAGGGCAAGCACTGTTCTTTCAGAACTTCTGGGCTTGCCCCGCGAAGCTCCAAGCCCTGCTTGGAGCGAAGTGGGGAGCCGACGTCCGGGATTGAACCGGAGACCTCGCCATTCGTTTACACCTCTCCTTACGGGAGGACTAGACTGTATCTTTCTCCATTTTTTGGAGACCCTTGTCAGTCGTTCGGGCGCAAAATATTATCGCGCCACGGTCTTATCCCCAGAAAAAATAGTGAGGACTTTAACCGTTATTCGGGATTCATCTCGGCGTTACCGTCGGGATGGGCAGGGCCTATACGGCCTACCAATGGCGTGCTCTACCAACTGAGCTACATCGGCATAAATTTTAAACGTGCCTAGCGCAGCCGACGGGAGTCGAACCCGCAACCTCCGCCGTGACAGGGCGGCGCTACTAACCAGTTGAGCTACGGCTGCAATTCCACAAATTTATCGAATACTATTTTCTTGCGATCAAGAAAAAGCAATCCTGAACGTAAGACTTTATGATTATACATGAAATCATACAAATTCAAAGAACCATAAACGCTGTACGTAAGGCGATAATAATTCCCTTTTTCTTTTCTTAAAACACCATTTAATACCCCAAACATTTTCAACTTCTCCTTCAATAATCCCAAAAAGTTACCTGAACACGAAGTAAATACACTTCTAATGACCATATTCGTTGTGTTCCTCTCCTTGTGTATCTGCCCAACCCAAACACCCCCATCTCCATCGAAATAACCCCTTACAAAATCTGAAAAAAATTCATCTGGAATATTTGGCACGGCAAGACTTTTTGTTTTGCGTTCCATCATACCCAATCTTCTCAAGTCATTACACATCTCCTTACTTCCTATCTGTAGTCTGAATAAATCTTTCTCATTTCCTTTTCTAAGTCTAACATTTATTTTATGATCCGACCCAACACACTCTTTTATTCGTTCCAACAACCCCTTGTCGCAAATCTGAATGCACCAAAAATGTGCACCTCTTTTATTCACAGTAATGTATCCGTCAGCCGCGAAAAATCCCAAAATATATGCCATGTTTGGCGTCCATTTTTTGAAAAAATCTTTATTAACCTTTTTGTAAATGGGCATATATAATATCATTAATTATAAAATCAAACGTATGTCAAAGAACCCAAATCAAACAGAAACAAACTGTGCTTGTGCCGGCGGCAGGACTTGCACCTGCGACCTTATCTTTATGAGTGATATGCTC
>CAYTUZ010000004.1:0-30769 GCA_964441635.1 uncultured Candidatus Saccharibacteria bacterium
GGCTAAGTTGATTATTGGGTATTCCTTGGTTATTGTATCTTGGTTATTGTATCTTGGTTATTGGTTATTTATTGATTAATAAGAGATTTGTGTTAGCATACAAAAACAATGGCTAAAAAAGTAATAAAGACAGTAAAAGTAATAGCTCCAGCAGGCAAAGCCACTCCTGCGCCTCCTTTGGGTCCCACACTCGGCCAAGCAGGCGTGAATATTGGCGATTTTACCAAGAAGTTCAATGATGCCACCAAAGATAAGATTGGTGACCTGATTCCTGTCGTCATCACTGTTTACGAAGACAGGACTTATAGTTTTGTACTAAAGACGCCTCCGACTTCTAGTCTGATTCTCAAAGCCTTGAAGAAAGAAAAGGGTTCGGGCAAGCCCAATACTGTGAAGGTTGGCACACTCACCAAGGCGCAACTCAAGGAAATTGCCGAGAAGAAAATGCCGGACTTGAATGCGAACGATATCGAAGCGGCCATGAAAGTGGTTGCGGGCACAGCGAGGCAGATGGGTGTGGATGTAAAGTAAGGTATTGCTTGAATAAATATATCTGCTAGTGTTCTTGGAGATATGAACATGAACAATGTCAGAATTTATCTTGGCCACGCCCTTACTGGCGCGCCAAAAGAGTTTGTTTCGCGCATGCTTCTATTGCGCAATTCCATAAAACAGCTCCCGGACGTTGAAGTCTTGGAGTTCAACTGGATTCCAGGATTAGGACCTGATCCGAAGGTTGATACCTACGAACTCGATTCTCGGAACGTTCGGCGAGCGCATCTTGCGGTCGGCATTCTCGATTATCCTTCAATCGGATTGGGGTTCGAGCTCCAGATCCGAATCCAAGAAAAGCTGCCGCTTTTCTGTTTTGTGCCTCAAGGCCAAGAAGTCACACATCTTCTCAGTTGCGCCATTATCGGGGTCAGGAAGAAAATTCTTGAATATGGCGAATTGACTCAATGGGCAGGAGGGTTTCCCGATCCTATGGAATATGCAAACGACGAGGAGATTGTCGGCACTATTCATGAGTGGGTTGTCAATTACCGGCTCAAGAATTCAAAACAAGAAAGATGGGTCGTGCAGAAAACTGCCGCCGCCCTTTCTACCAATATCTAAGCCAAAAGCTTGGACACACTTCCATAGTCGCGTTTCGGAAATTCCAGAACGCGATTTTTTATTATATTCAGCCTAACTCTCGCTAACTTTGTGGTCCGCCGAAGTTGACTTTATATTCCAGAAGCAAAGTGCCATTCTCGCCTTTTTCCATATTCCTAAGAGTCAATTGACAAAGCAGTTCTTCGTTGAAAAGTTTTATGCCTTGGCCAAAAATGACAGGTTCAATGGTGAGATAAAGGGTATCAATGACTCCGGCTTTCATGAACATAGTGTATATCTGCGAACCGCCGCAGACAGCGACTTCTTTGAAATTGCGCTCTTCTAACTCCTTCAATAATTCTTGCGGTGAAAGCTGAGTGGTTTCGGCACCTTCGACATTCTGGTGAGAATAAACGATGTTGACCCGGTCTCTAAGTGGTTTGCCCAAAGTTTTCCAGGTATTATTGCCCATGACGATGACGCCTGCTCTTTTCGTCAATTCCACAAAGCGCTTTTTATCCTCTTTACTGGTCCAAAAGGCGGCATGGCTTTCATTTTTGGCGATGTAGCCATCGGCGGTAAGAGCGGCGATGATAAAGCATCTCATGGTGGATATTGTAGCACAGAAATTTATATGGTAACTTGTATGTTACCTACAAAAAAATGACTACCAGAGGATTCATGACAAGCGGGGGAATATTCGGAACAGGGTCCAATTTTAAAGACCGTTTTGTGCCGGATTATAAAAAGCTGGGAGAGATCGTTGATCACTGCAAAGGCGTGGGGTTGAAGATCGTGCTTACTCAAGGTACTTATGACATGGTTCATATCGGCCACGCTCGTTATTTCGAGGAAGCGAAAAAACATGGCGACATACTGGTCGTTGGCGTAGATAGTGATAAAAAAGTTCGCTTGCGCAAAGGACCAGATCGGCCACTCGTACCGCACAAGGAGCGCTTGGAAATGGTTATACATTTGCGGCCAGTCGATATTGTCACGCTGAAAGAACATAACATGCCAAAGTGGCATCTCATAAAAACCGTGCGGCCGGATGTGCTCATAGTCACAGCTGAAACTGTGAAGAAATATGGCAAAGCCAAGATGGCAGAAATGGCCAAGTATTGTGGCAAAATCAAGATTCTTGAGCCGATGGCTACGACTTCGACCAGTGCCAAAATCCGTCTGCTTCAGCTCAAGCTTGCCAAGCGCTTTGAGAAAACGATTATTCCAAAACTCTCGGCGATGATCAACAATGTCATTGTCCACGGCGGTTCAAAATCTTCAAAGCAACATGAAGAGTAAAAAGGCAAAAAAGATAGTCGTTGCTTACATTCCTGTTCTCCATGAAGGGTACAGGCGTTTTTTTAAAAAGCATAGTAATGCCGATGCACTGTATATTTTAGGGACTGATATTACCAAGGAATTTCGATCGTTGGTCAAAGATATCCGAGCTCTCGACCCGGAACTGATTCAGAAAT
This sequence comes from uncultured Candidatus Saccharibacteria bacterium, assembly GCA_964441635.1. Lineage (GTDB taxonomy): Bacteria > Patescibacteriota > Minisyncoccia > Phycocordibacterales > PALSA-1337 > C7867-002. The sequence goes on from CAYTUZ010000004.1 coordinate 2,574, forward strand.
CTGTTGGTGCATGGAAGATTTTTGGCAAGATAGAAGTGATAAACAAGATCAGATTTGCCAAACTCGCTACTCTTGGCTCGAAGATAATTATGCCTCGCGATAATATAATGCAGGAACTTGCAGAGAAATATCTGCCAGATAAAAAGATTGTTTTCGACGATATCTTTTTACGTTGGGATCTGCACCGATCTTTCGACGGCAAACCGGTTGAAGCGGACCAGAGTGTGTCTAAGGATGCAAGGGACGTGGAAGTAATAGAACTATTGAAGAAAGAGGCCACAAAAAGTTCTGATTGGTGGCACAGAGTCGGCGCTGCGGTTGTTAAGAATGGCGAAGTTGTATTGATAACTCACAACCACACGGTTCCTGATGAACATTTGAACTATCTGGAAGGTGATCCGCGGTCCAATTTTCACAAAGGCGTGAATGTCGAGCTATCCACGAGCTTTCATTGTGAGGCTGCACTTATCGCCGATGCCGCCAAGAAGGGAATATCGCTCGAAGGCGCGTCGATGTACGTAACGACCTTTCCTTGTCCGCCTTGCGCAAAATTGATCGCTTATTCGGGTATAAAAAACCTTTACTATGCTGGCGGCTACGGAGTTCTTGATGGCGAGAGGGTATTGAAAGCTCGAGGAGTGAAAATAATTTTCGTGGAGACTAATTCCTGATTTATTGACCTAGATTTTATTTTACGGTAAGGTCTGGTGGAACAGTACAACATAGAAAAAGAAAGGATTACTTATGTTTCCGTATCCGGAATTCAGCGTTCCCGGCGTAGAGCCATGGGACGTTTGGCAATTGTTCAACGTCAGCAACTACCCGTATTACCTCCTGAAGGTCAAAGGTCTTCGGGACGGCGTCTGCGGTTTTTGCACCATCGACACCAAGGTCAATAAGGTCGTTTACGAGAACGAATCGTGGACGGCCATGGAAAACGCCATTGCTCCACGAAGCGACGAGTCGGGCCAAGAGCACCAGTTCGTGATCCCGCTCAAGAGGCATGTGACAACCATCGACGATATGATGGGATACGAATTTGGTGATCTGCTTCGGCTCATCAAAACTCTCAATCAGATGTATAATATCTCTGGCGGTGTCTTGGTACTCCGATCCGGTGACCCAGCCAAAAATGCCAAGAGCATGGAGCATCTCCATGTGAACTACCATGTGCCCACCGGCCTGAAGCGGGTCGAGGTCACGATAGCGAAGTCGGAAGACGATCTCGCGAAGAAATTGCCGGTACTGCAAGTCTTCGAGGAAATGCGATTACTCGAAGAAGGTGGATGCACAGATCCTTTCTCGCAGCTTTCGCTGGAAAAACGCGAACTGGTCAAGGGAAAGCTCGGCAAGAAGGGAAGCGGCTAAAGAGTTTCGCGCATTTAGAAATAAAACAAAAAGGCATCTCTAGGGGTGCCTTTATTTTCTATGAGCAATTCTTGTTCGGAAGACCTCGTCTTTTTCCATGGCATCCATATCGGGTTCGATGAGGTGTGCGTGCAAATGTAATACACTACTACCATAGTCGCCTTTTTCTGGATTGCTACCAAAACGGATCACCACGGCACCGCCGGGAATGTTTCTTTTTTCCGCTTCTTCCGCGAAAAGCATCAAAAGTTCGGCCGCGGCTTCTGGTTCCAATTCTTTGATATGCTCGATATGTCTTTTGTTTATGGCCAGTAATTGATTCTTGGTCTTTTCATACGGCCACTGGTTATCTGTCAAAATCCAATACTTACCTTCTTTGATAATAGGCTTTTTGTGATATTTTGTGAGATTTTCTGTACAAAAAGGACAGTGGTTATTAAGGGCAATCTCTTCCATAACTCTTTTTTGGTCGTCACTTCTCACACTGGCAAGATTAATATATTTGCTCATGTTAAGTCCATAAATTATATTGCAACGGGAATTTTCTTGATACCCGGGTGTGGCTCATAATCAGAAAGAGTGAAATCTTCGCGGCGGAAAGCAAACAAATCTTTTTTCGCAGCATTAATCGTCATAGTGGGGAACTTCTTGGGTTCGCGCTTGAGCATTTCTTCCACGGCCGGAAGCTGGTCTACGTAAACGTGTGCATCTGATATGGTGTGGATGTATTCATACGGCTCTGTACCAGTCACTTGCGCTATGGCGAGTAGAAGCGCGGCATACTGGATCATGTTCGAAGGCACGCCTACTGGCACGTCTCCAGAACGTTGCATCATGTGAAGTGTAAGTTTGTTGTCCAAAACGCGGAGGTGAATCCAACCATGACAAGGAGCCACAACGACTTTTTGTTGTTTGCCGGTGCCTCGTATAGTGTATTGCGGCACCCACGGCGAAATGAAATGTGTGCGCAGATGTGGGAACTCTTTTATTTGCTCAATAATGTTCTTGAATTGGTTATAAACAGGTCCTTCGCTAGTGGGGAAGTCGTGAAAGGCCGCGCCGTAAGAGCCGGGTCCGAGGTCGCCGGTTTCCAACCCACGTTTTTTGCACTTGGCTTCGGTACCCCAAGCCGCCCACCAATAGCAACCAAATTCTTCCAACTCTTTGAGAGTTCGCGCGCCATTTATGAATGCTAGAATTTCTCCTACGGCTTGTTGCCAAACTGTGACCTTCAGAAATTCGGAAACCTTCGGATTCATATTTCTCTCCGTAATCATAGGAAAACCATTTTCCATCTTGAAGTGCATTGATCCCGGTGCCATTAGGGTGATAGCGTCGACTTCCTGCTGTGTCTTGGTGCGCGTGCCGTTTTCAATAATCTTTTTTAAAAGATCTCGATACTGCGTGTCTGGGGTTCTGTCTGAATATTTTTTCATAGGTCGATTATACATTATTCAGCAGAAGAGGTTTAACCTCTTCTAACAACCTGTGGATAACCTGTGAACTGGGGTATTGCCTTTTTTTGGCTAGGGTGTAGTATAGCTCACCAGAAGTCCTTAGCATTGAGATGAAGACTCAAAAAGCCCGAGGACGAGTAGCAACCCTTAATTGGGACCATAATAAGAGGTCATTGATCTCTTTTCTTGCGGAGTAACGGCTAGTTCTCTCGCAAGTAAAATAGCCGGCACCATCAAAGTGCGTTTGGATCAAGCGTCCCTCATCGTTATCCTCTAACGCCAAAATCTAAGCGCCGCCGGCCCATTTGTTTCGCAATAAGTTGGGGATTGTTATGCTCATCTGTTCTGTTGTATCCACGGAGTTGGATACGGGGTCGCCCAGTGCATCATCTCGGGCGGCCCCAGCTCTTTGTTTGAACGCCACGGATCGGTGTTGTTGGTTGTTTGGTTGCCATGGGGCCGTTGTAGTTAAAATCACAACGGCCCTTTTTTTATTCCATAAAAGTGATACGATTCTTTCATGAAAGACATACAAATAAAAAAACTCATCGAGACAGAGAGAAAAAGGCAAAAGAAAGTTATCAATCTGATTGCGTCGGAGAATTATGTTTCCAAAGACGTGCTCGAGGCACTCGGTTCGGAACTGACAAATAAATATGCCGAAGGCTATCCCGGCAAGCGCTACTATGGCGGCAATGACATTGTCGACCGGGTTGAACAGCTTTGCATGGATCGAGCGCTCAAATTATTCAAGCTTGACCCAAAAGAGTGGCATGTGAATGTCCAGCCGCTTTCGGGTTCACCGGCAAACCTAGCAGTTTATACTGCATTAGTTCCGCATTCCAAAGAAGGCGTGCCAGCGGCAAAGATCATGGGCATGTCACTCGACCAAGGTGGACACCTGACTCATGGCCACAAAGTTTCGGCTACGGGCAAATTTTGGACACAAGTGCCTTATGGCGTCGACGCTACAACGGAACTGATCAACTATGACCAGCTTCGCGAAATCGCCATGAAGGAAAAGCCAGCGATCATCGTCACCGGCTATACTGCGTACCCGCGAACGATCGACTGGGCCAGAATGAGGGAGGTGGCCAATGCCGCGGAAGCTTTGCTCATGGTTGATATGTCGCACATTGCCGGCCTAGTTGCGGGTGGAGTTTATCCGTCGCCGTTTGATTTTGCCGATGTTGTCACGACTACGACGCACAAAACTTTGCGCGGGCCACGAGCGGCGCTCATTTTCGTCAAGAAAGACAACCGCGAGTTGGATAAAAAAATCGACAAAGCGGTTTTCCCCGGCCTGCAAGGCGGTCCGCATATAAATCAAATTGCGGCCGTGGCTGTGGCACTCAAAGAAGCAGACAGCATTTCATTCCAGAAATACGCCAAACAAATAGTAAAAAATGCCACAGTTCTTGCCAAGGAATTGCACAAGCGCGGCTGGAGGCTCATTTCCGGCGGGACGGATTCGCATCTCATTTTGGTAGATACTTGGAATGGCGGCAAAAATACCGATACAAAAGGCGCGACATGCGCTGGAGGCATTACTGGCAAAGAAGCGAGTGAAAGGCTGGAGAAACAGGGCATAATCGTAAATAAAAACGCCATACCTTTTGACACTCGGCCGCCAGCGGATCCATCAGGGATTCGCTTGGGCACTGCTGCGGAGACGACGAGAGGACGAAAAGAAAAAGATTTTGTGAAGATTGCGGAGAGGATTGACACGATTTTGAAGAAGAAGTAGTGATAATAAATAAAAAAAGACGCGTGACCCTGTGGACGACAGGATCACGCGCAGCAACCATATCCAACCGTGTGTGCGGCTGAACAGGTCACAAAATGACCTCTTCTTCGCATGAGCACAGTCGTTGCTCACAGTACGAAGAAGAGGGGAGATATGGCAGACAGGATATTGCATTCCAAGCAAACGGATATGGAATGCACCCCCATCCTGTTTGCGCTCCTTGCACACACAAGTTCGAGGTGAGTGCGGCATGGCCTCATTCGCGATCCCTTTTGGACAAACCTGCCGCGAGATGAGATTGAGCCTCACTCTTTGATCTCCGAACCTCGAAAGCATAAATCTGCCGAGATCATAAGCTTTATTTTCAAAAATGTCAATCTTGACGGCGATATTTTATCATGTGGTTAGAGGCATTTATTAACAGCAGATTTCTGCTACAATGACCGAATATGAAAGATCAAATATTGGATCATTTGAAAAAGTCCTTAGTGACGCTCGACATCGAAAGTCAGTCGGTAAACCTTGATTATCCGGAAAATACGGATAATGGTGATTTTGCCACGAATGTTGCTATGGTTCACGCGAAGCAGTTCCAAACAAGCCCACGCGAATTGGCAGAAAAAATTGTGATGGAACTCCAGAAGGGAATGCCAGAATTTATCAGATCCGTGAATGTCGCTGGTGCCGGATTCATCAACTTTTTTGTAAAAGACGAAGAGTTTGCGAGAGAAGCGATTGGCGCTGTTTTGCAAAATCAGACCTCACCCCAACCCTCTCCTCAAACGAGGAGAGGGGGAACGCAGGTTTTGATTGAACATACCGATCCCAATACTTTTAAGCCCTTTCATATTGGCCATCTAATGGCTAATGCCATCGGCGAATCATTATCTCGGTTGATTTCATTTTCCGGCGATCAGGTTACGAGGATTTGTTATCCATCGGATATCGGCTTGCATATCGCCAAGTCTATTTGGGCTATTGGTAAAAATGAAGAGAAAGTACCAAAAGACAATGCGCCGATAATTGAACGGACAGCTTTTTTGGGACAAATGTACGCGGAAGGAACTGCTGCTTACGAAAAAGACGAAAAAGCAAAATCAGAAATAGATATTTTGAACAAGGCTATTTATGATAAAACAGATAGCCTCGCAAATTTCTGGTATGAAAAAGGAAAAAAGTGGAGCTTGGAACATTTCGATCTTTTATACAAAAGGCTTGGCACAGAATTTGACGAATATATTTATGAGAGCGAAGTGGCGCCGATCGGCTTGGCAATTGTAAATCAAAATACCGGTAAAATCTTTGAAGAAAGCGAAGGTGCAGTTGTCTTCAAGGGCGAAAAATACGGTTTGCATACCCGAGTTTTTGTGAATTCCCAAGGATTGGCCACTTATGAGGCAAAAGAACTCGGTCTCAATACTTCAAAGTTCCAAAAATATCCGAAGACCGATCTTTCTGTCGTTGTCACCGCGAATGAGCAGAATGATTATTTTAAGGTGCTGATCAAAGCCTTGTCGCTGGTTGATTCGAATATTGGTTCGAAGACTGTGCATATTGGCCATGGTATGTTGCGTCTGGAGTCGGGGAAAATGTCCTCACGAACCGGAAAAGTCATTACCGCGGAAAGCTTGATTGATGAAATAAAAAATATGGTCATAGAAAAGATGGCGGAAGGAAAGACTGATACAAAAGATCTGAAACCGGAAGAAAGGGATGAAATAGCAGATATGATCGCGATTGCAGCCATAAAATACACTATTCTGCGCCAAGCGATCGGCGGTGATATTATTTTTGATTCCGCGAAATCGATTTCCTTCGAAGGCGATTCCGGGCCATATTTGCAATATTCGGCAGTGAGGGCGGCGGCGGTTTTGGAAAAAGCGGCAAGGGAGGGGATCGAAGTAGGTGAAGGGTTTGTTTTGCCAGAAAAAGTTTCTTTACTGGAAAAATTGATCGTTCGATTCACGGACATCGCTTCGCGTGCCAGAAATGAATACGCGCCGCAGATCGTTGCCAATTATCTGACGACACTGGCGGGAGAATTTAATAGTTTTTACGCGAGACAGATCATTGTCGACAAAAAAGATCCTTTGTCACCTTATTATGTTGCTTTGACGAAAGCTTTTTTGGGAACAATCACAAAAGGCTTGTGGCTATTGGGAATCAAAGTGCCAAAGAAGATGTGATAACTCAATTATTTCTTGTGATTGTATTTTTTTGCTGAAGTGCTAGATTGGTAGCGGATAATCACCCTTCACCCTCAACTCTGGAGGAAGTATGACAGAAACTAGTGTTGGCACATTCCAATCGCTCCAAACTCTCTACGTTAGATTGGCCGCCGAAGTCGAGTCCGCGACAGAGCTTACAAATGGCCGAGAACTTTGGGTTAGTAAGACAGGTCGGACATTTTGGAGCCCGGTTAAATCAGGCCTTCGCGGGCGAAACAATTACTGGGTCAAGCTCTACAAGCCATCGGAGCCCAAGGGCGAAATCGTTGACCCACATGTCGAAGTGCTGTCAGTCTATGAACCTGCCACAAACGAAGTAAACGAGGACGTTCACTTCAAGATCGAAGCCTTCGAATATTCGGACGGCAGGTCGGAGTTCATTCTGCATAATGGCTTATACGAAGGGACGTTGTGGTCGGCGCCGCTCGACTTTCAGATTGCGTGGACTCCACTCTTGAGTCGGGCCATCGACATACTGTTGAACATAGTCCACTAACCGGTTACTGTATCTTTCCATGGGCCAGTCTCACATGACTGGCCTTTTTGTTTGCAAAATGCCAAAAAATGCTAGAATACGTCTACTTATTTTATGGCTGATAATATTCAAAAAAACAAGAGTGCCAATGCCGAAAGGGAAGAAAAAATCCTGCAATTCTGGAAAGAGAAGGGGATATTCGAGAAAAGCTTGGCAAAGAATGAAAAAGCTGGTAAAGAATTTATTTTCTACGAAGGTCCGCCAACAGCCAATGGCCATCCGGGTATCCACCATCTGGAGGCGCGTGCTTTCAAAGATGCCATACCGCGCTACAAGACTATGCAAGGCTATTATGTGCGCAGGAAAGGCGGCTGGGATACACATGGTTTGCCGGTCGAGCTTCAGGTCGAGAAAGAGCTGGGTCTAAAATCCAAAAAAGAAATCGAAAGCTATGGTATTGAAAAATTCAATGACAAATGCAAAGAAAGCGTCTGGCAATATGTCCATGAATGGGAACAATTTACCGACCGGATGGGATATTGGGTGGATCTAAAAAATCCCTATATTACTTACAAACCATATTATATCGAGTCAGTCTGGAATGTCATAAAGACCGTGGCGGAAGAAGGCTTGTTATACAAAGATTACAAAGTCGTGCCTTGGTGTCCTAGATGTGGTACGGCTTTGTCTTCACATGAATTGGCGCAGGGCTATGAGGATGTGAAGGATTTGGCAGTGACAGTAAAATTCGAAATTCGAAATTCGAAATCCGAAACAAATCCAAAATCCCAAATCCAAAATCCAGATGAAAAAGGCAAAACATATTTGCTTGCTTGGACGACGACACCTTGGACTTTGCCGGGCAATGTGGGTTTGGCAGTGGGGGAGAAGATCGATTATATCGAGGTTGAGATCAAGGAAAGTGGGGAGCATTTGATATTGGCCAAGGATCGTTTGTCAGTTTTGAAAGAGCAGCAATACTCGATTGCCAAAACTTTCAAAGGCAAGGAACTGCTTGGATTAGAATACGAACCACTTTACCCATTCTTGGCAGAAAATGTTACTGGTGTAGAAAAAGAGAAGCTGAAGAACGCCTACAAAGTTTATGCAGCTGATTTTGTTACAACTACTGATGGAACAGGAATTGTGCACACGGCGGTAATGTATGGTCAAGATGACTTTGAACTAGGCACGAAAGTTGGTTTACCAAAATATCATCTGGTCAATGAAGACGGTACTTTCAAAAAAGAGGTGGGATTTTTGGCTGGTAGATTTGTAAAAGATGCGAATACAGATGTAGAGATAATTAAAGACTTGGCGCACCGCCAGCCAGTGAGCCTCTTGTTCGATAAAGAAAAATATGAGCACAGCTACCCTTTTTGCTGGCGCTGCCATACGCCACTTATTTATTTTGCGCGCGATTCTTGGTATGTGAAGATGTCGGATCTGCGAAAAAAGTTGGTCAAAGAAAATGAGGGTATTCATTGGGAGCCAGAGCACATCAAAGAAGGGCGTTTCGGCGAATGGCTGCGCGAGGTGAAGGATTGGGCGATTTCGCGCGAACGTTATTGGGGCACGCCTTTGCCGATCTGGAATTGCGAGAAGTGCCACAAAATAAAAGTTGTAGGTTCGATCGAAGAGGTCTCTAGGAAGCCACGCAATGATTATTTTGTCATGCGCCACGGCGAAGCGGAAAATAACGTACAGAATATTCTCAACAACAAAGAACAGAATCGTTTTCACTTGACCGAACTTGGCAAAAAGCAGGTTACGGAAGCCGGAGAAAAATTCAAGAAACAGCTGAAAGGCAAAAAAGTTGATTTCATATTTGTTTCGCCTTTACTGCGTACGCAAGAAACGGCGAAGATCATGGCAGAGAAACTTGGCATTGATGCAAAGTCGGTCATTACCGATGACCGTTTGCATGAATACGGCATGGGCGAACTAGATGGCAAACCGCTTCAAGAATTGGTGGAGAAATTCCCGGACAATACAAGGTTCGACAAATGGCCGAATGGCGGCGAAAGTCATGCGGACGTCAAAAAAAGAACGGGTGATGTACTCTACGAATTGGAAAAAAAGTATGAAGGCAAAACGATACTTATAATCACTCATGAAAATCCTGCGTGTCTTCTTGTGGCTGCAGCAAAAGGTTATGACCGAACAGAAACCAATGCAATGATCGGAACTAGGCAGGGCGCTTTTTTGAATGCAGAATTGCGCAAACTGGACTTTATCGTATTGTCGCACAATCGTGAATACGAGCTTGATCTGCACAAACCTTACATTGACGAAGTAAAACTGGATTGTGACTGTGGTGGCAAAATGAATCGCGCCAAAGAAGTAATGGATGTCTGGTTCGATTCCGGCTCAATGCCTTTCGCAGAGGACCACTATCCGTTTGAGAATAAAAAATATATAGACAAAACTGGTTATCCGGCAGATTTTATTTCCGAAGCGATCGACCAAACGCGCGGCTGGTTTTACACTCTGCACGCGATCGGCGTGCTTATGGGTAAAGGCAAAGCATACAAGAATGTAATTTGCTTGGGACATATTCTGGACGCGGAAGGAAAGAAGATGAGTAAGTCTATAGGCAATGTCGTAAATCCTTGGGATATGATGGATAAATATGGTGTGGACGCTTTGCGTTTTTGGATGTACTCGGTCAATCAGCCGGGAGATTCTAAGAATTTTGAAGAGAAGACTGTGGAGGAAATTGTCAAGAAAGTCTTTAATATGACTCTGAATGTGCTGGCTTTTTACCAATTGTATTCACCGTCTGCGAAGAAATCAACCTCCGATTCCGCTTCTACTCACGTTCTTGATAAATGGATTATCTCTCGACTAGATCAGCTGATCCAAACTGTTACGGAAGGTCTTGATGGTTACAAATTCTTTGAACCAACGAGAGCGGTCAAGGATTTTATTGCGGATTTGTCGCAGTGGTATTTGAGAAGATCGCGCGACCGTTTCAAAGGCGAAGATCAGAATGACAAGAATGCCGCACTCGTGACAACTCGATATGTTTTGCTCGCACTCGGCAAGGTCATGGCACCTTTTACGCCGTTCTTCGCAGAATATCTTTATGGAGAACTTGGCGGTGAAAAGGAAAGTGTTCACCTAGAAGATTGGCCGAAGGCAGGCAAAAGCGACGAGGTTCTGCTTGAAAATATGGAAAATGTTAGAAAAATATCTTCATTAGCTCTTGAGGCGAGGATGAATGCCAAGATCAATGTTCGGCAACCTCTTAGGCTTCTAAAAATAAAAGCAAAGCAACCCAAAGGCTTCGGGCCGGAATTTATTGATCTAGTCAAAGATGAAGTCAATGTCAAAGAAGTCGTTTTCGATTTGTCACTCGGTCGGGATGTCGAGATCGACACGACACTTACACCGGAACTCAAAGAAGAAGGCGGACTGCGCGAACTTATTCGTGCCATCCAAGATTTGCGCAAAGAAAAAGGTTTTACTGTGAATGACCGCATTATTTTGAAAGTTGAAGCTGACGCCAAAGCAAAAGAATTTGTAGAAAAATTCCAGAATGAACTCGCAAAAGCAACATTGCTCCAAGATATTACGTTTGAAAATGATCTGCAGTTGGCAGTGATGGTTGTTATAGGAGATCTAACTATGAAGATTGCGATTTAATCTAAATTCTCAATTCTCAATTCCAAATTCCATGTCTTATACGGTAGTTACGACTGACGGTTTCATTATTGGCTCGGAGCCGCGCGGCGAAGCGGGGAAACTCCTCTCGATTTTTACCAGAGAATTGGGCCTAGTCCTAGCGATTGCACAAGGCATCCGGCTGGAGAAATCGAAACTGCGTTATTCGACGCGTGAATATTCCTTCGGGCAATTTTCCTTCGTCAAAGGCAGGGAATTTTGGCGGCTGACGGATGCATGTAAATTGAATTTCACGAATGTTATCGAGGTCACGGCATCAAACATGGGTGACGAACCCTCTTCGCAGGCGCCCCGAAACTTAAATTTTGCAGCTCACAAAGAAGGGCGCCGAGAAAAGACGGCTCCGAGGGCTCTTCCGTCCGCGCCCGAGGGGCCGATCGTGGGTGAGGAACCCATGTTTGATGCCGTGACCGTAATTGTGAAAGAATTAATTGCGCGTATCGCTTTATTACTCAAACGATTGCTTCAAGGTGAAAGTGCACACCCAGAATTGTTTGACTCTATTTTTGGCGGCGTTCAATTCCTAGGGAACAATCCTGATCTCACAAAAGATCAGCTCGAAACGCTGGAATCGCTTTTGGTCGCGCGGATGCTCTATCGGCTAGGTTATATCGGCGATGATAGGGAATTGAACGGATATCTACAGTCGGATGAATTTGCAAAGGAATTGCTGGGTAAATTGAAAGATAAAAAAGCGATATTGAATAGACATATCAATAAAGCGCTAAGGGAGTCACATTTGTAAAAATATACTGTATGGTAGAATATACCGGTGCCTCCCGAAGAAGACAAAAGCCGGATTGACGAACTAAATAGTTCGCTTTACTCGCGAAACGCGCCTGACGTGCGCACTAGGCGAAGATTGCGCGTTGACGGCATAAATTCTGGCGTGCAGACCGCGTGGCAACGCCCGCCAGAGACGGATGAAGAAATTACGCCGCCACATAAAGATCATTCCATGACATTTTTCACCAAATTGCTTGTTGGTTCAATAATCTTCTGCATCATTGCTGTCGGAATCGGCGCATACCTGTTTTTGAATGGTTCCAACCTGATTTCCGCTAACAATATCGGCATTGCCATAAATGGTCCGGTTTCTATTCCCGGCGGAACACCTGTCACTTTTGAGATTGTGGTTACCAACAACAACACAGTCGACTTACAACAAGCTAGCTTGACAGTGAACTTTCCTGTCGGGGCGACGAGTGTCGCAAACCCCCCTGTTCCACTAAACCAATATCAAGAAACGTTGGGTGACATTCCGGCTGGCAGCAGCGTGCACAAAACTGTTTCGGCCGTGATTTTTGGCGAGCAGAATATCCAGAAGACCATAACTGTGGATGTTGACTATGACGTAAAAGGTTCTTCGTCTGCCTTTACCAAAGAGCAGACCTATGATGTGCTCATCAATTCCTCGCCGATCAATCTCACGGTTTCATCTTTCAAGGAAATCACTTCCGGCCAAGAATTTGATCTGACCTTCGATGTCAAATCCAATTCTAGTGACAGTCTCAAGAATGTTCTCTTGGCGGCGACGTATCCTTTTGGCTTTGCTTATATTTCTTCCACACAGCAACCTTTGCCTGACAAAGCGACTTGGCGGCTCGGCGATATTCCGCCCGGCGGTGACCGCAAAATCACGGTTCACGGCAAACTAACTGGCGAAAATCAAGACACTCGAGTTTTCCATGCGAGCGTTGGCTCGGCCAGTGCGACGAACCCTAGCGTTATCGGCACGGAATTTATGTCAGCGGAGCAAGATATTTCGCTCCAAAAATCCTTCATGACTATGGCGATTTCGCTCGATGGCAAACAGAGTAACGGTGATGGCACCGCCAATTTTAACCAGCCGGTACAGGTCGTAGTTTCGTGGTTCAATAATTTGCCCACAGCGATTTCTAACGCAGAAATCGATGTCAAACTTGGCGGTTCCGCCTATGACCGGACTCTTGTCCAACCCGCTGACGGCTATTTCCAATCTTCCGCGGACCAAATCGTTTGGAATTCGCAAAATAATCCCAAGCTGGCTTCGGTTGGCGCCGGCGAAAGCGGTAGCGTTTCTTTCACGGTAACGCCACGTGATCTGTCGACACAGTCAAGGCCGGTCGTAAACCCGATGCTAACTTTCACAGTCAACGTCAAAGGCGATCGCACCCAAGAAACCGGCGTATCTGGTTCTTTGTCTTCAATTATCGTGAGAAATGATCGCATTTCTTCCTCGGCGTCGCTTTCCGGAACGGTTTTGCGTTCGAGTAGTGATTTTAATAATAACGGTCCCATTCCGCCCAAAGCTGACCAGAAGACGACATATACGATCGTCTGGTCTATCGACAATACCGCGAACACTTTGGATAAGGCACAAGTGACAGCGATCCTGCCGCCCTCGGTCAAATGGCTCAGTGCGGTTAATCCCGCAAGTGAAGATGTGAGCTATGACAGCAAAACCGGCATGGTGACTTGGAATGCTGGCACCGTCGGCACATACACGGCTGTTTCCGGCAACAGGAAGACCGTAGCTTTCCAGATATCTTTCGAGCCGAATGTAAATCAAGTTGGCACTATTCCGACTTTGGTTAACGACGCGACCTTGACAGCTACCGATGATTTTACCGGCGCGGCTCTTGGTGCCAAGCAAAGCTTTTTGACCACGCGTTATAGCACTGACTCGACTTATAAGGTGGGTGATGAGACGGTGACACAGTAAATATTAAGGCGTGCAAGTGGCGATATTATCGGCTAGAATACGCTCATGGTAAAAAATGAAGAACTCATGGAAAAAATCGTCTCGCTCTGCAAACGGCGCGGCTTTATCTATCAGGGCTCTGAAATATACGGTGGTTTGGCGGGAATGTGGGATTATGGACCACTAGGCCTTGAACTCAAGGATAATATCAAAAACATCTGGTGGAATCGATTTGTCCGCGGAAGAAATGACATGTATCGTTTTGACGCGGCAATTTTGATGAATCAAAAAACTTGGGAAGCTTCTGGACACGCTGCTGGTTTTGCCGACCCTTTGGTTGAATGCAAAAAATGCCAGCATCGTTTCCGTCTAGACCAGCTCGAGGATCCAAAAAAATGCCCAGATTGTGGCGGTTCATTCGGCGAAGTTCGGCAATTTAACATGATGTTCAAAACGCATGTTGGTGCCGTCGAAGACGCGACATCGATTTCATATTTGAGACCTGAAACTGCCCAAGGCATGTTTGTAAATTTTAAGAACATCATGGATTCTTTCCATCCGAATCTGCCTTTTGGTATGGCACAGATCGGCAAGGCATTCCGTAATGAAATTGCGCCGCGAGACTTTCTTTTTCGTTCGCGCGAATTTGAGCAAATGGAGATCGAATATTTCATAAAACCGCCAAAAGATGCGAGCGACCTTGGATGGCAAAGACACTTTGATCATTTGAAAGATGAAATGAAAGCATTTATGGCCGATATCGGTTTGGATTCTAACAAAGTCCATGAATTGGAAGTGTCCGATGGCGAACGTGCACATTATTCCAAGCGCACCGTCGATTTTGAATTTGATTTTCCTTTTGGCAAAAAAGAGCTATATGGTTTGGCATACCGCACAGATTTTGATTTGAAAAAACATTCGGAATTTAGTAAGGTCGACCTTTCGTACTATGATGAAGAAACCAAAGAACGATTTATCCCGCACGTGATTGAACCTTCTTTTGGTTTGGATCGCACAGTCTTGGCAATTCTTTCAGATGCTTATACCGAAGATGAACTTGGCGGAGAAAAGAGAATTTACTTGAAATTATCACCAGCGATTGCGCCTTATAAGGTCGCAGTCTTTCCTTTATTAAAGAATAAGCCGCAACTAGTGGAAAAAGCCAAGGAAATCTTCAAAATGATTAAAAAGGAAATTCCTGCAGCGACCTTTGACGATAATGGCAATATCGGCAAACGCTATCGCCGCCAAGATGAAATCGGCACACCATACTGTGTGACGGTTGATTTTGAGACTATAGAAAAGGGCAGTGGTGTGACAGTACGTGATCGTGATAGTGGCAAGCAGGAGCGCATAGCTGAAAGCGATCTAATAAATTATATCAAAATTGCCAATTAGACCTTGGAATTTTATTAGAAATTAGGTCAATTAGGTTAATTAGAAATTATTTGTTAGATTACTGTAATGCAGTTCAAGAAAACTACTCTCAAAAACGGCTTGCGAGTCATTACTGTGCCAATGATCGACAATCCTTCTGTAACGGTTCTCGTTATGGTCGAAGCCGGTTCGAAGTATGAAAGCAAAGAAATCAACGGCCTTTCGCATTTCCTAGAACATATGGTATTCAAAGGCACGCCGCAGCGGCCAAAAGCCATCGATATTTCCCGAGAATTGGACTCGATCGGCGCAAACTACAACGCTTTCACTTCACAAGAAATGACCGGCTACTACGCCAAAGCCGACAAAAAACATTTCGATACTATTCTAGACATTGTTTCCGATATGTATTTGAACCCGCTTTTTCCAGAGCAGGAAATAGAAAAAGAAAAAGGCGTGATTATCGAAGAGATCCGAATGTACAATGATTTGCCTCAACGCAAAGTCCAAGAAGAATTTTCGGCATTGCTTTTTGGCGACCAGCCTGCGGGTTGGAGTGTTCTCGGAAGCGAAGCTCACGTGCGCTCATTCAATCGTGAAAAGCTTATAAAATATCGCGCAGAGCATTATTTGAGCAGTACAACTACAGTTATTGTCGCTGGAAATATCGATGAAAAGGAAAGCGTAGCTATGGTCGAAAAAGCTTTTTCAAAAGTCTCTGATGCAGAAGCCAAAGGCAAAATTGCCGTCAAGGAAGTTCAAAAAGTGCAGGCGGTCAAAACCGTTTGGAAAGATACCGACCAGACGCATTTGGTGATAGGTGTCAGGACTTTTTCTCTGTTTGATGACCGGATTCCGGTCATGCTGGCACTCTCGACGTTGCTTGGCGGCGGCATGAGTTCGCGGCTCTTCGCCAAAATGCGTGATGAACTGGGTATTTGCTATTACATCGGCGCGACGCATGAAGCCTATACCGACCACGGTGACCTGACCATTGCCGCCGGCGTGGACAATTCGCGGACTGAAGAAGGCATTAGGGGTATTTTGGACGAATGCCTTCGCCTCAAAGAGGAGATGGTGGGTGAAGCAGAATTGAAGAAAGTCAAAGATTATATTGCTGGCACGACCATGCTTGGCCTAGAAACTTCCGAAGCTCGCGCGGAATTCTGTGGCTTTCAGGAAGTGCTGAAAAGGGCAGTTGAATCGCCGGAAGAATTGATCGCCAAGGTGCAAAATGTCACTGCGCAACAAATCCAAAAAATGGCGCAAGAAATCTTTGTCAATGAAAGCTTGAACATGGCAATCGTTGGCAAATTCAAGGATGAAACTGTCTTCAGGCCTTATTTCAAATTTTGATATTTTAGCGCTATACTAAAAGCCATGCCGGAACTATTGGGTGGTAACAGAATTTCTGTAAGCACGGGTACTATCGTACGTTTCTTTTTGGTTGCTGGACTTATCCTCGCTTTATATTATTTTTTTGACATTGTAATGATCGTTCTTGCCGCGGTGGTTATCGCATCATCTATCGAACCAATTGTTCGAAGACTGAAGCATTATTTCCATTTTCCGCGCTTGCTTTCGGTCATCTTGCTCTACATCACCTTGATCGCTCTTCTCGCGGGCATTCTAGTCTACTTCTTGCCGATGGTAGTTAGTGATGTGGGCAATTTCCTCTCATCGTTGCCTAGCACGATCTCCTTGGATGATCTATGGAGCCCAATACACAGTATCGGTGTCAATCTTGGTTCAGCCTCACAAATGTTTACGGATCAAACTTTATCGATAGCCGATTTTGTAAACAGTCTGCAAACGTTTATCATCGGTACCAGCGCTGGCGCATTCCGTACCGCAAGTTTTCTCTTTGGCGGCGCCTTAAGCTTTCTTCTTATAATTGTTTTGGCATTTTATTTTTCTGTTCAAGAAGAAGGAGTTGATGATTTCTTGCGTATCGTTACGCCGGTGAAAAAACACGACTATATCATCGGTCTATGGAAAAGATCGCAGAGAAAGATAGGATTTTGGTTGCAAGGACAAGTTGTTTTGGGGATCATCGTCGGCTTATTGGTCTATCTCACACTAAAACTTGTTGGTATACCTTATGCACTAGCATTATCGGTGTTAGCTGGACTCTTCGAGATCATTCCGGTTTTTGGTCCGATTATTTCTTCCATTCCAGCTCTTCTGGTTGCTTTTACTGACAAAGGCATCGGAACTGGAACATTGCTTTTGGCTTTGTACATAGTCATATACCAAGTTGAAAGCCAGATTTTCTATCCTTTGGTTGTGCGCAAAATCGTCGGCATCAATCCTATAGTAGTTATCTTGGCTTTGGTTATCGGTGCGAAAATGGCGGGAATTTTGGGCGCAATCATCGCGGTGCCTTTGTCGGCGGCATTACTCGAATATGTGAGCGACATTGAAAAGGATAAAAAGGCGGAAAAAGATTCGCCGAGGACGCGCACATTATTGAATGGATAAGTTTGGTAAATCTGCTTTTTCCGTGTAAACTAGGCTCAAATGAAGAAGCTTTTTTATCTCACCACCACATTGCCGTATGTGAATTCCAGTCCACATATCGGTTTTGCTATGGAACTTGTCCGTGCCGATATTATCGTCCGTGCCAAGAAATTGGCTGGTTATGAAGTCTTTTTTAACACCGGCACTGACGAACATGGCCTAAAAATCTACAGGAATGCGCAAACTCGTGGCATAGAAACCCAAGCTTACGTTGACGAATACGCCGAGAAGTTCAAGAAACTAATACCGGCTTTGGGAATTATGCCAGAGATAACTTTTACCCGGACTACGGATCCGCATCACGTGAAGGCCGCGCAGGAATTCTGGAAAATTGTCAAAAAGAACGGTTTCATCTACAAGAAGAATTACTCCATCAAATATTGTGTTGGTTGTGAATTGGAGAAGACCGACTCGGAACTTGTCGATGGCAAGTGTCCACTGCATCCTCTGCAGGAAATAGAGATCATCGAAGAGGAGAATTATTTCTTCAAATGGAGCGCGTTCAAGGATAAGCTTTTGGATTTGTATTCAAAAAATCCTCATTTTGTAATTCCGAGCACACGGCAAAATGAAATCAGAGCTTTTGTGGAAAGAGGGCTGGAAGACTTTAGCATCTCAAGATTGGCTAGCAAGATGCCTTGGGGAATACCGGTGCCAGATGACAACACCCAAGTCATGTATGTTTGGTTTGACGCGTTGGTCAACTATATTTCTGCAGTCGGCTGGCCTGACCGTATGGGTGAATTTAAAAAATGGTGTGAAGACTCCGGTGGCATGGTTCAATATTGTGGCAAAGACAACCTGCGTCAACAGTCTGCGATGTGGCAGGCTATGCTCATGGCCGCGGAATTACCGGTTTCAAAAACTATTATTGCCGAAGGCTTTATTACTGGCGAAGGCGGCATCAAAATGTCCAAGTCGTTAGGCAACACTGTTGATCCTTTTGAAATCGTAAACGAATATGGAACCGACGCATTACGATACTTTCTCGCTCGAGAATTAAGTCCTTTTGAAGACAGTCCATTTTCGGCGGTTCAATTCAAGGACGCCTATAATGCACATTTGGCAAACGGTCTTGGCAACTTGGTTTCTAGAGTCATGAAGATGGCGCAAGAAAATCTTGCGAGTCCGGTTGATTGTAAACCCAAGGTCGGACCGTGGTATGGAGAAGCTATTGAAACATATGACTTGAAGAAATTTTGCGATCAGATCTGGAATCAAATCCAAGAGGCTGATCAAATCATTCAAAAGGAGCAGCCATTCAAGCTGGTAAAGACTGACGCCAAAAAAGGCCAAGAATTGATTGCCGACCTAGTAAAAAAACTTGCCAACATCGCCCTTACTTTGAAAGCAGTTTTGCCAGAAACATCAGAAAAAATCGAGCAATGTATCGCAGAAAATAAAATGCCGGAGAGTCCGTTGTTTGTGAGAAAATAATTAGGAGGTGAGAATTAAAAGCAGCTCTGTGAGAGAGCTGCTGCGTGTCAAACAAATACGTGTCTGGTTAGTTTGGAGAGTTTTAGATTCGACTGATTCCAAACTCGGTTTTTTCTTCCAAATACTCTTCGGCGCTCGGCTTCGGACCGCCGCCGATCGAGGTGAGATAGGAATTCTCGGCTTCAATTTCTTCACGCCAGAGTTTTTCATATTCTGGGTTATGAAAATTGTAATCCGAGAAGTGCCACTCGCGCCATGATTCCCGCTGGGCCTTGGCGTCTAGCCATTCCTGACGGAGAATCTGGATTGCCATGCTTCTTCTCGGTCGGTAGATGCAGATTTGACGCCAAATCGATGCGGCGACCAAGCAGGCTATGGAAATTAGAATAACTAGAAGATCTCTTTTTGTGAAAGCATCAAACATTATTACTCCTTTGTTATGTACTGTGCCATAAATAGGTTACACTAATACCTATGCTAGTGTCAAAAGAAATCAAATTCATAGATATTCACGGCCATGTCAATTTTCCAGAATATGATGCTGACCGCGAAGAAGCTATCAAACGTGCAAATGATGCTGGTGTCGCGATGATTTGCGTTGGCACAGATGTTGAATCTTCAAAATCCGCGCTGGAATTGGCAAAAAACCACGAGAACATGTGGGTAACCGTCGGTATTCATCCGACAGAACAAGCAGGTGACAAAACCTTTTCCGGCTTGGAAGAATTGGCAAAGCACTCAAAGGTTGTGGCAATAGGAGAATGTGGCCTCGATTATTTCCATTCCAAGCAGGAAGATATTCCAAAACAAAAATCGCTTTTCATTGAGCAAATTAATCTTGCCAATCAGGTCAATAAGCCACTAATGCTGCATGTTAGAAGTGGCAAGAATGGTAAAAATGCTTACCAAGAAGCGATTGAAATATTGAAGACTACAGCAAAGGTTCGGGCAAATTTCCATTTTTTTGCTGGAACTATTGAAGACTTGAAGGATGTTTTGGACTTGAATTGCACAGTTTCTTTTACGGGTGTGCTCACTTTCACGCGCGATTACGATGAATTGGTTAAATATGCGCCGATAGACCGTCTAATGTCCGAGACCGACTGTCCTTTTGTCGCACCAGCGCCATTTCGCGGCAAACGCAATGAGCCGGCATATGTTGTGGAAGTCGTGAAAGCTATCGCTCGGATTCGTGGCGAGGATGAAGAAAAAGTTGCTGACCAACTGCTTTTGAATGCCAAACTCTTTTTCGGGTTGCATGATTGATCACATGGTCGGCAAGGAAAAGCACTCCTTCCAATTCCAAAAATGGAAACTTCCTGCCAAGCTAATTTATAGTTTATCTCAATTTTTGGAATTGGAAGGAGTGATTTTCCTTGCCGACCGCGCGAGATAATAACCACTGTCCGCCTGCAAGAGAACACGTGTCCTTTATTTCAAAAAATTGAGGATTGATTCACGTTAGAAAAGCAGGAAGTTTCCATTTTTTGAAATAAAGGACATGTGTTCTCTTGCAGGCGGAGAAAAATCTTCATACTTTTTTTATCAAAAATTCAGCATTTTTTCATAACTATTTGATACAATTCAAATTGCCTCTAGCCTTGCAACAGGCCAAAGGTCGTGATAAGGTTTCTTCATTACAAGTTAATCGCGATTAGTTCCCGCATTTGGCACGATACCAAATGGGGATCCGAGGAATATCTCCTCGGCCACTGGTCGCAAAAACATGGAAGAAACTAAGAATAATGACCGTATACCGGTCTATGAGATAAGTTATCTGATTGCGCCGTCGATAGTCGAAGAAAAGCTCGAGGGGGAAGTGTCCGCGCTAAAAGGCTACCTTGCGGAAGCCGGAGAAGCCGTAGTTATCGCGGAGGAAATGCCTCATCGCGAGCATTTGGCCTATACCATGCGCAAAAAGACGGTATCAGGTTCGTATGAGAAGTGTGATGAAGCGTATTTCGGCTGGGTAAAGTTCGAAGCTGCTGCCGATAAGGTTGAAGCTGTCAAAAAACTTTTCGAAAAGCACCCATCGGTCTTGCGCATGCTTCTCATCTCGACTGTGCGCGAAAATACATATCTCGGCAAGCATGCCTCTGCCATCGCCGCTTCTTTTTCTGCCAAAACAGAAGTTAGCGAATCACGACCTGCCGCCGTAGTGAAGATTGAAACTCCGACTGCTCCGGCTTCCAAGGAAGAAATGGATAAAAGTATTGATGCAATGGTTGGTGAGGCAGTTTAATTATAAATAAATAAGTCATCAATATGTATCTAAACAAAGCATTTCTCATTGGCAACCTCACTCGCGAACCAGAATTAAAAGCTTTGCCTTCTGGCAGTAAAGTCTTCAATGCGTCGATTGGCTGCAATCGCATTTACAAAGACAAAGACGGCATCAAACAAGAAATTGCCGAATTCCACAATATTGTCGCTTTCGGCAAGCTCGGTGAACTCGCCGGACAGTATTTGAAAAAAGGCCAGACTGTTTTGGTCGAAGGTCGGATCCAAAACCGTTCTTGGGATGGTCCTGACGGTCAGAAACGCTATCGCACAGAAATTGTCGCAGATAATATCCAGTTTGGCCCCAAGGCAGCCGGCAGTTCGGCACCATCAAATAGTTCAAGTAGCGCGGCGGGTGTGAGTGAGGCCAAGAATGAAGAAAGCGCACCTTCGACTGGAGCCCCTGATTCCGGTGAGAAGATCGATTATCCGCAAGAAACAATAAACCCAGACGACATTCCGTTTTAAAAATTAATAAGTATCATCATGAAAAAGAAATGCTACTTCAGCCAGCATAATATCAAGTATATAGACTACAAGGATACAGAAGTCCTGAAGAAGTTCTTGAATCCTCACGGTCGCATTTTGAACCGCGAGCGCACGGGAATTTCCGCGAAATATCAGCGCCAGCTCGCAACAGCAGTGAAGCGTGCGAGATTCATGGGACTCTTGCCGTACGTGGCGAGGTAAAAACTAAACTCTTTCTTTGTACTCTCCGGTTTCGGTATTGATCCGGATCACGTCGCCAGTATTTACAAATAATGGTGCGCTAATAGTTGCGCCGGTTTCGACGGTGATAGTTTTTTGGCCGCCAGTGGCCGTGTCGCCCTTGATGCCGGGAGGTGCGTCGGTGACTTTGAGTTCGGCCATAATAGGGAATTCAAAGCTCATGGGATTGTCCTTGAATAGAAGCTGGGTGACAACCGTGTTTGGTTTCAGGAACTTTCCTTGTGGCCCAACAGTTTCTTCTTTGACGCTAAAACGCTTGGCGGGATCTGTCGGATCAGCGAACCACCATTCGCCGCGACTGTTATAGAGATATTTGAGTTCACGAGTCTCTATTTCGGCTTGCTCGACTTTCTCGGAGACGTGGAATGAATATTCGGTGACTTTGCCAGTCATAAGGTTCTTGAGTTTGGTTGCATTTACCGGCTTTCTCTGTTGTTTACGGAAAACGTGCGAAGTAATGACTTCATAAGGTTGACCGTCTAGGACGATGAATTTCTTCTCGGTGACTTCGTTGTATTCGAGTAATGACATAAAAGCCATTCTACATGGTTTGGGATAAAAAGCAAAAACCCCGTGTGCGGGGTTTTTGCTGGATTCATGCGCGATATTTTATTGCTCATTCAGTTTCTCGCGTATTTTCGCCAGAATTTCATCCCGGACTTTGATATTTTCTTTCAGAAATTGTCGCGTGGCATCGTAACCTCGGCCGAGCTTTTCTTCGCCAAAGGCGTAACTCGAGCCACTTTTGGTAAGTATAGCGAACTTTTCGCCAAGGGCAATAATCTCGCCTTCATGGGAAATACCTTCGTTGTACATGAGGTCGAATTCTGTTTGCTTGAATGGCGCCGCAACTTTATTTTTTACGACTTTGACGCGCACTCGGCCACCCATGACTTCTTCGCCTTTTTTGATCTGGGCGATGCGGCGAATATCGAGACGAACTGAAGCATAGAATTTGAGAGCTTTGCCGCCGGGTGTGGTTTCCGGATTGCCGAACATCACGCCGATCTGCATGCGGATCTGATTGATGAAGATGATTACTGTCTTTGACTTGGCAACGATAGCAGTCAATTTGCGCAAAGCTTGGGACATTAGCCGCGCTTGCGTGCCGATATGGTGCGCGCCCATATCACCTTCGATTTCCGCCTTGGGTGTGAGCGCGGCGACGGAGTCGATAACGATGATGTCCATTTTACCGGTCCGGACTAGACTCTCGACTATTTCTAGGGCTTGTTCGCCGGTGTCTGGCTGGGAAATGAGCAGATCGTCGATTTTGACGCCGATTTTTTTGGAATACTCGGGGTCCATGGCATGCTCGGCGTCGATATAGGCGCAGACTCCGCCAAGCTTTTGCGCTTCGGCTACGGCATGTAAAGCGAGAGTTGTCTTGCCGGACGATTCTGGGCCGAAGATTTCGACGATGCGGCCTCGCGGGAAGCCGCCGATGCCAAGTGCCCAGTCGAGGCCGAGCGAACCTGTGGGTATCGCGCCAACATTGACCTTGGGTTTTTCGCCGAGTTTCATGATGGCTTCATCGCCAAACTTGGTGCGGATGGCGTCGAGAGCGTCACGGATCCCTTCTACGGATTTGACGCGGCGCGCTTCGGCGATTTCTCCGACTTTTTGTTCGGACACTTCGCTTTCTTCGGCTTTGTCGCTAATTTTTTTAGGCATAATAATTGTTGTGATAATAATGGTGCAAGCTCATTTTAGATTGAAAGAATGAAAAATGATAGATTGAAAAAATATTCAGAGCGTGTTCCTGTTGAAATGGGCATTCAATTCTGGCCGAAAAGCGAAATTTGTTTTTTTGTTGCTCTACCAAATTGATCACGCGCTTCAAAGGAGACTACATTCACGCCGGGAAATACAACCAATACTTCGCTGAAATTGC
Organism: uncultured Candidatus Saccharibacteria bacterium; assembly: GCA_964441635.1. Taxonomy (GTDB): domain Bacteria; phylum Patescibacteriota; class Minisyncoccia; order Phycocordibacterales; family PALSA-1337; genus C7867-002. The sequence goes on from CAYTUZ010000004.1 coordinate 26,456, forward strand.
CATCTTCATCCACAGTTATCAGACGACCATCGATGGTTATACTACTTGCACGTTCGGCTCGACCATAAATTTCCACAATAGGCGATGAAGTCGCTTCTCCATTTCGTGGAAATGCTATGTCGACTGCTGGACCGCGTGTGTAGTTTATTGAGCGCAACACGGCGTATGTAACGATCAATACGGCAACAATCAAGATGAAAAAGTACCGGATCAATGTTCTTGCAGTCGTTCTGGTATATGGCATATACCGAGTCTACCGCTATTGGCTAGGAATTTCTAGCCGATCAAATCTTTGGCCTCTGGAGTCGGTGGCAGAGTGGAATCAGATTCGGTGGCGCCTATCACATCGCGCGGCTTCGAGCCATTTGCTGGGCCGATGATACCATGTCCTTCGAGCGTGTCCATGAGTTTTGCCGCGCGGGAATAGCCGATGCCAAATCTTCTTTGTATATAAGACGTCGAAGCCTTACGCGACGCCATAACTTCGGCACGCACGTCTTCGTAGAGCTCGTCTTCCTCGACATCATTCAGACTCTCGCTTTCCAAGTCTATTCCGGGGCCCACAGCAGCCTTGAAAGCCGCGTCACTACCAGCTTCACCCGGATTCAGATTGATTTCATTCATGATTTCATCGCGATATTCATCCTTCAAATATTTGGCGACACCTTTGACTTCTGCTTCGCCGATAAAAGCCGATTGCAGGCGCACTGGCTTTGCCATTTCGCCGCCGAGGTAGAGCATGTCACCAGCGCCCAAGAGCTTTTCCGCACCAGTCTGGTCGAGAATAGTCCGCGAATCGATCTGTGAGGCGACTTGTAGAGCGACACGCGTGGGAATGTTGGCTTTGATGAGGCCGGTGATGACATTCACGCTAGGCCTCTGTGTCGACAAGATGAGGTGTATGCCGGTCGCGCGACTCATTTGAGCGAGTCGGACAATTGCTGACTCCAATTCCCGCGGGTAAGACTGCATGATGTCAGCGAGTTCATCGATCACAATCACAATAAAAGGCATGGTTTCCGGGAGGTTTTCTGGCAGATCATCACCTGCTTTCTTCTTTGTTGCTTTTACCTTCTCAAGCGCTGGCAATAAGATGTTTCGATGATAAGAATCGATATCTCGAGCAGAATTCTTTTCCAAGATATCGTAACGGCGACTCATTTCTTTTGCTGCCCACTTCAAGGCCAAAATAGCTTTTTTGGCATCAGTAATGACTGGTGTCAAGAGATGTGGGATTTTGTTGTAAAGGGTGAGCTCCACACGCTTGGGATCGATCATGATGAACTTTAGATTTTCCGGCGAATTGCGGAACAATAGGGAGGTGATGATAGCGTGAATCGTGACGGACTTGCCCGAGCCAGTAGCGCCAGCGATGAGCATGTGAGGCGCTTTGCCCAGATTGCAAAAATGCGCGCGGCCGGTAATGTCCTTGCCCAAAGAAGTAAACAAGGGCTTATCGGAATCTTGGTATTCTGCGGAGGCGAGCAAGGTTGCAAGACCGACAGTTGTCTTTGCAGTGTTGGGCACTTCGATACCGACCAGCGATTTGCCGGGGATGGGCGCTTCGATACGTATAGGGTGAGCGGCGAGGGCAAGGGCAAGGTCATTGTTCAAGGCGATGATGCGCGAGAGCTTCACACCCTCGGCCGGTTTCAGAGCATATCTGGTCACTGAAGGTCCGATTGAGATCTCATCCATTTCTACGGTTATGCCGAAATTCTGCAAAGTGCGCTTGATGATATTGGCATTGGCCTTGATGTCACCGGTTTCGGGTTTGCCACGATCTTTCTCGAGAAGTGAAAGCGGCGGCGGGTTGAAGGGCCTAGAAAGTGGCATCTGTACTGCTGGTGCGAACATGCCGCTATCTTCACCAAAGTCTGTCTGTCCTTTTTTGGCTTCAGCTTTTGCTCGAATAGAGTCGATGCCGGCTTTTCCTTGGCTCTTCTCTGCTTCGGCAATTGCTAGATTGACCTTGGCTTCTTCCTCGTCATCGATATTGCTTGCATCTTTAGCGTGTTTTCGTAAATCGTCTTCTTCCACTTCTTGCTTTTTGAACCAGCGCCAGAAGGCGAGTTGGCCTAAGGTAAAATGCGCTTCAAAGACGATAAATAATGAGATAACAACCAAGGCGATCAGGAGAACGGCTGTCGCCCAAACGTCGATAGTGTAAATAAAAGGTGAGGCAACCAAACGTCCGGCCGAGCCGCCGGCACCGGGGCTGGTCACATGAATAAGTCCCAAGCCGGCAATGAAAAAAACCAGTAAGGCTACGATCTTGGAAATTTCGATTTGTTTTTTTATGCCGCGGAGAAAGGCAATTGACAACATGGTGAGACTTGCTGGGATCAAATAGTAGCCAAGACCGAATAATTGGTAAAGCAATACAAATAGATAATCACCCAAACGTCCAGCTTTGCCGAACGCCGCCATGATCGAAAGTACTGCCAGAATAAAAGCAAAAACCGCGAGGATTGCTTGAGCAGTCTCGGTCTTGATTTCGTGCCAAAATTTAACTCTTTCTGTCAACTCATTTTCTTTTTTCTTAGCCATAAGTTTGTGTTATTGAATAATGATAACACATCGCACGAAATTATCTTATACACGCTTGCGCATTGCATTTTTATGCTTATAATAGACATGTTAAAGACATTATAAGACAGGAATTTCGGTGAGTATTATATGGGACATATATAGAAATAGTAAAAGACAAAGCATATTAAACTAATGGACAAAAATAGCAGTCAAAATAATTCGTCTTTTAACGATCCGTTAAGCTGGAAATCGCTTGGTTTTTTTAGTGCAGAGGAATATTTGCTGTATATTTTCAAAAAGACAGAAAAAATAACCGCTGCGCTTTATCTAGTGTCCGGACTTCTAAATGACGATGAACCGATGAAGTGGGAACTGCGCGATCGCGGTATGGAATTGATGAATTCGTCCTTTACAGCTTCGAGCTCTATGCCAGTAGATCGTAGTTCTGTCATCCAATCACTCTTTTCTTCAGCATTGGAGACGATTTCGCTTCTGAATGTCGCAAGGATTTCGAACCTCATTTCAGTCATGAATCACACCATTCTGGTGCGGGAAATAGATCAGGTTTTGGGATTATTGCGAGATCGTTTGGCGGAGAGTGCAGAGAGCGCTGGTCTTGTTCTTTCAGATAAATTTTTTAAGACACCAGATCTTTTTAGCAGTGGTTTTCGGCCGGACGAAAGAACTGCTAATAGTGTTAGTAGTGTAAAAAAACCTGAAATGGTGGGTGTTAATCAAGGACATGGCGATATGCAGCAAAAAAAGGAACAAAGACAGAGGAATATTTTGGAAATTCTAAAAGGGCAAGGCAACTTGACAATAAAGGACTTTTCCAAGGTTATGAGGGATTGCAGTGAGAAGACGATTCAACGCGAATTGATCGAACTTGTGGGTAAAGGTATAGTCAGAAAGGAGGGCGAAAGGCGTTGGAGCCGGTACTCGCTTTCTGCTTGACTTTATGCCGAAAAAGCCATAGTATGGTAATGTTATCCACAAGTAGCTTTGCGTTCGGTTTTGCTTGTATGTCATAATGTTTTGTAACAAGCATGTAATTGCGGTCGAATCGCGTTATCTGCTTGAATCAGAATATTATTTGTCAGTTTATTTATCAGTTAGATCGCGTTAATTCTTCTACATTATTAGTAAAAAGAAGAAGCGCGTTAATTATTCAAATCATACGTATGAAAAGAATTCTTATGGTGACTGGCATTGCCGTGTTGGCACTCGCCACAGTTGCCGGTGCGCAAGGTTATGCCTTCAACACCAACTTGACAGTTGGCTCACGAGGCACTGACGTTAGCACTCTTCAGACTTGGCTCATCGCCAACGGATACAGCATCCCGTCAGTCCAGTCCGGTGCTGCGGCCAAAGGTTACTTTGGTTCACAGACCAAGACTGCTGTAATGCAGTTCCAAGCAGCGAAGGGTCTTCCTTCGACTGGTTTTGTTGGTCCTCTTACTCGTGGTGTGCTTAACGCCGGTGGTGTCAGTGTTACCGTCGGTGGCTCAACATGCCCAGCAGGTTATACTTGCACGGTTACCAGTCCGGTTGCAGTTACTTGCCCGGTTGGATTTACCTGCACAGCGAATCCTGGCACGACAGGCACAGTCACTGGTGCTCCTATGGGCATCACGACTCCTGGCGTAGCAGGTACTCTCGCAGTCTCGCTCCAGTCAACGCCTTCGAATGGCACAACGCTCAGCAAGGGTCAATCCGCTGATGTTGCCGCTTACAAGGTGCAGGCCGGTGCTTCAGACATGCAGATTACCAGCATCCAGATCG
>CAYTUZ010000005.1:0-22812 GCA_964441635.1 uncultured Candidatus Saccharibacteria bacterium
GATTTATCAATAATTCCGTTCTAATATCGTCCCACAGCGCGCACAAATAAAAAAGCCGCAAGAAGCGGCTTTTTTATTTGTGCGCGCGAAGCAAGCGCCCTGCGGCGCTTGCGTCTAGGATTCGAACGCCGGAGCGATGTCCCGAGCAGTGCGAGGGACCGCGAGGCGGTGACCAGTCCGAACGAGCGGGCAGCGAGTGAGAGGCGAGGTCGAACCCGTCTAAGATCGAAACCTGTACCGAAGCTGTAAGCTTCGAACCCGGGATCGTGTTTGTTGACACACCCTTATTCGAGTGGTAATGTCATTGCGGAATCGGATTCCTATGGAATCACATGAGGTGTTCAAAGGTTTTCAGGCACCTCTTGTTCGTTGAAAAATGAAAACTTAGAAAGAGAAGTTATGCGTAACTATTCCTGTGGAAACAAGGCGTCTTTCGCCTTATCTCTGTTAGTCGTTTTGTACACGGCAACGCTTGCACAAGCAAACGACCTTATCGTAAATGGCAACCAAACAACGCTCGACGGTGGCACATACAACATCGTGTATTTGACTAATGACGGTGATCTTACTGTGAATGGTGCGTTAACCGCCGATACAGTAAAAATCGAAGGTAGCGGCCTTATCAAGGTTGGTGGCGTGTTCAGCGCCCGAGAAGTGAATATCTCGGATGGAACTCTAACTTTGTCCTCGAATTGCGTGGTATCGCAAGATATCGTGATCGCACATGGTCACTTTGGAGTGACCGGTTTGACCAACTCGGTGAGGAATATCAGTGTGAACCAAGGCGGTATCGTTTCGATACTCGGCACATGGACAGCGACGTCACTCGTTGTTTCAGAAGGTGGCACGCTTTCACCTGTTATTTATGACAGCAATATCCCCGGTTCAGGAAAATTCTGGCTTAATGCCGACACGATCGATATCCAAAATGGCGGTGTCGTAAATGGCGATTTCGCCGGAAATGATCCGCGCGGTCGAGCTGGTTCGTTCGCAGATGCGGGCGGCGGCGGCTACGGTGGCAATGGCGCGCATGGATGGTGGGATGCCTCAGGTGGAGGTCACGCATTTGGTGACTATTATACCTACGTCTGCGACATGGGTTCGGCGGGAGGCAGAATGGGCGGTGGCGGAGTCGCGTTTGTAGGCAACATAGTTACAATTGATGGTGCGATCCACTGTGATGGCATGAAAGGCAAAGAGACCGGTTATCAATACGCGCCGGGCGGCGGTTCCGGTGGGTGCATTCTGATCGATGCGAATACTCTATCCTTAAACGGACCTCTCTCTGCTAGGGGTGGAGATGGAGATAGTGCGGCCGGACCGGGTAGTGGTGGAAGAATCAAAATCTTTTACCAGACCGGAGGCGGAACCAACATGGCTTCTTATTGCGACGTCTCAGCCGGACCAAATCATACCAACAAAGGTTTGGCAGGAAATGGGACTGTCTACTTTGACGCAAAGCCACTACCGCCGACGCTAGTAGACCCATTGTCCGGAGAAACGGTCTTTGGGAACAAAGTGTCATTCCAATTCAAGGTCGGCGATGTGAGCGCGACAAGTGACGATCACAGCGATGCTTTATTCTCGGCCATAGAATTGAGCACGGACGGATTCCAGAGCATTGCTTACCGTTTCGACCAATCGGTATCGCTTGCCGGCTGGAATGCATTCTCAAATCACGATGGTGAAATAGTTACCTTCACGCCGCCTTCGACGATCGCAAACGGAACTTATCGTTGGCGCGCGAAGACGAGCGATCGCTCGCTTGCTGGAGCGTATTCTCTGGAACAGTTGCTCACGGTCGGTTCGCCGGGAACGATGGCTGGTCCAGTACTCCAAATCGCGCCAGCGATTCGGTTCACGTTCCAGTCGGGGCATCTCACATACCGACTGCAGGTGTCTACGGATCTTCTGACTTGGACAGACACGAGCACGCTCATAACTGGAGACGGATCGCTAATGGAGTACTTCTTGCTCGTAGAACCCGGCGCCAGATTCTACCGACTGCTTGGACTATAAAGCAGAGCAGTATAATGAGTTCATTTGTAAACGCGAACGCCACAGGATATCTCTTGTGGCGTTTTTTGTTAGAGAGCGAGAGGTGGGTCAAATGCGGAGTCGCACACACAAAATATTTATCGACGTCAATATTGCAAATGTTTTTTCACGTGAGAGAATTGAGACATGGAAGAGAATGAAAGACACTTGGTTATATTCGAAGGAAAACAGATTCGCCGACATTGGGATAATATGTCGGAGAAGTGGTACTTCTCTGTGGTTGATGTTATTGCAATACTGACCAAAAGCGAAAACCCTCAAGTTTATTGGCGTGTAATGAAAAAACGCTTGATTGATGAGGGGTCAAGTGAAACCGTTACAAAATGTAACGGTTTGAAAATGATAGCGCCAGATGGAAAATTGCGTCTTACCGATGTGGCTGATACTGAAGTTCTTCTGCGTATCATACAATCGATTCCTTCTCCTAAAGCTGAACCATTCAAGCTCTGGCTTGCCCAAGTTGGCAAAGAACGAATTGATGAAATTCGTGATCCGGAACTTGCAGTGAATCGAGCCAAGGCAACCTATGAAAGAAAGGGTTATCCTAAAGATTGGGTTGACAAGAGATTGCGTGGAATCAATGTTCGCAATACTCTTACGGATGAATGGAAAAATCGTGGTCTCAAGGAAGGTAAAGAATTTGCCATTTTGACTGATGAAATATATAAGGGCGCGTTTGATTTTACAGCACAGGAATACAAGAAGCATAAATCATTGTCGAGAGAAAATAATCTACGTGATCACATGGAAGATCTGGAACTTATCTTGACTATGCTTGGTGAAGCCACTACTACCAAATTGACTAAAGGGAGAGACTCTAAAGATTTTAATAAGATGCATAAAGATGCCAAAGAAGGCGGTGAGGTTGCTGGCAAGGCGAGGACTGATATTGAAGGCAGACTTGGCAAAAAGATTGTTAGCAGAAAGAATTATTTGCATAAGAATGAAGATGATAATTTGTTAGATTAATCTCGCGTACCACCTATCCTCCAAAAACGATATAACGAGAAGTGAATTATCACTTTCAAAATGTGGTATAGTATTCGGTATGAAAAACTCTCAAAAAGGTTTCGTTACTCAACTTTTAATAGTAATTGCAGTATTAGTAATAGGTGGGGGTGTAGCTTACTTGATGATTCACAAAAATCAAAATTCGGCCAATAGCGGAGCAGAAAGTGTTCCTGTTGCGACACAAGTTACTACAAGCAACACTGCCGCAGAACAAAGATACAATCAATTAATTGCACAAAGACAGGCGGCAGAATTACCTAATCCACCAAGCGGATTTCTCGTACCAAATTCTGTGCCGTCAGGCTATTCTCTAGAAAGCCAAATGGGAACGTATTTTTCTTCAAGCTCAACAGCGTGGAAATATCAAGCACAGAAGACTGACTCATTCGGACCAAGGACTGAGTATCTTCAATTTTATGAAGTTATAAACAATACTTTTGACAATTATGTAAAAACTGAAACAAAGTCGACTGTTCAAACTGTGCGAGTGGTTAAGAATTTCACTTATAACGGAAATGATGGTGTTGTGTTGGGTACTTTTGTTAATGAAAAATCATATCAAATCTCACCTACCACTTCTGATATTGAATACTGGCTTGTTTATAACGATTATGGAAAATTACTCACAATCCACACAACAGATCCAACTGATATAACTCCAGATATTCTAATTGGTTTACTGAAGAATATGATCCCTAAAAAATAATTGACATTATATTAGGTTTATTACGACCAATTTCGTTTTAATATCGTCCCACCGCGCGCAATGCCTCGCTTCGTGTTATAATCGCTTCATGAAGCACAACTCTCCCAGAGCTCTGATTATTGCCGCGGCAATTTTAGTTTTTGTCTTGATTGTTGCTGAAATTTATTATTACACCGTGACTGGCGGTTTGTAGGATGCGGCATTTCTCTGTTTCAAATTATCCGGAGAAAGTGATAGACTACCGGCATGAATACCAAAACCACGCCGAAGGACTTTTTCCTTCATCTGGCTGCCACTATAGCCTTATATGTGGCCGCTATTGCCCTTATCAACCTTTCTTTTGCCAGCATCAATTATTCCTTTCCTGACGTTCTTGCCGGCTACTTCACCGCTAGTTCCATAGTCTGGCCGACATCATTGCTCATCATTCTGACGCCGACTTTGTATGTACTTGAATGGCTGATCAGGCGAGATTTGGCCAAGAATTCCGAAAAGAAAGAAGTCTGGATCAGACGCTGGAGAATATACCTCACGCTCTTTCTCACGGCTGCGACGATACTCGGCGACTTGGTTTACTTGCTCAACACTTTCTTGAATGGCGAAATCACCGCGCGATTTATTTACAAAGTCATCGTTGTGCTCGTTGTTACGGCGGTAATCTTCGCTTATTACATTCTGGAGAGGGCGAATGATTCCGCCAGAAAAGTCTTGTGGCAAAGGATATTTTCTTGGACGGGAATCGTTTTGGTTATAGCCTCGATAATTGCCGGTTTCACTATTGTCGGTTCGCCGGCAAAACAGCGAGCGCTTCGTTTCGACCAACAAAGAGTGAGCGATCTTACCAACATTCAGTGGCAAATAACCAGTTATTGGCAACAAAATAGCCAATTGCCCAATGCTTTGACTGCTCTCAACGATTCGATTTCCGGGTTTATTGTACCGACCGACCCGGCTGACCAATCCAGTTACGAATATTCCAAGAATTTCTCAAAGAGCGACACTTCTTTTGAGCTTTGTGCTATTTTTGCTTTGCCTTCGCAAAATAATGTTGGCAAAGGTGGCTACAATAATTCCGGCTCTGTTACTGTTCCATATCCGGCAACGATCGGCAGTACCGACAATTGGAACCATACCGCCGGCCACGTTTGTTTCCAAAGAACCATCGATCCTTCTCGGTATCCGCCTATTAAAAAATAAATAAAATATTCCAGCATGAATCTAGGAAAAAAGACGAAAATCGTCTGCACGATTGGGCCTGCGTCCGAAAGTCCGGAAAAACTGACTGAGCTTACGAATGCCGGCATGAATGTCATGCGGCTCAACTTTTCGCATGGTTCTTTCGAAGAGCACCAGAAGCGAGTCGATGCTATTCGATTGATTATGCCAAAAATCAAAAAACCGGTGGCAATCCTGCAGGATCTTTGTGGACCGAAAATCCGCATCGGTTCATTCAAGAATGGTTTCATTATGCTCCATGCTGGCGATATATTCACGCTAACCACGGAAAATATCGAAGGCGACAAAGAAAAAGTTTTTGTGAATTACCGGGAATTGCCGAAGGAAATGAAAGTTGGCGGCAAGATCATGCTCCATGACGGCACCAAACAGCTCGAAGTTGTGGAAGTAAAGGGAAATGAAATTGTCACCAAAGTCATTGTTGGTGGCCGTTTGGCGAACCACAAAGGCGTCAATGTGCCCGGCGCCAACCTTTCCATTCATAGCCTGACTGAAAAGGACAAGCGTGACCTCGAGTTTGGCATCAAGAACAAAGTAGATTTTGTGGCTTTGTCATTTGTGCGCCAAGCTGCGGATATCAGAGGTTTGCGGGAAATATTGGTAAAAGCTGGAAGCAGTGCGCAGATTATAGCCAAGATTGAAACACCAGAAGCACTCGCCGATATTGACAGGATCATCGAAGCTTCTGATGGCGTGATGATCGCTCGTGGCGATTTGGCGATCGAAATTCCCGCCGAAGACGTGCCTTTTTTCCAGAAGCAGATTATCACCAAGTGCCACAATCAAGGCAAACCAGCGATCACCGCGACACAGATGTTGCTTTCGATGGTTACTAGTCCAGTTCCCACACGCGCGGAGATTTCCGATGTGGCGAATGCCATATACGATGGCACGGACGCGATCATGCTTTCGGAAGAGACTTCGCTCGGCGAATATCCAGTCGAGGCAGTGAAGATCATGAGCCGCGTGGCGAATCGCATTGAAAAGGAAGTTTACACGCGATTTTCCATGGAGGAATACGAAAAATCTCACGGCGTCACCGACATTGTCTCGCAATCCGCTGTTCGTACCGCGCACAATATTGGCGCGAAACTGATCGTGGCGCTGACGCGTTCCGGTCGTACTGCTCGGATGCTCGCGCGCTACCGGCCGACAGAACACATTCTGGCTCTCACTGACGCGCCGGAAAATGCCAACAAACTCTCGCTATTTTTCGGCTGCTATCCGATCGTGGCACCAACATTCCGGACAGTAGATGAAATCATGAAAATGGTTCGCGATATTACTGTAGAAAACAAGTTGGCGAAAGCGGGCGACAAAGTGGTCATTGTGGCGGGTATGCCATTCGGGGTTGCCAAGGAAACCAATTTTGTGCTGGTAGAAACATTGTAAATAACCAATAATCAAACACCAATAACCAAGGAATACCCAATAACCAACTACTGCGCGTCTCCGTGGCTTTATTGGTTATTGGGTATTCCTTGGTTATTGATTATTGGTGATTGGTTATTTATGAATTTTTCTTGCACAATGTCCGAAAGTCTGCTAATGTCATCCTCATGTTAATGATCCGGTTACAACGCACAGGCAGGAAGCACGAACCGACTTTTCGGGTGGTTTTGACCGATCACAAAAACGGCCCTAAGAGCGGCAAATACCTCGAGAATCTGGGCTGGTATGATACGCGGATCAAGAACAAGCTCGATCAAATGGATGTTGAAAAGATCAAATACTGGATGACCAAAGGTGCCAAAACTTCGCTCACGCTTCACAATTATCTGGTTACCAACAAGGTGATTTCTGGCAAGAAATTGAACGCTTTACCTCGGAAATCTCCGATCAAAAAAGAAGAGGTTAAGGAAGCAGCGGCACCAAGTACGCCAGCACCTACGGCGGAGGTTCCTGTTGCTTCTATAGAAATAACCAATAACCAAACACCAATAACCAAGGAATAACCAATATATGCCACGAAGATGTGACGTTGTTGGTTATTGGGTATTCCTTGGTTATTGATTATTGGTGTTTGGTTATTTAATGTTCTTGCACGCAACCTCTTTTTTGTTACAATACTAGCAGTACAGCGAACTGTACGATTATAAATATAGATGACTATCATGAATGCAGATCAGCAGTTTCTCGAATATGTGATAAAAGCGTTAGTTGACAATCCAGACGATGTAAAAATAAATCGCAGTGTTGATGAGATGGGCGTACTCCTCACGCTCGAAGTATCGGCAGCCGATATGGGCAAAATCATTGGTCGCCAAGGCAATACCGCGAAATCGATTCGCACCTTGCTCCGTGTTGTGGGCATGAAGAACAATTCTCGTGTAAACCTAAAGATCAACGAGCCAGTCGGCGGACTCCGTTCGGCCGAGATGGCAGCGGCAGCTGCAACTCCGACTCCGATGAAAGCGGCAGAAAGGGCGTCAAAGTCAGTTGACGAGGCTATGGCGGATCTAAAAATATAGAAGTTGGAATTTAGAATTTAGAATAAAAATGGGCTCCATTTAAGAGCTCGTTTTTATATTTAGTTATGATAGATTTACTAGTATGACTTTCCACGTAATAACTCTTTTTCCCGAAAGCTTGGAATCATACCTACATTCCTCGATAGTTAAGCGTGCCCAAGAAGATGGCCACATTTCCATAAAGTATTACAACCCGCGCGACTTTGCCTTGCCGGGGAAAGAGGGCAAAGAGATGACTTATGCCGAAAGAAGGGTTGATGATAGGCCGTATGGCGGCGGACCGGGAATGGTTATGGAGGCACTTCCTGTTGCGAGGGCGATTGAGCACATAGAGAATAGAGAATTGAGAATAGAGAATAGAGGAAACAACAAAGTTACAAAGAAAGTAAAAATTATCTTCTTTTCACCATCAGGCAAGCAGTTTGATAATAAAGTCGCAGAGACTTGGAAAAAATACACGGATATCATATTGGTCTGCGGAAGGTATGAGGGAATTGATGCGAGAATTAAAAAGATTTTTCCGATGACAGACGTTTCGGTTGGTCCATACACGCTGACTGGTGGGGAATTGCCAGCGATGATTGTTATCGATTCTGTTACGAGGAGAATTTCTGGGGTTTTGGGAGATGATTTGTCTATTGAAGAAGAGAGGATAGCAAGTCCGGATGTCTATACGCGACCAGAAGTTATCGAATATAATGGCAAAAAATACAAAGTGCCAAAGATTTTGCTGACGGGCCATCATGCCAATATTGAGGAGTGGAAAAATAAGAGGAAACAATCTGGAAAACTAAATAAGAAGCTTTAATTGCTTAAAGTGTACGAGAAAATTCTACTAGAACACAAAATTTTATCTTTGTGAGCTTGTTTTACATTTTTGTTATTTGGTAAAATTATCTAGTAAAAATATTCCTGCCATTTTTACACGCACATACCATCACAGCATAATTAGATGTCAGAAATTATAAAAGACATAGATAAAACACTCATTGATCTAAAATTGTACATAGATCGTAAATTTGTCGAGCAGAGAAAGGAATTGAATCAAGATTACGAGCGTCATACGGGCATGGTATATGAGAAGATGAAAGAAAATACTGAAGCCGCCCTAGAACAAATGAGGGGATTGTATGATAAGAAGTTAGATAGGGAAGAATTCTATGAATTCATGGCACGCTTTGAAACTAGAATAATTAGAAAGTTAAAACCAAAACATAATTAAGTTAGCATTGTCAACTTGACTTAGAAACAGCTATTTGCTAGGGTGTTATTAACTTCGCCGTGATTGCGTTACGGCCAGCGGAGGATCAGGTAGGAGAGTTTTCCATCCGTGATACTCAAATAAAATTTTATTGGCCATACAAAAAACCCTTTATTAAAGGGACTTTTTGTGTGTTATGAGATAGCTCGTCAGTCGTTGTGAATTTCGTTTTAATAATTTTATACAAAAAGAATGACAACCACCCAAGCCGTCCGTCCCAAGAAATATTTTGCGCGCTACAAAGAGTCTCTGGCCGAGATGCCAAACTTGGTGGAATCACAGATGGATTCCTACAATGCCTTTTTGAAAGATGGTCTCACTGGTTTGCTCAAGGAATTCTCGCCGATCAAAGACTATGCCGAGAAAAAGTTCGAGCTCTCGCTCGGTGACGTGGAGATCGTCAAACCGAAATTCAACGAACATTACGCCAAAGTCAACAAGCTCAACTTCGAAGGCCAGATCAAGGTCAAGGTTATTCTCAAAAATAAATCTCTAAACATTGTGAAGGAACAGGAAATGTTTCTCGCGGATTTTCCGCTGATGACCGACCATGGCACGTTTATCATTAACGGCGTAGAGAGAGTCATTGTGCCACAACTCGCCCGTTCTTTCGGGGTATTTTTTACTTCAAATGACGTGCGCGGCAAAAACTACTTTGGTGCCAAGATTATTCCGGCCCGCGGTGTCTGGATGGAAATCGAGACTGACGTCGATGGCTCGGTTTACTGCCGCATCGACCGCAAGAGAAAGTTTCCCATAACCTCGCTCATAAGGATCTTGGGAGCGGAAACAAATGAAAAAATCATTGATCTTTTCAAGAATAATCCCGACGGCAAAAAGACTATCGAACTAACTCTGGCCAAGGATCACGCCAAAACACCCGATGAAGCCTATATCGAAATCCACAAACGTTTGCGCGATGGCGACCTTGCTACAGCAGAAAACGCCCGCTCATTCATTCAAGCTATATTGAGTTCCGAGCGCTATGACCTATCGCGAGTTGGTCGTTTCCGTTTCAACAAACGTTTCCAAAAGCCGATGGATGAAAAAGCACTCGAAAGGAAAACGGTGAATAATGACGACTTGGTAACAATCATTTCCCATATTGTCGCGCTTTCGGTGACTCCGGACATGCAAGCTGACGACATCGACCACCTCGGTTCACGCCGCGTGCGTTATGTTGGCGAGCTTATCGAGCAGCGCATCCGCCTCGGCCTCTCGCAGATGAAGCGTAATATTCAAGACAAGATGTCCACGGTCGAGCCCGACGTGACTCTGCCAGTTTCTTTCGTCTATCCTCGTCCGCTCCAAGCTAGGATCAAGGAATTTTTCACCACCAACCAGCTTTCACAATTCATGCAACAGTCGAATACGCTGGATGAGATCGAACATTTGCGAACTCTTTCCGCCTTGGGCCCCGGTGGCCTCTCTCGCGAGCGGGCCGGCTTTGAAGTTCGCGACGTGCATCCTTCGCACTACGGCCGCCTTTGCCCCATTCACACACCAGAAGGTCCGAACATTGGCCTCGTCTTGCGCCTTTCAACTTATGCCCGCATCAACAATTTTGGCATGATCGAAACGCCTTATGCGAAAGTCAAAAACGGCAAGATTACCAAAGAGATCGTCTATCTGAACGCTCTCGAAGAAGAAAACTTCCGCATTGCTCACGCGGCCACCGCTTATGATGCGGAAGGCAATATCACCGCGCCGGAAGTGGAAGTCCGCATGAGCGGCAAGCCGGTCATGGCCAAGAAAGAAGAAGTGGACTATATAGACGTCGCTGCCAACCAAGCTTTTTCGGTCGCGACTTCGCTCATTCCATTCCTGAATCATGACGACGCCAACCGCGCGCTCATGGGCTCGAACATGCAAAAGCAAGCGACGCCTTGCCTCGTACCGGAAGCACCCTTGGTTGCTACCGGTATGGAATCCAAAGCTGTGCTCGACACCGGCAGGTTGGTGATCGCTCCGGAAGACGGCGAGATCACTGCAGTGGATGCTAGAAAAATCACTCTCAAATCTAAAAAGGGCACTATTTACAATTTTGATCTGGTTCTTTTCTCACGCACAAACGGCTTTACCAATTTTCATCAGCGCCCGATCGTTTTTGTTGGTGGCATAGTGAAAAAAGGTGATGTCTTGGCTGATACTTCGACGTCTGATAACGGTCAGATCGCTCTCGGACACAATTCACTAGTCGCATTCATGTCTTGGTCGGGATCCAACTACGAGGACGCGATCATCCTCTCCGAGCGTGTCGTCAAAAATGCCAAATGGAGTTCGGTTCATATCGAAGAGTTCGTGGTGAATGTCCGCGATACAAAGCTCGGTCCGGAAGTTACCACTTGTGATATTCCGAACGTGGGCGAAACAAAACTCAAAAATCTTACCGAGGAAGGTATTGTTCGGATCGGCGCGGAAGTGAGGCCTAACGACATTCTGGTCGGTAAGATCAGTCCCAAGGGCGAGACCCAACTCACACCAGAAGAGCGCCTACTTCGTTCGATCTTTGGCGAAAAAGCTCGTGATGTGAAAGACACCTCCAAGCGCATGGAAAACGGCAAACGCGGCCGTGTCATTTCTGTGAAGATCTTCTCGCGCGAAAAAGGCGACAAGCTCGAATCCGGTATCATCAAGAAAATATATATCGAAGTCGCCCAAGTTCGTAATGTTTCAGTTGGCGACAAGATGGCCGGCCGCCACGGCAACAAGGGTGTCATCTCCAAGATTTTGCCGGAGGAAGACATGCCTTATATGGAAGACGGCACACCGATCGACGTTATTTTGACTCCACTGGGTGTGCCTTCTCGCATGAATTTGGGCCAGATCCTAGAATTGCATTTGGGCCTAGCTGCAAATGCTCTTGGCTACCAAGCGATCGTGCCGCCATTCATGGGCGCGACCGATGCCGAAATCAAAGAAGAGTTAGTCAAGGCAGGCTACGACGCTTCTGGCAAGATGAAACTCCGCGACGGCAGGACTGGCGAACATTTCAATCAACCCATTGCTGTTGGTTACATGTACATTATGAAATTGCACCACATGGTGGAAGACAAGATCCACATGCGTTCGATCGGTCCTTACTCACTCATCACCCAACAGCCCCTTGGTGGCAAGGCACAAGGTGGCGGCCAGCGCTTTGGCGAAATGGAAGTCTGGGCACTCTTGGGCCACGGCGCGGCGCATACTTTGCGTGAAATACTCACAGTCAAGTCTGACGATATCATCGGTCGATCGCAGACATTCGATGCCATCGTCAAAGGCGAACGTATGAAGACGCCAAACTTGCCAGCATCGTTTAATGTGCTCCTGAAGACACTTCGAGGTTTGGCCTTGAATGTGGAACTGGTCAAAAGATCACCGGTCGAGGAGTCGTAAGAATTTAGAATATTCTAAATTCAAAATTCTAAATTCTAACTTCAATAATATGCAAACAATAAACACCAAAAAACAAGCTGATCCGCAGGATTTCGATTTTGTTAGGTTGACGCTAGCGTCGCCCGACAAGATCGTCGACTGGTCATTCGGCGAGGTTACCAAGCCGGAGACGATCAATTACCGAACACAGCGTTCGGAAAAAAGCGGACTTTTCGATGAAAGGATTTTCGGTCCAGACCGCGACTACGAATGTTACTGCGGCAAATATCGCGGCATCCGCTACAAGGGCCTAGTCTGCGAAAAGTGCGGCGTCGAGATCACTCGCTCGATCGTGCGCCGCGAAAGGATGGGCCATATCGAGCTCGCTTCGCCGGTTTCGCATATTTGGTTCCTACGGAGCGTGCCTTCGAGGATCGGTCTCATTCTCGGCATGACTTCTGCCGATCTAGAAAAAGTTATTTATTTTGCTGGCTATATTGTGACCAAAGTGCAGGATCATGAGAAAGACAAATTCCTGAAAGAACTTGACGCTGAGTACAAGAGCAAGGTCAAAGCCGCGCAAGATGACAAAACCAAAGAAGCACTAAAAGACTTGGTTGTGACTGCACGCAAAGAAATCGAATCAATCACGCCGGGCTATGTCATGGACGAAATGACCTATCATCGCTATGCCATGAAGTATGGCGGCCTTTTCGAAGCTTCGATTGGTGCCGAGGCAATCTTTGACCTTTTGAAGAAGATAGACTTGCCGAAGTTGCGCGTGGAATTGGAAAAAGCCTATGCCGATGCCAGCAACGCCGATAGCGAGCGTTTGGCCAAGCGCCTCTCTTTGGTAAAGCAAATGATCAAGGCTAACCTCCGTCCAGAATGGATGTTCCTCATTCGTATTCCGGTCATTCCGCCGGGCCTTCGTCCCATGGTTGCTCTCGACGGCGGCCGTTTTGCCACGTCCGACGTGAACGACCTCTATCGCCGCGTCATCAACCGCAATAACCGCCTTTTGAAATTGAAAGAAATCAATGCGCCCGAAGTCATTCTGCGCAATGAAAAGCGCATTTTGCAGGAAGCCGTGGACGCCCTCATCGACAATTCTATTCGCCACAGTTCCTCTGCTGGCGCTGCCGCTATCGCTGCGCAAAAGCGCGCGCTCAAGTCACTTTCCGACAGCTTGAAATCCAAGCGTGGCCTTTTCCGCCAGAACCTCCTCGGCAAACGCGTGGACTATTCTGGCCGTTCGGTTATCGTTGTTGGTCCAGAACTCAAGCTCGACGAGTGCGGTCTGCCAAAGCATATGGCGCTGGAACTCTTTCGGCCGTTCGTTATTTCCGGTCTCCTGAAAAGGGAATTGGCCTACAATATCCGCGGTGCCAATCGCCTCATCGATGATGGCGCCAAGGAAGTCTGGGAAATCCTAGAAGAAGTCATCAAAGGCAAATACGTACTCCTCAATCGCGCGCCGACTTTGCACCGCTTGGGCATTCAAGCCTTCCGACCGACCCTGATCGAGGGCAATGCCATTCAAGTCCATCCGCTAGTTTGTACCGCTTTCAATGCCGACTTCGACGGCGACCAAATGGCCGTGCACGTGCCACTTTCTGTGGAGGCGCAATTGGAAGCCAAAGAAATCATGGCTGCCGACAAGAATATCCTAAAGCCAGGAAACAACGATCCCACCATCGTGGCAAAACTCTTGGATATCGTGCTCGGCTGTTTTTGGGTGACCAAAATCGACCAGAAAGACACTGATATAAAAGAAATAGAAAGCAAAAAGCATACGCGCAAAACCTTCGAATCGCCCGAAGCGGCCATTCTTGCGCATGACTTCAAGACTATTGGTTTGCGCGAACCGATCGAAGTGCAAGCACCAGAAACCCTGAAGTATGCCGAATGGAAAGGTGGCCGATTCGAAACCACCGTCGGACGCATTTTGTTCAACAATGTTCTGCCAGAAAACTACAACTTTATCAATAAAGAGATCGACCGCAAGCGTTTGGGTGCGATTGCCGACGATCTGATCGCACTTCTTGGTGCCGAAGCTATCGCTCCTATTCTCGACCGAGTCAAGACTTTCGGTTTTAGCTTCGCGACTATTTCCGGAACGACTTGGGGCATAGATGACATCATGGTGCCCAAGGCCAAAGACGGAATCGTCAATAAATCCAAAGAACAGGCGGAGATCGTAAATCAACAGTTTAACGAGGGGCTTCTTACGATCGAAGAAAGGATCAGGAAGCACATGGAAATTTGGCAAAAAGCCAAGATCGACGTTGAAAAAGCCATTCCGCCTTCGCTCGACAAAAACGGTTCGGTCTATGACATGGTCACTTCTGGCGCCAGAGGATCGCTCTCGCAGATCACCCAGATGGCCGGCATGAAAGGCCTCATCGCTTCGGTCTCCGGCGAGACTATCGAATTTCCCATTCTTTCTTGCGCCAAAGAAGGTTTGACGCCGATCGAATATTTCATTACCACTCACGGTTCGAGAAAAGGCCTTACCGACACAGCTCTGAATACCGCCAAGGCCGGCTATCTCACGCGCAAACTTTTCGTGGTGGCGCAAGACGTCGTCGTCTCCGAAGAAGATTGTGGCACCAAGGACTCTATCATTCTCAGAAAACAGACAGCTTCGGGCATGAACATTCCGCTATCCAAGAACATTCGCGGCCGCATTTTGGCCGAGGAATTGAAAGATGCCGAAGGTAAGGTCATATTCAAGAAAGGCCATATCATCTCCAAAGCCGATGCGCAGAAGATCGAAGAGCAGAATATCGCAGAAGTCCGCGTGCGTTCACCGCTTTCTTGCAAGACGATCCGCGGCGTTTGTTCGCAATGTTACGGACTCGATCTGGGCAAAAATAAGCTAGTCGCGCTTGGCGAAGCCGTCGGTACGGTTGCGGCACAAGCCATTGGTGAGCCGGGCACCCAGCTCACTATGAGAACCTTCCATGCCGGCGGCGCGGCTGTCCTAGGCGGTGACATCACCCAAGGTTTGCCTCGCGTAGAAGAAATCTTCGAAAAGCGCCGACCCAAAAATCCGGCAGTCGTCGCGAGCGTGGACGGTGTCGTGATCGAAGTCAAAGACATGGGCAAGGAAAAATCCATCAAAGTTTTGCCAGAAATCGAAGACAAAGGCAAAAAGAAAAGCGCTGAAGTTGAATATGTCTTTCCTTATCGAAGAACCACGATGGTCAAGGTTGGTGATCGCGTGAAGAAGGGCGAGCTCTTGACGGACGGTTCGGCGGATATCGACGAAGTTTTCGAATATGGCGGCGAAGAGCGCGCCAAGGGTTATGTCATCACCGAAGTCGGCAAGATCTACGAACTTCAAGGTGAAACTGTCTCTAGGAAACATATCGAAATCATCGTAAAGCAAATGTTCTCGCGCCGACGTATCATCGAGTCCGGTGATACCAACTTGACTGAGGGCATGATTGTGGACGACATACAGCTCGCCGAAGAGAATGCGCTCGTGAAAGAAAGTGGTGGTGCGATTGCCAAAGCAGAGAAGATCGTCATGGGCATTACCGATACCTCGCTCACTAGGAAGAGTTTCTTGTCCGCGGCTTCATTCCAGCACACGACTCGCGTCCTTATCTCCAACGCTGTTCGTGGCGCCGAAGACGACCTGACTGGCCTCATGGAAAACGTGATTATTGGTCGCCTCGTCCCGGCCGGCACTGGCTTTGAGGGTTCACCAAAGAAAGCGATGGTAGATGCACTTAGTCCCAAGGAAAGTGTTGAAGAGTAAAGTTGGAATAGGAAATTTGACCAATCAAATAGCGGACGAGTCCGCTATTTTGATATTTACGGCCAACAGCTCTATAATCCAAAGTAATGAACCGCAACAACGTCGAAGAAATCAAAGCCCGTTTGCCCATCGAAGAAATCGTGGGCGCTTATGTCAAGCTGGAAAAAGCTGGCAAATCATTCAAAGGCAAATGTCCCTTCCACAATGAGAAGACGCCTTCTTTCTTCGTGTCGCCTGACCGTGGCGGTTACTACTGCTTTGGCTGTGGAGCAAAAGGCGACATCTTCACATTCATCGAACAGTTTGAGGGCATAGATTTCAAAGGCGCGCTAAAGGTCTTGGCGGACAAGGCTGGCATAAAACTGACCTTTGACCAGAAGGCTGATAGCGAAAGAGACCAGCTCTATCAAGTAATGGAAGAAACGACGAAATATTTTGAAATTCAGTTGGAAAAATCCAAAGAGGCTCTGGAATATGTGAAGAAACGCGGGATCAATGAAACGACTCGCAAAGCATTTCGCATTGGCTTCGCGCCAGAAGGCTGGCGGAATTTATCGGTTTATTTGAAAGGCAAAGGCTTCAATGAAAGTTTGATGGAAAAGGCCGGACTGATAAAAAGGAAGGATGCGGATATTTATTCCGTGACAACTACGACCGTCGGGAGCCAGCTGACCTCGTCGTCCGCGAGCTTGCCGAGCGGAGGACTTCGTCGTGGCGAGGAGGGAGTAGTTGTCACGGGTAACAATTCAAGTGCCAACTTTTATGATCGTTTCCGCGGCCGCATCATGTTTCCTATAAGCGATTCTGGCGGAAGGGTAATCGCTTTTTCCGGCAGGATTTTGAAGAGCGATGACCAAAGCGCCAAATATTTGAACAGTCCCGATACACCTTTGTATGACAAATCACTCGTGCTCTATGGCCTCGATAAAGCCAAAGGCGAAATCCGCCGGATGGGTTATTCTATTCTCGTCGAAGGCCAAATGGACCTTGTCATGTCCCACCAAGCCGGAATAAAAAATACTGTCGCCGCTTCCGGAACCGCCTTGACCGATGAAACCGTCAACCAGAATGGCGCCGTGAGTAATCTCGGCCTTGTCCGAAGACTTTCGCCCAATATTATTATCGCTTTTGACGCCGACGCGGCTGGCAGGAAAGCCGCCATGCGCGCGGCAGGCATCGCGCTCGGACTTGGCATGGATGTGAAAATCGCAGAAATTGTCGGCGGCAAAGACCCCGCAGATCTGGTACTGGAAGATGTCGAGAAGTGGAAAGAAGTTTTGAGAGGCGCCAAGCCTTTGATCGAATTTGAACTGAACAATGTTTTGCGCGAAGTTACAGAGCCGCGCAAACAGCCGAAAGCCATTACCGATCGCATTTTGCCATTTCTAGCACGTTTGGAAAGTGCCAGCGACCAGTCTTTCTTTGTTGGAATGGTTGCCGACCGTACAAGGATACCAGCAGACGCCATTTGGGCCGACCTCAAGGTTGTGCAAAAGCGCTTGAAGCCTGAAGAAGGCAAAACTGCGCAAAAAGAACCGCTTCACACTTCGAGCGAACAGGGCAGGAGGATAGATATTGTTGAGCGTAGATTATTTGGTTTGATCTTCCTTATGGAAAAGGAAAAAATGGCCGAAGCAGATTCTTACCGACAAAAACTGGAAAAGATATCTAACGATTCTTACAAAGAACGCAGTGTTCGTGTGGAACCTATTAAGGCAGACCTAATATTCGAAGTTGAAACTTTTTATGGTAACAAGCCGGAAGAGTGTAGGCGCCATGCGGACGAATTGCTGATAAACTTTGAAGAAGATCTGGTAAATGAAGAGTTGATCGCGACTATGCAGGAATTAAAAAATGCCGAGCGCGCGCATGATGCCAAATTGCTTTCGGAGTTCGCAAAAAAGTGCCAAGTGCTTTCTTTGCGCAAAGCAGAGGTCGCGAAAAAACGCCGAGTGTAAAAGTCATTTACGCATTTAATTCTGGTGCTATAATACCTCTCATGCAGACATACGCCATCAAAAGCAATGCATTGTTTCTCGACCGCTCATGGAACCGTGAGTATATTCTCACCATCCACGATCTGCCAACGGAAGAGAAACCGCGCGAAAAACTGATGTCGCAAGGGCCCGAAGCTTTGAGCATTCGGGAGCTTTTGGCTGTGGTTCTCACTGTCGGAACCGCCAAAGAAGACGTTTTGGAGATGTCCAACCGGATTATCCGAGAGTATGGCGAGCGCAGCACTCTTTCCGAAAAGAATGCCGAAAAGCTCTCCAAAGAGCTCGATATCCCAATCGTCAAAGCCTGCCAAATCGTCGCTTGCGGCGAACTAGGCCGGCGCTTCTACGACAAAAGCCTTTCCGGCACAGTCACGATCCGCAATGCCAAAGATGCCTATGAATATCTGCAAGACATGCGCACACTTTCCAAGGAGCATATGCGCGGACTTTATCTGAACAGCCACAACCGTGTCATACGCGATGAAGTCATCTCGATCGGCACTATCAATTCCAACATCATCCATCCGCGCGAAGTCTTCCACCCGGCAATAGAGTCCAATGCCGCCGCGGTCGTATTGGCCCACAATCATCCTTCCGGCGAAACGGGTCCGAGCAACGAGGACATCGAGATAACTAACCAACTGGTAGAAGCAGGCAAAATTCTGGGAATTTCACTTTTGGATCACGTCATCATCACAAAAGACGGTTTCGCGAGCATAAACGCGAACTACTAATTAGAATTTAGAATATAGAATATAGAATTTAGAATAATGCATTATTCTAAATTCTATATTCAAAATTCTATATTCATGAAAACATGACAAGAGATTACACTTTAACCTCGCCGTCATTGGACGGGATTTTTTCGCATGAGTCCGTAGACTACGCTGGCATTAGAAGACCTGTGTTAGTAAATCGGATCTTCGATAAGCCTTCGGGCATGCGCAGTATCGATCTTTCTCTAAAAGGCAATCAAGAGATCGTCCTAGGCTACTCGCACGATCTTTATGGCATACTGATGAAGAAACTGTCGGAATTTTCCATTGAAGCAAATTCCACACCCGACGAAGAAGTCAGGCTCATTGCAATGTTGCAAGAATTCATCAAGATCAAGAAATTGTTGAATCACAAACAATAATAGAATAGACTGTCTTTATGACAGATCGAAACCACTGGAAAGGCACAAGAATAGCAATGATAGGCCTAGGCCCTCACGGCGAAATGGTGGAAGATGCCAAATTCCTGATCAAAGCCGGAGCGCTCTTATCGGTTTATGATATGAAGAGCGAAGCTCGGCTCAAAAGCCATCTAGTCTATTTGCGCTCGATCGGTCTCGCCAATTATGTTTGTGGCCAGATTCCCGCAGACGATCTTTTGGATGCGGATATTGTGATTTTGTCGCACGAATATCCGCGCGACTCGACCTTTCTCGCACGGGTTCGAGAAAAAGGTACGCCAATAGAGTATCCGGAAACATTATTTTTCAAGCTGGCGCCGCCTCTAACTGTTGTTGGCATTATAGGCGCGGCAGGCAAGACCAGCATTATTTCCGTATTGGCGCCAATGCTCGAGCTCGCCTCCGAAAAGGATGATGTGGCGAGCACCGGCCAAAATTTCTTTGTCTGTGATCCGGAAAGCAATAATGGCATTATTTGCCACTTGAAGAAAGCAAAAAACGGTGACATCTTGCTCATCCGCATTACACCTCGGCTCATAGACGAATTACACGAATTGCGTGTCAGTCCGCACGTTGCGATCTTTGCAGCTTTGCCGGAACGCTACGTGAAATCGCCTTTTGAAATCTTGGAGCATCAAACTTATAATAATTTTTTGATATCGAGCGATGAAGTAATCGATACTACGCGTACTCATGACTGGAAACCGCGGGCAAAGATGCTGCGCACCAAGGTGACGATCATCCCGCCTTTTTGGGACTTGAATATTCACGAGCACAATCGGATGAATATCGCGCTTGCGCTCCAAGTCGCGCACCTCTTCAAGGTGGAGGATGAACAAGTAAAAAAGATTGTTGAAACTTGGAAACCACCCAAAGGTCGCATTGAATTTGTGAAAAAGCAAAAAGGCATAGAATTCTACAATGACACAGCGTCAATCTTACCCCAGTCGACAATTTCGGCCATGATGGCATTATCAAAAGATCGCAATCTGGTTCTCATCTGCGGCGGTAGTGATACCGGAGTTAGTTATAGCGAATTAATAAATGTCGTGCCAGAATATGCTCATACGGTCATACTTTTGCCGGGTAGTGGCACAATGAAGCACCGTAAGCTCTTCGAAGCAATTCCGAATACCAAAGTTATATCCGCGCCGGGAATGGAAGAAGCCGTTCGGCTGGCGCGTGAAAATGCCAAAGTTGGCGACCGCGTGCTATTCAGTCCGGCCTTTGAGGCCAGTGGATACGATATTTCGAGGAAAGATAGAGGTGAGCGGTTTGTGAGAGCGGTAAGGGGTTTGTAAATAAGATAAATCCGAAATCCGAATATCGAAATTCTAAACAAACCTCAAGCACAAATAACGAAATCCAAAACTCGTGAGCATACGTTTTAGATTTATAATTTCGAATTTCGGATTTGTTTAGGATTTCGATATTCGAATTTCGGATTTTCAATACTACTCACCGCAAATCATGCAGACCACGGCACCTTTTAATTCGTAGCCCATTTCGGCCGCCTGCATAGCGCCGACGACCGATAGGGCACTGTTCGTTGAGATATCCAGTTTGCAGTACTTCTTTGTCATTTCTTGCGCCGCCAAAATATTTTCGTTTGTGGAGAGCCAGCCGCGGCCACCAGTTTTTTTGATCATAGGAACCAAAGCCGCTTTGCGATGAGCGATCACGTCGACGATGGCATCGGCGATAGATTTTTCATCTGGAATATCGAATGTTTCAAAAGCGTCTGCCATTTGGTGGCATGAAGATGTTTGAACGATATGGACTTGAATGGAGAGCTTATTCTTCAAGAAATAATCTGCTAGCGCTTGTGCAGTCGTGCCTGAAGACGTGCCTATAAAGACAGCGCCAATGTCTTTGGTCTGGCTTAATTCTTCGGCCAAAGATTCATAGCCCAACAAAGCAGTATCATCTGTTGATTGCCGCAAACTCCGTGCGCCTTCATTCGTGGCTTGTGCTAGTGCTTGCAGTGGTCTTTCTTTGATTAAGATTCTAATATGAGCATCTGCTAAATCTTTCAACTTTTTATACTTTTCGGGCTTGATATGATTGCCCACGAAGATGTCCAAAGATAGAGTTGACGGATTCTGGACGATGTCCGACATCGTCGAAGTATTGAGTTTCTTAATATGCAGTGCTGCCGCCAAAGCAGCGTTTCCTGATGAAGAAATGGCGAAGTTTTTGTCACCACTCTTCACGTAATGGTCGATCATTACTGGAATCGAGCGGCCTTTATGAGAACCGTAAGGATGTAGATCCTCGCGTTTGAAATAGAGTTTGTCGACGCCGATGGCTTTTGCCAATTCCGAATACTCTTCTATGGGGGTGATCATGTTGCCATATTATCGCTTTTTCGCTATGATTGAAAGCGTTTATAATTTTCTTATAGAATATGATAGAAGAATCAATGAAAAGAGAGGATTCCTTACTGATTTGCCCAGAATGCAAAAACAACGTGGATCTTTCGCGCTATCCCAATATTGCCAAGGGTATGGTGGTGGAATGCAATCATTGCGGCATGACTTTGCTGGTAAAAGAGATCAAAGAAAACACTATTGAGACCGAAATTGTGGATGAGGGAAAATAAGTTTTGTATTATTGCAAATAATATGTCTACACAAACCTTGGAAAAAACAATAAAGAAACTCTCCAACGAAGTTGCTTCGCTCCGCTCTTTTGTTATTGATATCGTCCGAAATGAAAATGATGAAGGCGAATTTAAACCAAGTTTTGTTAAGAGCGTTCTCAAAGAAGCAAAAAATAAAGCAACTCTCGAATACTCCAAGAGAGGTTCTTTGCTCTCACAGATCCGCGAGCTATGAAAGTCGTCTATTCAAAAGACTTTCTGAAACAAGCAAGCAAACTTCCAAATAAGTTGCAACAAGCACTGGATGACATATTGAATATCTTAAGAAGAGATCCATTTTATCCGACATTGCATACAAAGCACTTGAAAGGCGAATTGCGCTCCATGCTTTCATTTCGAATCACTCGAGAGTGGAGGGTGATATTTATGTTTGCGGCAGAGGATACAATACGGTTATTGAAGATTGGTAATAGGAAAGATATTTATAAATGAAAAACCGCACATTTTGTGTGCGGCGGAGCTTGGAGTTGAACCTTACTCCTGACAAGCGAATGAGGAATTCAGACAACTATGAATTCTCTTCTTGTTCGCATTGGGCGAACACTGTGCGTATGAGCCAGATCAGGAAAATCACGAATGTGATTCCGCCGACCTGCACCGCAGAGACGGCTGTCTGGAAAAACCTATTGCTATCGTCGCCGGGCATCAGAGCTATTCCAAGAAGCATAATGATTCCGCTGGTGAACAGAACCGTGATGCAGGTGATGTCTGGGCTGCGTTTAACAGAATTTGTCATAAGTGTCCCTATTTGTATATGGTTTACCAACGTACTGTTTTACTATTACAATTATACACCATAATATAGCACTTTGTCAAGCACTTTATGAACCTGAAAATAAGGGTATTCTGGCTTTATTTAGAGATAACCTGCTCGATCATTCCTCGAAACCCATGTGACCCTAGAAAGACGATCACATCGCCTCTACCAGTTTGCTCCTTCAGAAACATGACGAATTTTTCGTCATCTTCGATATAGTGCACGGAAGGATGTGACCTGCCAATGATCTTTGCCAATTCATCGCCTTCAAGAGCTGTTTCGGTTTCATCATTTGAAATTTTTAACTTAGTCAGCCTTGGAATGAGAACAATATTCGCATCCTTGAAAGT
>CAYTUZ010000006.1:0-20300 GCA_964441635.1 uncultured Candidatus Saccharibacteria bacterium
GCAAACTCGAAACTGCTACTACCTGTCGATGTTATAGATGAAGGACGAAAAGTATATGAGCCAGAATCATTGCCAAAAGAAAGCAAAATTGTTGATATTGGTCCAAAGACACTTGAATTATTGAAAAGCAAGATTCAAAACGCAAAATTTATTCTGTGGAATGGGCCAACAGGCATTTACCAACAAGGTTATGGCGAAGCGACGGAAGAATTGGCGCGAATAATTGCGGCTGCTACCACAGCAGGAGCAACTTCTGTTATTGGTGGTGGCGATACGGTTGCAGCAATCGAAAATATCGGTTTGACCGATAAATTCACCTTCGTTTCCTCCGGTGGTGGCGCAATGCTAGATTTTCTGGCCACTGGAACTTTGCCGGGAATTGAAGCATTAAATAGGAGCAATTAATGCGTCGATAATTTTCTTCTTGTTTCCTTCAAAATCTTTCAAATCGCCTTTGACCTCGTTGCTCGGAAACACCCAAATGTGCGCATGCGGCACCTCATCGCCTACGGTTTTGGAGAGGATCCAGTCGGTATCGAAAGCTTTCATTTGTGCTTTTGCGATTTTTCTCGCCACTTCAAAGTACTCGCCGATATTCGGCACATCCCAAACCCAGCGATAATGCTCTTTTGGAATGACCTGCACATGGCCCGGCGTATGCGGATTGATATCGAGGAATGCCAAGTAATTTTTGTCTTCATAGACAATATGCGCGGGAATTTCTTTGTTTACAATTTTGCAGAAAATGCAATCTTTCATGGCTCCAATTATAGCACCAACATACCGCGTGATATACTCTTAGCGTGAAATATGCGATCAAAAGACAACTTTCCAACGCAGAGCAAAAAGAATTTGCGGTTTTTTCGCCGTTGTTGGGGCATTTGCTGTTTCATCGCGGCATTACGAGCGGAGAAAATGCCCAAGAATTTATAAATCCAGATTACGACCGAGGTATTCACGACCCTTTTTTGCTGAAAGACAATGAAAAAGCTGCCGATCGGATCGTAAGTGCCATAAAAAATAACGAAAGAATTGCTATTTATGCAGACTATGATGCTGATGGCATACCCGGCGCAGCGATGTGGAGTGATTTTTTCCATAGAATCGGTTTCAAGAACTTTTCTATATACATTCCACATCGACATGATGAAGGCTTTGGCTTGAATAGGGAAGCGGTCGAGCAATTGGCCGGCGAAAGCGTGAAGTTGCTCGTTACACTGGATTGCGGCATATCCGATTTCGAACCGGTAGAGCGTGCCAATGAACTCCACCTAGAAGTTATCATAACTGATCACCACGAAGCGCCGGAAAAGTTACCTAACGCCTTTGCTATTGTCGATCATAAACAACTTGGCTGTGAATATCCCGACAAAAATCTCTGCGGTACCGCTGTTGGCTTCAAGCTCATCCAAGCGATTCTGGCCAAGGATCGCTTTGGCTTGAAGGAGGGCCTCGAAAAATGGCTACTCGATCTGGTAGCTATGGCAACCTTGTCGGACATGGTGCCTTTGACTGGTGAAAATCGAATTTTTGCATACTACGGACTTTCAGTTTTGAGAAAGACGCCTAGAAAAGGACTAACGAGGCTCTTGGAAAAATTGAAGATCCACAAGAGGTATTTAACGGAAGACGATATTGCTTTTATGATCACGCCCAGAATAAATGCCGCGTCCAGAATGGGCGTGCCCATGGACGCATTCAAGCTACTAGCTGCAGAAACGGATGAAGAGGCAGGAATCCAAGCGGAACATCTGGATAAAATCAACAATGAGAGAAAAGGTGTGGTTGCTTCTTTGGTCAAAGAAATAAAAAAGACTATCCGGGACAGGTATGGCGATGGCAGTGGCACCGGACGCATACCGAGCGTGATTGTGCTTGGCAATCCGGCTTGGCGGCCGTCGCTTCTCGGCCTCGCGGCCAATACTTGTGCCGAAGCATATGATCGGCCAGTTTTCCTTTGGGGCAGAGACGGCGACAATGCCATAAAAGGCTCTTGTCGTTCGGAAGGCCGAACCCATGTTGTCGAACTCATGCGCGCGGTGCCCACGGGAACCTTCGCACAGTTTGGCGGACATAAACATTCTGGCGGCTTTGCTGTGGCTAATGAGTCGATTCATTATCTAGAACAAAGATTAAATAATGCGGCTTGTGTCATTCCTGCGAAAGCAGGAATCCAGAATTCTACTGAAATTGATCAATGTTCTATTGATGCAGAACTTGAACTCGATTCACTAAACTGGGATCTTTATAACGACATTGCGAAACTTGCGCCTTTTGGCATGGCCAATCCCAAGCCAGTTTTTCTTTTTAGAAATGTTATACCAAATAGTTTGCGTCGTTTCGGCAAAGGCAACGAACACCTCGAATTAATTTTCAAAAAATCTAATGGTGAAAAAATTTCCGCGATTTCATTCTTTGGCGCGGAAAATGATTGGGCAAAAAAGTTCAAGCCGGGGAATAAAGTTGACCTCACCGCTTCTCTGGATAAGTCCTATTTCAAAAGAGAACCCGAGTTGCGCTTACGTGTAATAGATGTTATCAATTGAGTAAATATGAACCTTGTAAAACTTGAAGTCGAGGATCTCTCGCCGCAGACGCAAGAGGCCTTGAGAGTCTATGCAACTATAAGAAAGATTACACAGAGACAAGCACTCAGGGCACTACTGATGCAGGTCACGGAAACAATGGAACAAAACAAGTCGTTAAAAACAGTGGACAAGGCGGTAGAACACTTGTGCGTTACTGGCTCGATGGTGCTGCATTTCCGGCACTGATGCGGTGGTAATATCGTTTTGTTGAGCACAGATCCCTACGCGAGCCGCTTCCCCAAGCGGCTTTTTTGTAAATAATCCAAAAACATATGTTAGTATATAAATTATGAAATTTACGATTTTTACCGACGGTGCGTCACGCGGCAATCCGGGTCCGGGCGGCTGGGGAGCAATCATTATTAGCGATGAAAAGCATGTTACGGAATTGGGTGGCGCGGAGAAAAAGACAACCAATAATCGCATGGAAATCATGGCGGCCATAGAAGCACTTCGAAAAGCCAAAGAAGAATCGGAGATAACGCTTTACACGGACTCTTCTTATTTGATAAATGGTATTACCAAATGGATAAAAGGTTGGAAGCGGATTGGCTGGATAACCAGAACGAAAGAAGAGGTTTTGAATCGAGATCTCTGGGAAGAACTAGACTCTCTGGTCCAAGAACGAACCGTAAAATGGGAATATGTCGGCGGGCATATGGGTGTCGCTGGAAATGAAAGGTGTGACCGGATCGCCACAGCATTTGCTGATGGCGAAAAAATAAAACTTTACAACGATACCTTGAGTAACTATTTTATCCCCAAAATTCTCGATATCAAGCAAGCAGAACTGAAAGCAGAGACAAAATCGCGTCGAGATTCACGCACATACTCGTACGTCAGTTCCGTAAAAGGTATTATCGAAATTCATCATTCTTGGGCTGAATGCGAAAAAAGGGTGAAAGGTGTCAGGGCAGCAAGGTATAAAAAAGCGCTCAATGCCGAAGATCAAGAAAAAATTGTTCGGGAATTTCAAGCGCTGTAGTGTGACAAAAATCTTCATACTTTTTTTATCAAAAATTCAGCAAAATTTCATAACTGATCTGTATAATGTTTTCCATGAATAGGAAAACGCTTATTTTTTGGTCGCTTTTTACCGCAATCGCCGTAACGCGCGTATTTTTTTCTTTTTTTCATTCACCGCCAAATATCGGTGACTGTCTAAAGAAAACGGTTACCGGTGCGGGTACGATCGAAGAAGAACCGACCTTTTCTGATAGTGGGCAAACTTTGGTTGTAAACGTGGAAAAGATGAGCGTAGAAGGTCTCGAATGCCCAGTTGGCATCTTGATCCGTATGAAAACCAAGCTTTATCCGCGGTTTTCCTATAGCGACGGCATTACCTTCACAGGCAAACTTGGTCAACCATTTAATTTTTCAAGCAATAAGGCTGCTGCCAATTCCAGAACTTTTGATTTCCGTGGCTATCTGGCGAAAGATGATATTTATTACGAAATTAAAAGCGCACAAACATGTATTGCAAACAACGCTGTAGCCGAGCCACCGACCGTCGCAGCCAGCGACAAGTGTCGACTTGGCGCATCAGCGCCAACGAAGACACTTCGTCGTGGCGAGGAGGGAGGTGTCTCGGCTGTTGAGTTTATAACTTCTATACTGTATGAACTCAAGCGGAATTTTGTAAATAATTTGGAGAGAACACTGGGAGAACCTCATGCCGCGCTCGCAGCCGGATTGGTAGTAGGGGAGAAAAGCGCTTTAGGCAAAGACTTGCTTAATGATTTCAGAATTGTCGGCCTAATTCACATCGTAGTTCTGTCGGGATTTAATATTACTGTTGTTGCTGATGCGATCAAGCGCGTGCTTTCATTCTTACCTCGAGTTTGGGGAATTGTGCTTGGCGGATTGGGTATTGCGCTTTTCGGCATTCTAGTCGGTGGGGGATCCACAGTGGTCCGCTCATGCTTTATGGCCGGAATTGCTCTCTCGGCAGACTTGATTCGCCGCGATTACAGCGTTATTCGAGCTTTGATTTTCGCTGGGCTGGTCATGATCATTCAAAGTCCCATGATTTTGCTTCACGATCCTTCTTTTCAACTTTCATTCCTAGCAACATTAGGTTTGATATTTCTTGCTTCGCCGATTGAGAAAAAATTAACGATTATTACCGAAAAATTTGGCTTGCGCGGCATTGTTGCTTCGACGTTCGCCACGCAGATTTTCGTTTCGCCGTACATTCTCTACATGATGGGCCAGCTTTCCATCATTGGTGTTTTCGCGAATATCTTGGTTCTGCCATTTATACCCGTAACAATGCTTTTTGTTTTCCTGACGGGCGCGGCCGGATTTGTTTCCACGACAATTTCCCAAGTCTTTGCTTGGGGAAGCCATATCCTGCTTACTTATGAGCTTTTTATCGTCCAAAACTTCGCCAAAATTCCTTTTGCGGCAGTTTTTGTGCCAGCATTTTCATTTTGGTTTGTCGTTGCTTTCTACAGCCTATTCTTTATTTGCTATTTTTGGTTGCAACATCGAAACATTTCTCAGCCGCGTTCCAATTCAAGTTAGCAAAGAAATCCTCGATATAGTTTTTCTTGCCGGAAGGCTGGTAATCGGCAACATAGGAGTGTTCCCACATGTCCAGTCCGAGAATTATTGCGCAATCGTTTAGTTGGCCCAAGTGCTGTTCGTCAACCCAAGACATAAGCAATCTCTTGTCTTTTCTATCATACCAAAGCATTGCCCAGCCAATGCCGCGGGTGAGCGCAAGCATTTTGAAACCAGCGAGCCAACTTTCAAAAGAACCCCATTCGCTCTCGATCGCGGTCTTCAATTCGGAATCATTTATCGCCTTCATGCCGCCATCGAATTGTGAAAAATATGCTTCGTGGTTCCTCATACCGTTGTATTCAAAGCTAAAACGCCTCATCAGTTCGCCCAGCAAATAAGCATTTTTTTCGGAATCTTTCTTAAGTACCTCAACTTGTTCCAAAAGCGAATTGGCGTTCTTAACATAACCAGAATATAGCTTGAGGTGTTCCTCGATATTTTTCTCGGAAATGCCCTTGAGTTTGGGAATATTGAAAGTTTTGGCGGTGAATTGTTTCATTTTGGTTTATTTATTAGTAGTAATGTAATTATTATACGATGAATTACAAAATTTGGGTTCGTTTTGGCATAATTTTGGCGTTTGCAAGCGGAATCATAGCCGTTTACGTTTCCCATGAAGAAAACCGCGTGCCAAATCTTGAAATTTACATTTTCAATCTAAAAAATAGCCAAGCAATCTTTATTCGCACACCCAACGACAGAAGAGTTTTGATAAACGGCGGTGCCAATTCGGAAATTATCAGTCGAATTACCAAAATTTTGCCTTTTTATTCAAGACGGATTGATACATTGATGATTACAGACAATCTCGATAAAAATGTAACCGGCCTTATCGATATTCTAGATCGTTATCAAGTCAAAAACGTTTATGTGCCGGCGTTAACGCTCCAGTTATTGGATTTGGCAAGTTCAACAGATCAGATTTATCCAACTTTCTTAACAACCGCGCAGGAAAAAGCACTTCCAGTCATAGAGTTGGCGAAGGGAGATAACGTAAATCTCGAAAATTCGGACATAACCGGATCTACAACAGTAAAAGCACAAATATTATTTCCAGCAACTTCGACAAAGTTCGCGTATTCCAAAGCTAGCGCGCCGGAAATTATTATGAAAATCAAATACAATCAAACCTCTTTAATACTTCTTGGAAATGCCACCACAAAAATTCAGAAGTTCATTGCTCTGGAGGGAACAACGACTGCAAACGTGCTTTTGGTTTGGAATTCTGCTTCTCCGGACAATCTTGATGCCGGATTGATGAATCAAATCCATCCAGAATATCTAGTTTATTCAAAATCGCTAACTGCAACGGCACCAAGAGCTTCGGTTTCAAGCGTGAATTCGGCGTCAAAGAGTAAAAAGCCAAAAAAAGTTAAACCGGATCCACTAGTTTATTTAACAGAAGCGAGTCGGTTCAATATAAAAGCTTTTGACCACATAAAAATCACGTCAGATGGTGTGAGTTTAAAGGTGGATTCAGAAAAAATATACTAAATACCAAATACTATATACTATATACTAAATCACCCCCGCATCCTTGAGTGCTCGGAACGCACCGTTCTTCTCGATCGTACGTAAGCCGCGAGTTGAGACATTCAAGACAAAAGTTTTCTTGAGTTCTGGCACATAAATGCGCTTTTTCTGGATATTTGGGTAACGCCTTATAGTGCCACAAGGATTGAATTGCGTGGCGCGAGTGCGGTTGGAGTACCTGCCTCCGGAAACCGAGCCCTTCTTTGTTATGTCGCAGATTTTGGCCATGAGGGTTTTATGCTACCATGGATAGTGTGAATTATCAAATTCACCAAGATTACCAAAAGGTTAGAATTTAGAATTTAGAATGTGGAATTTAGATCTAAATTCCACATTCTAAATTCTTGGTAATTTATTCCATGATCACAATTCTCACAATTATCATCTTGATCTTCTCAGTGATTCTCCACGAACTAGCGCATGGCTTTACTGCTGATGCACTAGGCGATCCGACGGCCAGAATGTCGGGACGATTGACCCTGAATCCCATAAAACACATCGATCCCATCGGCTCAATTATCGTGCCACTCATAACTTCCTTGGCTGGCTTTACCTTCGGCTGGGCCAAACCGGTGCCTTATATCCTTATAATTTGAAAAACAAGCGCCAAGGCGAATTCCTGATCGCCGCCGCTGGTCCGGCTTCAAACTTGCTTATTGCCTTGATTTTTGGAACCATTTTGCGCTTTGTCGCGAATGGTGGCGCCGCCATAACGCCTTTTGTCGAGGTCACGACATATATTGTGCTCATCAATATAATGTTAGCGATATTCAACCTGATACCTTTGCCACCACTCGACGGTTCCAAGTTGCTATTTTCGATATTGCCCAATCAATACGGTCGAGCACGTTACGTATTTGAAGCCTATGCGCCTTTGTGGATATTGATCGTGGTTTTCTTTTTGTGGCAAGTCATTCAGCCGATAATCCCTTTTATTTTTCAGCTATTTACAGGCATGGCCTACTAGAGATTCTTGCACTATTTTCTAGCGTATGTTAACTTGTTTGCAGTGGCCTTTAGGGCCATGTTATTTTAGGCAAGAATGAGTAACGCGCTTTGGCAGGCCTCTAATTCAAGAAATTAAAGACCACTCAAACCAAAGTGTTGTGAAGAAATCAGGATTGCCACGAATTATGCCGACAATCAATCAGCTTACAAAAACCAATAGAAAGCGCTTCAAGAGGAAATCAAAATCCATCGCCCTTACGCGCACATTCAATTCCATCAAGAACCGGCCGATTTTCTTTCCAGCGCCATTCAAGCGCGGTGTTTGTGTGAAAGTCACAACCAAGACGCCAAAAAAGCCGAACTCCGCTATTCGCAAAATTGCTCGTGTGCGCTTGACCAATGGTATGGAAGTCACCGCCTACGTTCCGGGCATGGGCCACAATCTGCAGGAACACGCTGTCGTTCTATTGCGCGGTGGCCGCGTCAAGGATGTCGGCTTGCGCTATTCCATAGTCCGCGGAGTTTTGGACTGTGCTGGCGTAGAAGCGAGGAGAAAGGGTCGAAGCCAGTATGGCAACAAGAGGCCAAAGGTCGCTAAGACAGCATAACTATTTTCATAAAATACCATGCGACGCAAACTGAACATAAAGCGAGAATTGAAGCCTGATGCGGTGTACAGCTCCGTGAAGCTTTCCAAATTCATGAACTATGTCATGGAAGAAGGCAAGAAGAACGTTGCTAGGAAGATTGTCTATGGCTGTATGGATGAGATCAAAGAAAAAGCCAAAGTCGAAAGTCCGCTGGAAGTCTTTGAAGCGGCTCTGAAAAACACGGCGCCTTTGATGGAAGTCCGCTCTAGGCGTGTTGGCGGTGCGAACTACCAAGTGCCGCGCGAAGTTCGGCCAGAAAGGAAGCAGGCGCTCTCTATGAAGTGGATCATCGAAGCCGCGCGTTCGAAAAAAGGCAAGCCAATGCATGAAAAGTTGGCGGAAGAAATCATTGCTGCCTCGAAAAATGAAGGTGAAGCCGTGAAAAAGCGCGAGAATGTGCACAAAATGGCGGAATCAAATAAGGCATTTGCGCACTTTGCCTGGTAAAATTCACCAAATCCGAAATTCGAATACCTTTCGGATTTCGATATTCGGATTTCGGATTTTAATTATTTGTTGCTTCTTCGATATCTTTTTTTATAAGATCCCAACGGCTTCGGATTTTTCCTGCTAATTCAGTATGCTTCTCTTCATTTAACGCCTTGAGGTCTTGATATTTATCTTTCAAGAGATCTTTCAAGTCATCGTAAGCTTCACTCGCGGCATCTTGCAGGATATTTCCGGTTTTGATTACTTTATCTTTGGTATCTTTTACAAAATCTTTGATTTGCTCACGCTTCTCGGCTCCTTTTTTGGTGCCAAAAAAATAATAGACAGCCGCGGCGGACGCTAGCGCGCTGAATATTCCTATGCTCACATTTTTCCCGGTATCGTTCGATTGTCGACAAAAATGATGGTCTCTCATGGTTTTGTGTTTATTTAGTCTGATAATATCTGGATACGAGCCTTTGCAATAAGCGGAACAATGGGAAGATACGCGTGTGGCTCACCTCAATTTTTCTGCGAAATTCACGCAGTTCTTCGGCCAAGAAATCTGATTCGGTCTTGAGTTTCTTGCTCACGTATCGCATGTTTGCCAAGATGCTGATCAGGAATATCATCGCAATAATGATGAGTACCGCTATAATAACCGTACTCACAGACGTGATCACAAAGAAAATATCTGCATGTATTAATGTGTCCATGGCATATTGATGACGAGAATTGATGCTTATTGTTACAATTTGGGCATTGCGATATCAGAGAAAGGTTCTGTCTTGATATCGCAAATTGCGATATCAAGTTGGGGAGGCAGGCGTAAGTTGCCATATGTTTTTACAGAGCTAGGTGTCGCCATGCTTTCTTCGGTTTTGAATAGTGAAAGAGCCGTGCAAATGAATATTTTTATTATGAGAGCGTTCATTAAACTACGCGAAATACTTTCCACGGAAAAAGATCTAGCGAAAAGGATGGCAGAATTGGAAAAAGAACAGCTGGCGCAAGGAAAAGACATCCTCACCATCTCAAAAGTTATCAATAGATTGGTCAGTGACGCATCCAAGCCGCGCAGCGCGATCGGGTTTCAGGTTTAATCAACACGACAAAAGCCTTACGGCTCAAATGGTGAAAATGAGCCGTAAGGTTTGATTATTTTCAACCTTTCCTGTATCTTATTGGTATCAAAGCCCTTGCGCTTTTTTATTTATAAACACATGGACCCCGGCTTTCGCCGGGGTGACAAAGAAAAAATGAACCGCGACTACCCCCTAGAGAGTGTAAGAAATTTTGGCATCATCGCCCACATTGACGCTGGCAAGACGACGACTTCCGAGCGTGTGCTTTTCTATACCGGCATGACGCACAAGATCGGCGAGGTGCACGAAGGTGATACCGTGACCGACTGGATGGAACAAGAAAGGGAGCGCGGCATCACCATTACTGCGGCGGCCATAACCTGCTTTTGGAATCCGTCTTACATGCCTCACGCGGATCTTTCCAAGAAAGTTCGTTTCAATATCATTGATACTCCGGGACATATCGACTTTACGGTGGAAGTGAAGCGCTCACTGCGTGTTCTCGATGGAGCTGTTGTGGTTTTTGACGGTGTCGCTGGTGTAGAGCCTCAATCCGAAACCAATTGGCGTTATGCCGATGATGGTAAGGTACCTCGTCTTTGCTTCGTGAACAAAATGGACCGTATGGGCGCTTCTTTCGAAAGGTCATTCAAGTCCATTCTGGAACGTCTCAATAAAAAAGCAGTGCGTTTCCAAATACCGATCGGCCTCGAAGGCGATCACAAAGGTGTTGTCGATCTTCTGCGAATGAAAGCCTATTATTTCGAGGGCGAAATGGGCGATAAAATAGTGGAAAAAGAGATTCCGGCTGAACTTGCCGAAGATGCCAAGAAATATCACGCCGAATTGATCGAAAAAATCGTGGAGCATGATGATGTGGCGATGCAAACTTATCTCGACGGCAAAGAACCTTCGATCGATGAATTGAAAAAGATCACCAGAAAAGCGGTTATTGCAAATGACATGTTTCCGGTCTTTACCGGTTCAGCCTTGAAGAATATCGGCGTACAGCTGGTTCTCGATGCCGTCGTCGACTATCTGCCATCGCCTTTGGATATGCCGCCGATCAAGGGTATTGATCCCAATACCGGCGAAGAGATCGAGCGCCACGCCTCGGACAGCGAACCATTCTCGGCGCTAGCTTTCAAACTACAAAACGATCCTTTCGTTGGCGCACTGACTTTCTTCCGCGTTTATTCTGGTACGATCGAAGCCGGTACCTATATCTACAACTCATCCACTGGCAAAAAAGAACGCCTCGGCCGCATTGTTCGCTTGCAAGCAGACAAACGCGAAGAAGTGAAAAAAGTCTACGCTGGCGAAATCGCCGCGGCAGTTGGACTCAAAGACGCTCTGACTTCGCATACCTTCTGCGACGAAAACCATCCGATAGTCTTGGAAGTTATCAAATTTATGGAACCTGTGGTGTCGCTGCGCATCGAACCCAAGACCAAGGCTGACCAAGAAAAAATGGGTATGGCACTACGCAAACTCGGCAATGAAGATCCGACTTTCAGAGTTACCTCGAACCAAGAAACAGGCGAGACGATCATTTCTGGTATGGGTGAGCTCCACTTGGAGATCATGGTTGACCGCATGAAGAGGGAGTTTGGCGTGGAAGCGAACGTGGGCGAGCCGCAAGTGGCATATCGCGAAACGATCCTCGGTACGGCGGAAGCGGAAAACAAATATATCAAACAAACCGGCGGCAAAGGCCAGTATGGCCACGTGCGCATTACCTTGAAGCCTTTGGAACCGTGGCCGGAGGGCAAGAAGATTCCAAAGACAGTGCATCGCTTCGACGATTTTGAATTCATAAACTCTATCAAAGGTGGCGTGATTCCAAACGAATTTATTCCAGCGGTAGAAAAAGGTGTGCATGAAGCGATGGATCGCGGCATTGTGGCTGGTTACAAACTGGTGAATATTTCTTGCGAACTGACCTTCGGTTCCTATCACGATGTGGACTCTTCGGAAATCGCTTACAAAATCGCGGCCTCGCAAGCCTTCCAAGACGCGGCCAAGCGCGCCAAGCCGGTCATCCTAGAGCCGATAATGAAGCTTGAAGTCGTGGCGCCGGAAAAGTATATCGGTGACGTAAACGGCTCGATTGCTTCGAAACGCGGCTTTATTGAAGGCCAGAATCCCAAAGGCCAGAATGTTTCAATCATCGCCAAAGTTCCGCTCTCGGAAATGTTCGGTTATACAACACAGTTGCGCTCGATGACTTCTGGCCAAGGCAGTGCAATGATGGAATTTGATCACTATGAAGTGGTGCCAACTAATGTGGCGGAGGAAATAAAAGAGAAACGTAAGTAAAATTCAAGCGAGGACGTGACGTCTCATTTTGTTGTCTGCGTAACTCGCGCCGGAAGTTGCAGCCACAAAAAGCTCTGCCGAGAGTTCGTCGCAAACAGCCCTTTGCTCCTCACTCTCTCGGCCACACACTCGCTTTTTGTGGGCAACTTCACGGCGCTCAGACAGTCCTCGACAACAAAATGAGACGTCACGTCCTCGCTTGAATTTTGTGCTTAGCGGATTTCTGCACAATTATCTCGGAAATTCACTGACTAACTCATTGGAATTGTAAAAAGCGCCTGCCAAACTGCCAAAACTATAGGTCGTAGTGCCAATATCGATCTCTGCGCCGCCGGATTGCGGATTGGCATTGGGATCGGAGTTGTCAAAACCAATATTGCAGAGCGTGGCGATGATGTCTGGGCGATTGTCGATGGGGAAACCTGCTTTTTGCCACTGATTTTCCATTTCTTTGATCATTAGAGCGAGATAAAGATAGGAATATGAGCGGTCATGTTCATCGGTAAGGCGGTTGAAACGCTCCGTGTCGGGATCGTTGGTCTTGAAGTCGAGAACATGCTCAAAATCTGGTCCCAAATACCAAGGCGACTGCGGATTTTTCAGATTCATTTCGATTTGTCGCGCGGTGTCCTGCTTCACGCCCATAACGCCCCAAGAAAATTGCGATTGCACAGCCAAAATCTTCAAAGGCGCGAAGATTTGCTTGAATAATTCGCGGTTGGAATGAAAAAGTCGCAGTTGCTCGACAACCAAGTGGTCGACAATCAGTCGCGCGGGAATACTCGTCTTTTCTGAAGCCGCCAAAATCGGATCTTTGTCTTTGACTATTGCCTCTTTCAGAACCTGCCACTCCTCGCCTTGTTGCCAAGCGCCATTTTCGGTAGTTGTACCAAAACTTGTTGAAGTTCCAAGTAGATTTTTGAAATAATCATGCTGGTTATCGATGATTCCGCTAGTTTTTGTGAAGCCAAATTGGACAGCAGCGTAAACCGCGACCAAAACAAAGCCGATTACGGCAAAAATATAAACGATTATGAGAAAAATTTTGCGGAGCACGAGGTTATAATAACATAGCCATTTTTTTGTTATCCACATGCTCGCTGGGGGGGGTAGTGATCGTGTTATCATATAGCCAGTTAGCTCGCGAACAAAGGCGATTTCGGTCCCTTTGCTTATTTTACAAATTATTACTATTAATTAATTGTTTATGAAAAAATTCATACTTGCTTCTTCTTTGGTGCTAGCTGTTATCGCACTAGCGGTTCTGGTAGTGCCTTCGGCAAATGTTCAGGCACAGGTTGCCGTTGCGTGTCCTGCGGGATATGTTTGCACGCCTGTTATCGTATCTCAACCTGTAACTTATCCGACAATCCCAACCTCCGATGCCACAACTACAGTTAATTCTTCAAATCTAGTGTTATCTTATGATTCTGCCCAAAAAGAATCTCTTCTGACGGCCACCTTTAATATAACCGTAACGGCAGGGAGGACAGGAGTAAGTATATACAAGAATTTTCCGGGAGTTGACTTTGTTGATCCGTATCAAAAAAATGGCAATGTAAATTCTAAGACTGCTGTGGTTAACCCTGTATCTACAGCAAATGTTCAGACAGATAGTAATAATCAGACTTATTACTTCCTGATGCCGGGCGGTTCGATCAATCTCCAAGTTGTTGCCACCGTGAACCCCAAACAACTCTTTGCTGGCACGTATTCCGCGTCGCTCTCCTTCCTCTATGCAAATGCGGGCACTGTTCCTAATAACGCCTACAGCTTAACGGTCGCACCAAATGTGACCAATGCTGTGACGATTGTCGGTGAAGTGTCGCCGTATATCACCTCGGTAAGTCCAAACCCGGTTACAGTTGGACAGAGATTTACAATCGTTGGAAAAGGATTACAGAGTGCTAGTGGGCTTTCAATTAAGACGGTTTCAATAGATGGTGCAAATATTTCTAACAATATCGTAAATGGATCTAATGACTGGACTTCCTTGTTCTTCAATATGCCGATGTTAACGAATGGCTATCACACTGTTGCTGTAACAGATTCAGTAACTGGTGCAAGTAATAATTTTTCTTTCCAAGTACAGGGAGGGACTGGCTCTAGTACCACACAACCATCAATTACTGTCTTATCACCAGCTGGCGGAGAGAATTTGATGGAAGGTTCGCAATTTACTATCAGA
Source organism: uncultured Candidatus Saccharibacteria bacterium (assembly GCA_964441635.1). Taxonomy (GTDB): domain Bacteria; phylum Patescibacteriota; class Minisyncoccia; order Phycocordibacterales; family PALSA-1337; genus C7867-002. Next base: position 14,309 of record CAYTUZ010000006.1, read on the forward strand.
TGGACTACTTTAGGACTTGCATCTTCACAAAATATGTCGATTGTTCTAAATGCTGGGTCTGGTGGCACCGGTAAGAGTATTGTTAACAGTATTCCCAATACTGGATCTTATGTGTGGACAGTCAAATCTTATCCAGCATTTTTTGACTCAGAGAGTAATGGCTGGATTACACCAAATGGCAAATATAACATCTATGTTACTTGTCCGGGTTGTAATTTCAATCATAATTTTGGTCAAAGTGGAGTCTTTACGATTACCTCTCCAAATCCGTCTCCGTCTGTTTCACCTTCACCGATTCCTTCCGTTGGTTGCTACACCTTCAACACCAACCTCTCTCTTGGTTCCCGTGGTGCTGATGTGGTCGCTTTGCAGACATGGCTCATAGCAAACGGCTACGATATCCCCGGTATCACCACAGGCGGCCTAGCAAAAGGCGAGTTTGGCCAAGCAACTGCCGCGGCGGTTTACAAATTCCAGACTAGTGTCGGCATTTCGGCAACTGGTTTCGTGGGACCGCTCACGAGGACGTACTTGAATGGGAAGTGCACGAATAGTTCGACAGGAAACAGTGGGGGAACGACTGGAGGACCGAATCTGAATGGGCCTGTTATAAGCAATACATCTGCCATCTTAGGTGCGTGCATTACAGGAAATACTGGAGGTGTCTCGGCAACCGTGGCGTGTTCTGCAACTTATTACTTCACTCTTACCGCAGGAAACGACACAATCTACGTCAGCACGGATCCGGGAATAGCACTAGCAACAACCACTACTGGATATCCGGATATAACCTCAAATAATGCTTCGATCGCAAACGTCGTGACTAACCCGAATGCTCTTCCCGGCGATTTTGATGATCACTTTGTAGTTCCAGCTGGAGGTTCAAGGACATTCGTGTACACGGGAATAATCAGAGCCAATAATGCGCCTAATGGCACAAAGACCTTTGCTATTACAGGAATAAGTTATGGTACCAATCCTTCGAATTTGCGGACTTACAGTATTACTTATGGCCTTCAAAATCTTAAAGTTTGGACTGTTATAGGAAATGGGCAATCGACCTCGACAACGCAACCTACAATTACTGTTCTTTCGCCAAACGGTGGAGAAACTTTGACAGAGGGTTCGCAGTATACTATTAGATGGAATACTTCAGGACTTCCATCTTCACAAAACATGTCGATTGTTCTAAATGCTGGGTCAGGCGGCACAGGTAAGAGTATTGTTAACAATATTCCCAATACCGGATCTTATACTTGGATCGTTAAATCTTATCCAGCATTCTACGATTCAGAAAGCAGCAGTTGGATTACACCAAATAGTAAATACAACATCTATGTTACTTGTCCGGGCTGTAATTTCAATCATAATTTCGGTCAAAGCGGAGTATTTACGATTGTCTCGTCTCTTACTCCAACTTATAGCCCCATCCCAACCTATTCTCCATCACCAATCATCTATAGCCCTATACCAACACCTACCTATTCTTCTTCTCCTACCTACACCCCTCCGCCACTCTATACCCCAGCGCCCACTTATTCGCCGACTCCGACTCCAGTAACGACTGCTCCTCTTGGTGCCTACTGTTACGCCTCAACATTCAATTCTGGCGTACCCGGCGCGACATGGTCAGCTGCAGTTTCTGGCGGAAAGACTCCTTACCAGTATTCATGGAGCGTATACAACGATGTATCTGCTTATGGAGAGGGTAGTACGGCTTCCTACGCCTTTATGGACAATTATTCGACTGCAGGAACGAAGCAAGCAGCGGTACGCGTAAGTGATGCAAATGGCAATTCAACGTCAGCTACTTGTTCGGCGACAATTCCGACGTATTACGCACCGACAGTAACGCCAACACCCTCGTACTCGCCATCAGCCACACCAAAGCCGTCTACAAGTGTGACACCGACACCAACGCCTTCATCTTCGCCAAGAGCGGCTGTGGACCAAAACGCTCTTTCCGCTTCGATCTGGGATGCCATCAAGGCATACTATGAAGCGGGAGGACAGTAATAATTTCGATTAGATAATTTCTGTGTGAAAAAGCGCGTGGCAATAAGCTGCGCGCTTTTGTATCCAAATTTGCGTCTTTTTTGCTTTGTGCTATGCTATTGCCATAGCGCATATAGTGCGTTTTTATTAACTATTAACAAATTTATCCCCATCCTTTGGAATCTTTCGTTAGTGTTGTCACGCACAAACATTGACGATATTGTCCAAAGGCCGGGGCTCTAAATAAAAATAATATGGCAGCAGAATTCAATCGTACGAAGCCGCACGTGAACGTTGGCACCATTGGTCACATTGACCACGGAAAGTCTACACTCACCGCCGCGATCTTGGCCGTTCAGGCCAAAAAAGGCTTGGCCAAAGAAAAGGCCTACGCCGATATTACCAAGGGTGGCACGGTCCGCGATCCTTCGAAGACCGTGACTATTTCGCTCTCACACGTCGAGTATGAAAGCGCAAAGAGGCACTATGCCCACATCGACGCTCCGGGCCATGCCGACTATATCAAGAACATGATCACTGGCGCCGCCCAAATGGACGGAGCTATCTTGGTCGTGTCTGCAACAGACGGTGTTATGCCGCAAACCCGCGAGCACATCTTGCTCGCTCGCCAAGTCGGTGTACCGAAAGTTCTCGTGTTTCTAAATAAGTGCGATCTCGTGGAAGAAAAAGACCTTATTGATCTTGTCGAAGAGGAAGTGCGCGAACTCTTGACCAAGTATCAATTCGACGGCAAGAATGCTCCGGTTATCCGTGGTTCCGCCATCAAGGCTCTGGAAGGTGATCCGGTTTGGACTGCCAAGATCGATGAACTCATGGAAGCCCTCGACACCTTTATTCCTGAACCAGTCCGTGAAATCGACAAGCCGTTCCTAATGCCGATAGAAGACATCTTCTCTATCGAAGGCCGTGGCACCGTCGTTACTGGCCGCATTGAGCGTGGAAAGGTTAAGCTCAACGATGAAGTCGAAATTATCGGCTTCCGCGACACCGCAAAGACAGTTGTTACTGGTATCGAAATGTTCAATAAACAGCTCAAGGAGGGTATTGCAGGCGACAACGCCGGCATATTGCTCCGCGGTACTGCCAAGGATGACGTTTCCCGCGGCCAAGTCTTGGCCAAGCCGGGTTCCGTCAAGCCTCATACCAAGTTTGAAGCAGAGGTTTACATCCTAAAGAAGGAGGAAGGAGGCCGTCATACGCCTTTCTTCGCCGGTTACAAGCCTCAGTTCTATATCCGTACTACGGACGTGACTGGCGCGGTAACACTTCCAGAAAAAGTCGAGATGGTCATGCCGGGCGACACCGTCAGCTTTACAGTGGAACTTGTTGCTCCGGTTGCTCTCGAAGCACAAATGCGTTTTGCTATCCGTGAAGGCGGCAAGACGGTGGGTTCGGGAGTTGTCACGAAAGTTATTGCTTAAATTAGAAATTTTCAATTTTCAAAATCCAATTTTCATTGAATTTTCAATTTTCAAGAATAATAAAAGAATTTAACTTTCTTGAAAATTGGAATTTGATTGAAAATTAAAAATTGTAAAATTGAAAATTAATTACATGCCAGACAAGAAAACAATCAAATCCCATGAATCTGCTTCGACTGAAAAACAGAATGCCAAGAAACCTGCTCATTCTCGAAAAGCCAAAGTTGTTGGTCCAGAGGGGGAAGTTCCGCATCTCCGCATCCGGGTCCGTGCTTACGAGCACAAGATCCTCGACGCTTCGCTCAAGCAGATCATGGACACGGCCGCGCGTTATGAGGCGGAAATTCACGGTCCAGTGCCTCTGCCTACCGAGATCAAGAAGTACACGGTCAACCGTTCGTCATTCATCGACAAGAACTCGCGCGAGCAGTTCGAAATGAGGGTTCACAAGCGCCTCATAGACATCGTGAATCCCAACCCCAAAGTCATCGAGGCCCTGCGAAATATGAGTTTGCCGTCAGGAGTGAATATAGATGTAAAGATGTCATAAGATAGCTGATCCGTACGACCAAATACCATGAAATTCATACTAGGCCGAAAATTGAATATGTCTCAAATCTACGATGAAAAAGGCGCAGCTATTCCTGTTACTCTGGTCGCTGTAAAGGGTAACGTTGTGACTCAAGTCAGGACCAAAGAAGTCGATGGTTATGAGGCTGTGCAAGTTGGCGAAGGTTCGAGGAATGCCAGCCGGATAGCCAAGCCGCAGAAAGGTCATTTCAAAGATTTGGGAAATTTTGCTTCACTTAGCGAATTCCGGATGGATCTGTCAGCTGACGGAACTACGGCGAAAGTTGGAGACAAGATAGGCATTGACCAATTCAAGACTGGTGATAATGTTGCGGTTAGCGCTATTTCCAAAGGCAAAGGTTTCCAAGGCGTGGTCAAGCGCCACGGTTTCCATGGTGGCCCTCGTTCTCATGGCCAGAAACATTCCGAGCGCGAACCGGGTTCGATCGGCGGCGGTCTTCGCAATCGTGTTCCTCCGGGCATGCGCATGGCAGGCCGCATGGGTAGTGACAGGATCACGGTCAAGAACTTGAAAATCGCCCACATCGATGCCGACGAGAATATTTTATATATCTCCGGCGCAGTGCCGGGCAGGAGAGGGACGTTGGTAGAAGTGGTCGGCTAAAAAGACGCTAAAATGAAAATGAAAAAACGAGCCTGCAGGGCTTGTTTTGTTTTCAATACCTGTTTTTGTTGCCAAAGCTGTTAAGTCTTGCGAAAAATGATTATACTAATCTGACGGCCATCATGTCTTTTGAACGTACACAATATCCGAAAGTTTCCGTACGCGATGTCATCCGTGAGTATTTTCGCGTGGCTAAAAATTACAAGCTGACGCTGGCGGTAGCTTTGGTAACCACCGTAATACCTGTAGTAAGTGTCGGTATTATTGCGCCACTTTATTACAAAAAATTCTTTGACATCCTTACTTCTGGCACGCAGGCATCTGTGGCGATGCCGGAACTTGTCAGTGCGATCTTGTTTATTCTCGTCATTAATCTTTTGAGCTGGGCTAGTTTTCGCATCTATACCTTCACGATGGTTCATATCCAATCGGGCACGATGAATCGCTTGCGGCAAAACGCCTACGACTATGTCATTGGTCACTCTTACGCTTTTTTCAGCAACACTTTTAGCGGTTCACTTGTGCAGAGGATAAATCGCTTTATGCGATCCTTCGAACGGGTGACGGATCGACTCTTCAACGAGATTATTCCTCTTCTGGTAAAGGTTGCGGGCATTTGCATCGTACTCTGGTATACTCAACAGGTCTTGACCTACGCCATCATAGTCTGGATGCTGGTCTTTTTTGGTCTGTCGGTTTTATTTTCCCGCTGGAAAATACCTTACGATGTACGCACTGCCGAAGTTGAATCACGTGCATCGGCGGCTCTAGCAGACAGTCTGTCGAATCACACGACGATACAAATGTTCAACCGCTTCTCCTATGAATCGGCTATTTTTGGCACGGCTAATACCGCGCATACCGATGCTTTGTGGAAAAAATGGAATGTCGCTAACGTGATCGATGCTGTGCAGGCTCTACTCAATGTCGGCATTGAGTTTGTGATCTTTTATGTCGCCATCAAACTCTGGGGTACTGGCATGATATCGGTAGGCACATTCGTGCTGATCCAGATATATATTGTCGGACTGATGAATAATTTTTGGGGCTGGAGCCGCATCTTGCGCGACCTCTATGAATCATTTGCTGATGCCAAGGAAATTGTGGAGATCATGAAGCTCTCTCATGGCATAAAAGATGTCGCGAATGCACGGCCGCTTGAGGTCAGTGCTGGTCAGATCGATTTCAAGAACGTCAGATTTCATTTTAATGCCGGTTCTGGCGTTTTGAACGGCATAGATCTCGAGATCAAGGCTGGCGAAAGGGTGGCGTTCATCGGCCCTTCCGGCGCCGGCAAGTCCACATTGGTTAGGTTACTTTTGCGACTGTATGACTTGCCAGAAGGCACGATTTTAGTAGA
>CAYTUZ010000007.1:0-20259 GCA_964441635.1 uncultured Candidatus Saccharibacteria bacterium
AAATAGGTGTATGCTGATCTGTAATATGAATCGAACCTATATCAAAGACCTGAAAAACAACGTTGGCAAAGAAGTCAGCATTAGCGGCTGGGTGGATGTGCGTCGCGATCACGGCAAACTCATTTTCATCGACATTCGCGACATGAGTGGCAAAGTCCAAACCGTGGCATTACCAAACAATAAAGCCGCTCACGAAGTTGCGAACAAGGTCCGCTCGGAATGGGTCGTCAAAGCCAGTGGAATCGTAAATAAAAGGCCAGAGAAAATGATTTCCAAGAATAAAGAAACTGGCGAAATCGAGCAAAATGGTGACATAGAACTCGAACTCAAAGATTTGGAAGTTTTGAATGAAGCGTTGACACCGCCTTTTGATGTTCGCGATGACGGTTTGGAGATCAACGAGGAAATGCGCTTGAAGTATCGCTATCTCGACTTGCGCCGGCCGCGCATGCAGGAAAATATACGGATGCGCGACAAAATAATCACTTTTTTCCGCGACTACATGCACAAACATGACTTCGTGGAGATCGAAACACCCATCCTTATGAAAGGCACACCAGAAGGTTCGCGCGAATACGTCGTTCCTTCGCGATTGGAAAAAGGCAAATTTTACGTTTTGCCGCAGTCGCCGCAACAATTCAAGCAACTTTCTATGGTTGCCGGCTTTGAAAAATATTTTCAGATCGCCAGATGCTTTCGTGATGAAGACACTCGCGGCGACCGACAACCAGAATTCACCCAACTTGACTTTGAAATGTCGTTTGTGAGCCAAGAAGAAGTTTTGCAATACACTGAAGCGATGTTTATCGAACTGGTAAAAGCGTTATATCCGCATAAAAAGATTTCTCAATCGCCTTTTCCACGTCTATCGTACGCAGAATCAATGAAAAAATATGGCAATGACAAGCCCGATCTTCGTAAAGATAAAAATGACAAAGATGAATTGGCTTTCGCTTGGATTGTAGACTTCCCCATGTTCGAAAAAGACAGTGAGGGCAATATCCAAGCAGCACATCACCCGTTTTGCTCGATCAAAGAAGAAGATGTGGCAAAATTCATGGCTGGAAAAGATTTTTTTGGTATTCGTGCCAATTCTTACGATCTGGTCTTGAACGGCTACGAATTGAGTTCCGGCAGTATTCGCATTCACAAAGCAGAAATGCAAGAAAAAGTTTTTGAGTATTTGAATATTTCCAAAGCCGACCAACAATCCAGATTCGGCCATATGTTGGAAGCTTTCAAGTACGGCACGCCGCCACACGGCGGTTTTGCTCCCGGCATTGATCGCACCGTGATGCTACTTCAAGATGAGCCCAATATCCGCGAAGTCATCGCTTTTGCCAAAACCGGTGAAGGTAAAGATCTTATGATGGGTGCACCTGCGGAAATTGCCGAAAAACAAATGAAAGAACTCGGCATTGAACTCCGAAAAAAGCCATAAAAAAGCAGCACCTTCGAGATGCCGCTTTGTGAAATGAACTCTTTGCGAAAACGCTAGTGAAACCGAGATGCTTCCAGAACGAGTCGACTAGTCGTGAATGTGGCATAGCTCGGTCTGCTTTGTTTCGCCGACGGTATTGACCAGATACTCAATGACGGCTGCAGTACTGACAGCGTCGAGCCAGCGATCTCGAAATTCACGGCAAAATGACTCAATCTCTCTTTTCATGTTTTGGAAGTGCAGTTTCTCTGGAGGATTTTTCTTCAGATCGTAGAGAAAGGTTTGCGCAACCTTGTAGCCGAACGACTGCGCTTGGTCAAAAAGATGATGATTCGCGTCAACATTGATATTGAACAGGCCATCAGAACAGATTTTGAGTCCGATCTCATCTGGTATCGTCGGCTCGATCGAGACATGCCCAATATGGCGGACACTAAACTGGTGTTTGATATTCTCGGCCTTGCAACCCGCAAGGAAGAAATCTGCGTATTTTGCAAAGGACAGCCGCGGGAATTTTTGCCCGAGCGGCAGATTATTACCGTTTTTCATACGACCCCTTTCCTTTTTAGTTGTTCTGGCACTACAATACATCAAAAATAACATAAAGTAAATAGAAAAAAGCGCACACCTTTGTGGGATGCGCGCTTCGCGAATGAGCTTCGCGAAAGAACTGTGACAGAATCATTTTTTTGCCTCCGCCACCGCGGTCTTGGCCGGCGCTCCCGCGGTCGCGAGATATTTCGTGATGGCATCCATGCCAATCTCCGCGATCCAACGTGTGGCAAAAGTTTCGTAGAACACTTCGATTTTCTTCCTCGAACCTAACGACAGATAATCCGCCGGCGGTTGCTTGGTGAGATTGTAATGGAAGGTTTTGGCAACCGCACAACCCAGCTGTATGGCCTGTTTTTCCGGGGACGCGAACTTGTCGATAAAGATGACAAATTTATCTCCGACCATGCCCAAACCTGTATTACTCATTCCAACAAACCGAATGTTGTACTGGAAGATTTCCCGAGACTCGAGTTGTTCTTCCACATTGTCTTGCCGACACCACTTGATAAAGGTCTCCGCGGCCCTTTCGTATTGATGCTCTTCGCTCCCTATTTCAGGCGAGAGAGCATCTTTTGTTGATAATCTCTGTGATGCTTCTTGCTTCATATTCTACCTTTTGTTGAAAGATCAAAGTTAACCGAATGGATTCCTCCAGCACAAAGACTATAACAATTCCTGCAAAAAAGGAAGTTTTATCAATTATTTTTTTTCCGGTTTCAATTCTAGACAAACCGAGTTCAAACAATACCTTTTTCCTGTCTTGGTCGGTCCATCGTCGAAAATATGGCCAAGATGCGAGCTGCAGTTGGCACAAACGACTTCGGTTCGATTCATGCCGTGGCTTTCGTCAGGTATTAGCTTGATCGCACCGGGTAAAGCCTCGTCAAAGCTCGGCCAGCCAGTACCAGAATCGAACTTGGCGTCAGAAGCGAACAATTCCGCGCCGCAAGCTTTGCAGGTATACATTCCCTTTTTCTTTTCATGAAGCAGTTTGCCAGAAAAAGGCGCTTCTGTCGCCTTTTCGCGCAAGACCGCGTATTCCTCCGGGGTTAGTTTTTTCTTGAATTGCTCTTCGTTCATTTTATTGTTCGATAAGCTTGTTAAACCTTTTTTGCAACTTCTCCAATTTTGGCGCGATCACGATCTGGCAATAAGCATCGCCGGGATTGTTTTTGTAATAATCATGATGGTAATCTTCAGCTTCATAAAATTCTGTCGACGGCTTCACTTCCGTCACCACCGGCTTGTCATAAGCGTGCGATTCATTCAGCTTCTTTATCAAACCTTCAGCTTTTTGCTTTTGCTCTTCATTCGAATAAAAAATCGATGAACGGTATTGCGTTCCAACATCACGATCTTGGCGGTTCAGAGTCGTAGGATCGTGAGTGTTAAAAAAAACTGAAAGTAAATCGTCATAAGAAATCACCGTAGGATCATACTCGATTTTGATCGATTCGGCATGGCCGGTTTTGCCGTTGCTAACTTCGGAATAGTTGGGTTTTTCCATCATTCCGCCGGTGTAGCCGGGAATGACCGATTTGACGCCTTTTAGCATTTGAAAGGTCGCTTCGGTGCACCAAAAACAGCCGCCTGCGAAGACCGCCGTTTCAAATTTTTCATTCGGTGCTTTTGCCATACTACTAATAATACGAGCCAATGTTTATTTTTTGTGCAAGCGCGCGTATTTCAGAGCCAAGCGCTTTTTGGTTTTCCTAGATCGGGAAGTTTTGAGCCGGGTGTTGATTCTTTTTGCCATGAAAACAGTATATACTATAAAGTAATGAATACCAAATCACTGATTTGGATCGGTGTTTTTGTCGGTAGTGCCGTCGGCGGTTATATTCCGCTCCTATGGGGCGACAGTATGTTTTCCATGACCTCGGTTATTTTGAGCACCGTGGGCGGCATAGCCGGAATTTGGTGTGGCTGGAAACTTTCGCAAATGCTATAATCAAGCAGTATTTCGCGCAATTAAAATGAAGAGGACTTTCAAAAGATTCCTGTGGAATAAGTACGCAATTATCGTTTTCGTAATCCTTTTAATAGCGCTCTTTTTCATATTCAAGAACAGGAGTTCATCTCCTGTAATCGAAACAACTACTGCGCGCATCACGAATGTTATCGAGAAAGTCAGCGTTACCGGCAAAATTCTGGCCGAAAGCAAGGCTGATCTGGCATTCGAGAAAAGTGGCGTAGTTACCTCCATTCCGCATAAAGTCGGTGAATCAATCAAGAAAGGCGACATACTTGCTTCACTAGACAGCGCTGGAGATAGAGCGGCTTTGGCGAGCGCGCAAGCACAACTCGCAGAGCTTTCCCGAGGTCTTCGGCCAGAAGAATATGCCGCTGACCAAGCAGCTGTAGACGCTGCATCGACCACGCTCGGCAATGCAAAGAGTAATGCTTTCACCGCCCTTCGTGACGGCTATGTCAAAGCACAAAGTTCGGTGGTGAATAACGCCGATATTTTTTTCACCAATGCCCAGAGCGCCAATCCGGTAATCAACGTTCCAACACAATCAAGCGCCATCCAAACCGCAATCAACCAAGAAAGGCTAGCCATAGCAAACAGTCTTTTTTCATGGAAAGCCTTCATCGACAATATGCGAGACACAGATAATGTGTCCATTTTGCTCGCAAAAAGTGAAAATTACCTGAATATTATCAAAAGCTTTATGAGCGACCTATCTGCGATAGTCAACAATCTCAACCCCGCCAATTCTTCATTGTCTCAAACAACGATCAACACTTACACCGGAGCCATGAATACCGGCCTTTCGACACTGACTCTGGCGATCAATGCGATCGTTACCGCCGATGCCAACCTGCAGAGCAGTCAAGCCGCCTTTGACCAAGCCAACAACCAATTTAGCCTGCAAAAAGCCGGCACCTCCGCGGATACCATAGCCGCGCAAAGCGCAAAAGTTGCACAAGCGCAAGCCGAGCTAGATAAGGACAAAATTCTTTCGCCAATCGACGGCACCCTGACTACTGCCGTGCCAGATCTGGGTGAATTTGTGTCCGCCGGCCAAACAGTCTTTTCTGTGCAAAGCGACACGGCTTTCAAGATCGAAACTTACGTGCCCGAAGCAGATATAGCCAAAGTCGCGATCGGCGACCTTGCTTCGAGTACACTCGACGCTTACGGCTCATACACAGATTTCCCGGCGCAAGTCGCAGCCATAGACCCAGCAGAGACGATCCTCGAAGGCGTGCCAACTTACAAAGTGACACTTTATTTTGTGACACCCGACAGCCGCATCCGTTCGGGCATGACAGCAAATCTGGAGATCCTGACTCATGAAGTCGACAACGTGGTCGCAATTCCCTACCGCGCGCTCACGATCACGGCGACATCCACGACGGTCCGCGTGTTGAGCAGCATCGACAGCAAGAAATATTTCCCCACTCCTGTAACGACCGGACTAAAGGGCTCGGATGGCATGATCGAGATCAGTTCGGGACTAAGTGCCGGAGACAAGGTGGTGACGTATGTAAAGTAAATGATAAATCACTTCCTTTCAATTTATGTCCGAAAACATTATCGAAGTCAAAAACCTGAAGAAGTCTTACAATGACGGCGAGACGGTGACAACTGCTCTCGCTGGCGGTTCATTCGTCGGTTCGCAAAGGCGAATTTTTGGCAATTATGGGACCTTCCGGCTCGGGCAAATCCACACTCCTGCATCTCTTGGGCCTCCTCGACCAAGCCACTTCCGGCAGTTACCGATTTGTCGGCAAAAATGTGAATAGTTTTTCGAGCGACGAGCTCGCAGACTTGCGCAACCGCGAGATTGGCTTCGTCTTCCAGTCATTCAACTTGCTTTCGAGAACAACAGTCTTGGAAAACGTAAAATTGCCGCTCTATTATTCCGCGATTCCAGAACATGAATGGGATAAACGTGCTCGCGAAGCAGTGGAGTCGGTCGGTTTGGGCAATCGCATGGACCATGGCCAAGCGGAACTTTCCGGTGGCGAACGCCAGAGGGTGGCGATCGCTCGGGCATTGGTTACTGATCCAGAAATTATTTTCGCCGACGAGCCGACGGGCAACCTCGACTCGAAATCTGGCAAGCAGGTCATGAGCGTTATCCAGCACTTGAATGAAGAGCACGGTAAAACCATCGTGCTTATCACCCACGAAACATCGACCGCGGAGCACGCCGAACGCATCATTCGCCTCATGGACGGCGCAATCGAGAGTGATACAAAGGTTAAAAATAGGCTCACGGCGGAGGATGAATTTAAGAAATAAAATGACCTACGAACACCTCTTCAAAACTTCCCTGACAGGACTCACGACCAATAGGTCGCGTTCGATTCTGACAATCTTTGGCATCGTGATAGGTATTACCGCCATCATGCTGGTCATGTCTCTCGGCGCTGGCGCGCAGAACCTGATCTTGGGCGAAGTACAGGGTCTCGGTACCAATACCATTGCAATTATACCCGGACAGGTTTCAACCAGCCCTTCATCGGGAGCTGCAGCGCTTTATAGCGATTCCTTGAAACCGGATGACGTAACTGCACTCGAAAACAAAGCCAATGTTCCCGACCTACAATCGCTCATGCCGGTTGTTATCGGATCAGATGCAGCTTCGTATGGCTCGAATACTTATCAAGTCACCGTCTTTGGGGGCACTGATCTCATCGCTAACATTTTCAACCTGACACCAGCCGAAGGGCAATTTTTCGACCAAAGCGACGTGAATTCCCTGTCGAGCGTCGTCGTGATCGGCGCAGATGTGGCAAACTATCTCTTCGAAAACCAAGATCCGCTGGACCAGAATGTGAAGATCAAGGGACGCAATTTCCGTATTGTAGCAGTACTGTCAAAATCCGGCGGCGGTTCGCTTTTCAATTTTGACTCCATGGTCATCATGCCTTATACCACAGCGATGACTTATGTCACTGGCCAGAAATATTACAACCGCATCATCACCCAAGCAGTCTCTGACGCAGCAGTGCCAATGACAGCCGCTAATATTCGACTTACTCTGGAAGAATCGCACAATATCACCGATCCTTCCAAAGACGACTTTACCATCGAGACCCAGCAGACCTTGGCAAACACACTCGGCACTATCACCTCCGCCTTGACTTGGTTCTTGGTGGCAGTGGCTTCGATCGCACTTTTCGTCGGCGGCGTAGGCATCATGAATATCATGCTGGTTTCGGTGACAGAGCGCACCCGCGAAATCGGCTTGCGCAAAGCCTTGGGTGCGCGCGACCGCGACATTCTCTCGCAATTCTTACTGGAAGCGATCTTGCTCACCGTGATCGGCGGCGTGATCGGTATCATGCTCGGTGCCGCACTGGCATTCCTTATCGCTTTTGCACTTTCAAAATTCTTGGCTATCAATTGGACCTTCGTCTTCCCTTGGACCGGCGCAGCTCTGGGCATGTTCGTCTCGGCGGCGATCGGTCTCATTTTCGGCGGCTATCCGGCAAATCAAGCGGCAAAGAAAAGTCCGATCGAGGCACTGCGTTACGAGTAATTAGAAGTTAGAATTTTGAATTTAGAATTTAGATTAGAAATTAGAATAAAGAATCAAGAATTCTGGATTCTTAGTTCTGGATTCAAATCTAAATTCTAAATTCAAAATTCTAACTTCTAATTACTCGTACTTCCTGCACCGATGATTTAGACTCTTACGTATAAATGTTATAATTACAGTATGAATAAAATAAACCTTCAAGAAAACCTAGTCGGCTGGGGACTCGCTTTTGTTTTCGCTTGGTTCGGCATGAATGAGATCCTTTCACCTGCGCAATGGACCGCCTATGTACCTTCATTCTTGGGACAAGGACCTTTCATCGTCGCCTTGGTCGTCATTCACGGCCTTGTACTTTTCGCTTGTGCTGTTTTGCTCGTTATCGGCATCGGCCGCATGTATGTCGGCATTCTATCATCACTTCTCGTAGCTGACATCGTCGTCGTGCTCATCATGCAAAACGGCCTTGACCCTGTCAGTGTTCGCGACATCGGACTTTTCGCGGCCGCCCTTTCATTGATTTTCACCAAGAAAATACAATTTCCAGCCAGAATGACAGTCACCGGGAAACCGGGCATATTTCCGGAAAAATATAATTAGTTTGAACATGCGGCTATTTTATGCCATAATGCGGTGTGAGCATACTGGCAAAAAAATGGGTCGGTTACGATGATTTTTCCGACGAAGACCTAGCCGAAGCCACCAAAAATGGCGACGATGCAGCTTATCAAGCACTAATGAAGCGCTATATGCGGCACATTTTCAATTTCGCCCGGCAATATGGCAAAACTGACGATGATGCCGAAGACATCGTGCAAGATTCTTTCTTCAAGGTCTGGAAATACATCAAACGCTTTGAGAAAGGCAAAACTTTCCGGCCTTGGCTTTTTACCATAACCAGAAATACCGCCTTGGATCATATCAAGAAAAAGAAAGCTGTTTCTTTTTCAGAGTTAGATAGTGCCGACGAAGACATGTCTTTTGTCGATACCTTGCATGATCCCGAACCTTTGCCAACAGAAATCTTCGATCGCACGCAACTTTTCACCGAAGTCACAGGAGTTATGAGCACACTTCATCCCGATCATCGCGCAGTTCTCATCATGCATTACCAGCAAGAAATGACTTTCGACGAAATCGCCGAAATCATGGAAAAACCCATGAATACTGTGAAAAGCTGGCACAGGCGAGCGGTCGGCAAGGTGCGCTCATTCTTCATGCACCAAAGCTAAAAACACAAGCGTACTAGGTTCAATTATAGAAATTATTATGGCATCCGACCACTACAAAAAACTGATAAATATCGTATCGATAGCGCCTGCAGAAGAACGCATTCTTAACAAAGTTAAAGAGCGCATCTATCGGAGGAGATTGATGCAGTTCCGGCTTCACGCTTTGGGCTATTTGACATGTCTTATCGCGGCGGCGGCAGCAATAAAACCGGCGGTGGATTTTGTGATTCGTGACGCCACTCAATCCGGCTTTACCTCTTATCTTGGACTGCTTTCTTCCGGTGCCGTGCTTGGCACCTGGCGAGACTTGGCGATGTCGCTTGCCGAATCATTACCGATCATTGAGACTGCGGCATTTATCACAGTTGTACTTGCACTGATTTATTCCCTACGACATATTTTTTCAGTATTTTCGGATTTGTCACGTTACGAGAACGGTTACACACAAGCCTTCCAGTCGCAAGGCGATTATTAACGTTAAAAGAAGCCTAATATTTTTGGCTTCAATTTACTTTTATGCTTTTCAAAGAACTCGGCCAACTGTCAGCATATTCCAAAACCGTATCGGTTTTGGTGATTGTGTTGCTTTTTTTGATCGCCTTTGCCACCGGCACTTTCGTTGGCTATCATCGTGCGATCTTCGGGCGTGAATGGGATGACAGCTATTATGGCAATGTTAGCCGTTTTGACCGGGTCTTTATGCCTTTTATGCATGGCGACGATATCAATTCCCACGGCGCTATCGGCAATATCACTTCCGTCAAATTACCAGCAATCATGGTGCAAGGCCCCAATCAAGCCGAGCAAGTCGTAGTTGTCAGCAGTTCGACCATGGTGCGCATGATGCGCTCGCCGGCATCAGTTGGCGACTTGAAGAGCGGCCAATGGGTCGTGGTTATCGGTTCCGCCGACCAGAACGGCGAGATCCAAGCGACCTTGATCCGGATTATTCCTCCTCCACCGTCAGCATCTAGCACTTCTCCCCAGCCATTACCAGCCATTAACCAATAACGCCACAAATAATGAAAAATATTTCCATCATAAATAAAATTCGCAATATGATTGTTGCCCACAAAGTTTGGACTAGTGTGATCGTACTCGTGGTTTTGATTGGCGGTTACTATTGGTATCATTCCACCTCAACCGGGAATGCCGCGCCACAATACACGGTCGCGCGAGCACGAATGGGCTCGATCATCCAAACAGTTACCGGCACCGGCCAAGTCTCGGCAGCAAATCAAATCAGCATAGCAAGCCAAGTTTCTGGCACGATAGAAAGCGTGAACGTCTCCGTCGGCCAGCACGTGCATACCGGCGACCTTATTGCGACTATCGATCCGACCAATGCTTTGAATAGCCTAACTAGCGCCAAAATAGCTCTGGCCAAGCTAACTGAGCCACCGAAAGCAACCGACCTCGCCAACGCGCAAAGCACATTGAACCAATCTTACGTCAACGCTTTCAATAACGTCACGACTTACTTTACCGATATGCCAGCGGTAATGTCCGGACTCAAAGATTTGTTTTATAGTCAAAGCACTTTCCTTTCCGATCAGCAATCTTCGAACCTGATCCCATCGGCTAGAATTTACCGAAATGACGCCGCGGCAAGCTATGACCAGCTTGTCAACAAATACAGCACTGTTCTTCTGGAATACAAAAGTCTAGGCCGCGCTAGTGCCACATCAAGCATAGCGCAACTCTTGAACGACACTTATTTGTTATCAAAAGATACCGGAGCGACTTTGCAAAAAACCCAAAACGCCATAACCAATATCACTACCGTACAGCCGAGTTATCTTTCGCAAACCGCATCAGCAGCGGGGGCAAATGTAAACGGTTGGTCAAACCAGATTAACAGCGACATTTCTTCCCTATCATCGGCACAAGACTCTATCGGAAGCAACCAAAATGCCTTGATCAATCTGGTCAACGGCGCCGATCCTCTGGATATCCAATCGCAAAAATTGACTCTGCAACAGCAGGAGCAGACTTACCAGAATTATTTCATCCGTGCGCCTTTTGATGGCACTATCGGCCTCCTTCCCGTGAATGTCTACGGGCAGGCAAGTAACGGCACTTCTATAGCTACGATCATCGGCGATCAGAAGATAGCCACTTTATCTCTGAACGAAGTCGATGCCGCTTCAGTCAATGTGGGTGACTCGGTCAGCCTGACATTCAATGCCATCAATAACTTCACTGCAACCGGCACTGTAAAAGAGATGGACCAAGTTGGCACAGTCGTCTCTGGCGTCGTTTCCTACGGCATGAAGGTCGCCATCGGCACAGCAGATAGCCGCATCAATCCCGGCATGAGCGTAAACGCAACAATTATAACCAATGAAATAGACAACGTACTAGTAGTGCCTTCGGTGGCAGTAAAGACTCAAGGCAATGCCAATTACGTGCAAGTCATGAGTTCCTCGACCGTCAGCCAATATATTGCTTCTCTCGCCGCGGCGAACGGTGTCGCCGCAAGCTCGACCAGACGATTTGCTGGACAATATCCCGTGGCAGGATCGACAACAACAGCTTTCAATGGCTCGACAACACGTCAATTCGGTGGCGGAAACAGCGGAGGTAATGCAAGGTCAGCGTCAGTCACTGTGAGCACCGCGACTGCCCCGCAAAATCATACTGTGACAGTAGGGGTGACTGACGGCACGAATACGCAAATATTAACAGGTATTTCAGCGGGAACTTGGGTCGTGACCAAAACTGTTGCCGGAAGCGCGGCCAAAACCACGACAACTACCGCGCCCAGTCTTCTTAGTAGCCTTGGTGCCGGCGGCCGTGGCGCATTCAGTGGAGGCGCTAGCGGAGCGAGAACAACCACGGGAGCCACTGCCAGACCGGCGGGCAATTAAAGCCAATGATAGAAGTCAAAAACATAACCAAAACATATTTGACTGGCGACAATGAAACGCATGCCTTGCGCGGTGTGTCGTTCACGATCAAGGATGGTGAGTTTTTGGCTATTATGGGCCCGTCTGGTTCAGGCAAATCCACGCTTATGCATATTTTGGGCGCATTGGATACGCCGACATCCGGCATTTACAAGCTTGACGGCCATGATGTATCCAAGCTGTCTGACGATGAATTGGCCACTATACGGCGCGATCGCATCGGCTTCGTATTCCAGTCATTCAACCTTTTGCCACGAGCAACGGTGATGAGAAACGTTACCTTGCCGCTCATCTACGCCGAAGTGCCCGAAGCCGAACGCGAGAAACGCGCAACCAAAGCGCTCGAATCAGCAGGATTGACCGAGGACCGTTTCGGACACAAGTCCAACCAGCTTTCCGGCGGACAGATCCAGCGCGTGGCTATAGCGAGAGCCTTGGTCAACAACCCTTCTCTCATTCTTGCCGACGAACCAACCGGAAACCTAGACTCGCAAACCGGTGACATTGTGCTCGGCACTTTCCAGAGGCTAAATAAGGAATTAAAAAGCACCATCGTGCTCATCACTCACGAACGTGAAGTAGCCGAGCACGCTGATCGCATTATTTACATCAAAGACGGGCTCATCGTCGAGGATGGCAGTTCGCACAGTAAACGCATTATCGAACACGCAAAGAAAAAATCATGACCACCAAAGATATTTTTCACGAGACAATTTCCGCCCTTACCGCCAACAAAGTGCGCACGTCCTTGACAATGCTCGGAATTATTATCGGCATCAGCTCAGTCATAACAATGGTTTCCATAGGCCAAGGAGCACAAGGTTCCATACAGTCGAGCATTCAGGCCCTTGGTTCCAACTTGCTCATCATTTCTCCCGGCGCGCAGCGCAGTCCGGGTTATCAGGTATCTACTGGCCGCGGTTCGTCGCACACTTTAACACCCGGTGATGCTACAGCTATAGGCACGAGCGTCGCAAACATATCGGCTGTTTCTCCAGAAGATTCCGGCCGCTACCAGATCACCGCCAAAGGCACGAACACCAATACGACCGTAACAGGCGTCACCGCCGCCTATGCCGACGTGCACAGTGTCATAGTTAACGACGGCTCATTCATCTCCGATACCGACGGCAAGAACCTGAACAAGGTTGCAGTCATCGGACCAACTACTGCAACCGATCTCTTTGGCACCGGCGTCGAGCCAGTCGGCCAGACTATCGCCATCAATGGCCTGCAATTCACGGTGATCGGCGAAACTGCATCAAAAGGCACCAGCGGCTTCAACAATCAGGACGACGTCATCTATATTCCCTTGCAAGATTCAGAGCTTTTCCTGGTCGGCAGTACCGCTTACCTATCATCGATCAGCGTTTCCGCATCATCAGCATCGGTCATGACGCAGGTTCAGAACGACGTTACCGCTCTTTTATTAGAAAGACATAAAATAAGCGATCCGACTTTGGCTGATTTCAGCGTGCTGAACCAAGCATCCATCGTCTCGGCGGCGTCGAGTGTCACCGGCACATTCACTATCCTTTTGGCAGCCGTGGCTGGAATTTCTCTAGTAGTCGGCGGTATCGGCATAATGAACATGATGCTTACCACCGTGACCGAACGCACCCGCGAAATTGGCCTGCGCAAAGCTATCGGCGCCAAGCGCCGCGACATTAGCGTTCAATTCCTAACCGAAGCCGTGGCTCTGACCGTGATCGGCGGAACCATCGGAGTCATCTTGGGTTGGTTCTTGGCATATATCGTGACTTATCTTGGCATCCTTCAGACTTCCATTTCTCTATCATCAATCTTATTGGCTTTTGGCGTTTCAGCGGCTATTGGCATCGTTTTCGGCTATTATCCGGCTAGGAGAGCGTCGAGACTAAATCCGATTGAGGCATTGAGGTACGAATAATTGCTTTTTCCTGCTAAAATACCCTTATGAAAACCGTTCTGATTACCGGCATTGGCCGCGGCATCGGGCGAGCCTTGGCGGAAAAATTCTTGAATGAGGATTGGTATGTGGTTGGCACGTCGACCGAGGGCACTATCGAATATTCCAATAAAAACCTGGAGGTCTTCAAGCTCGACCTTTCTGATTCAAACTCAATAAAAGACTGTGTAGCTGGCATCGCCTCACTCAACAAAGAAATTGACATTCTCATTAATAACGCCGGTGTACTTCTCGACGATGAAGAAACACGAGTAATAACGGAAAAACTGCGGGAAACTTTGGAAGTCAACTTGATCGGAACTATCGACTTTACCGAGAAAATCATTCCGCTCTTGGAAAATAACGCTCATATCGTGAACATTTCTTCGAGCGCGGGTTCGCTCGAAGATACCGAGAATGTCGAGGACTCGCATTCGCCATACCACTACCCCGCTTACAAGATTTCCAAAGCCGCTCTGAATATGTACACCAGAACCCTGGCAGTCCGACTGAAGCACGAAAATATGAATATTTTGGTTTCCTCGGTTCACCCCGGTTGGGTCAAAACCGACATGGGTGGCACGGACGCGCCCACGCTTCCCGCTGATGCGGCACTGAATATATTCGATTTAGCTACTTCCCGGCCGCAGACCGGCCAATTCTGGTTTAACGGCAAAAAATATCCTTGGTAACTAAATAAGCGGACCGATTTCGAAACCGCTAAGTTCCGAAGCCGGTCGGCGTTGTCCACCATGCTGGCCATTGAAAGCCGCCGAGCCGTCTTTGCCGCAAAGCGATAGGATCGCGGAGGGACCTCCCGGATGTTGATTGATCCATTTGGTCAGGTCATAAACATTGCCGTTGATAGCAGACCAACAGCTTGAAGCGCTATTATGTTTGGCGACATCGGCCATGGTATAACCACTTGCCGTAGGACTTTTTGAAGGCGTAGGCGTATTTTTTGGCGTTGCAACTGGACTAGAAGCATTCACTGGATTATTTGTCGGCGTATTTGCCGTTGTATCGACAGGAGTACTTATTGGTGTATCCGACGGTGTTGCTTGCGCAGAATAATTGACGGTTTGCCCAAATTTGGCAAAGACGACTGTTCCTACAGCTATCACTATAATAATAAAGCCGATCACTTTGCTGGTTGTGTTTGAAGTTTCAGTTTGCACCTATGTATTTTAACTTGAATTGAAAAATAAAGCATTATCTTGCATTATTTATATTATTATGGTTAAATAACTATAAATAGTACCCTAACCTCAACCAAGGAGAACAGGTATGACCGTAAAAGCTCTTAGAAAACCAAACCTTGAAGTCATCGACTATCATTGTCTGGAACTGATCAGAGAATGTGAAGAATATGAAGATTTGTATTTCGACGAAGATATTTGTCTTCGAATCGCCCAGAGCCTTGGAATAGACCGTGGCGGACTCTCCGAGCTCTTCTTCAGAGATCAGACACCGAAACTGCTCGATGTTACGAATTCGATTGATGTACAACATCGTATTGTCTTCATTCGAGCGTACCTCGCTGATTTCAAGAAACTCTTGGGAGCTTAGACTCTTCACAAAGATGTTTCGAGTATGTAGAAATGCGTTGCGCAGATTCAAGGTCTGCGCATTTTTTATTCGCAAATCAAGAACATTAGCCAATACCCTTCAACCTCCTTCGTAACATTTTGTATTCCGGAATTGCGAGTGCAACCAAGCTCCAAAAAACCTTGGAATGATTCAATTCCCTGAGATGGCACAGTTCATGGACAACCACATAGTCCCGAAGTTCTGGCGGTAAAAACATGAGCTTATAATTGAAATTGATATTGTCTTTTGCCGAACAAGAGCCCCAACGCGATTTTTGGTTGCGAATCGTAATTTTCGCCGGCTGGAACAAGTAATTCTTATTGAAATAAGTAACTCGCTCGCTTAGTATTTCATGGGCCAGTTTTTTGTTCTCCAAATATTCTCGCCGGCTTCTTTTGCGAAGCATCAAACTAAATTCACTTGGCGGATGAGCCAGAAACTGCTTCATTTTTTGTTCGATCCATTCGCTCTTTTGTCTCACAAACCTTTTAACCAAGAATTTTGGTAGTAGAAGTGGCGCACTGACTCGAACCGTGCCGTCGTGATGAACGGTTATGCGTATGGAGCGACTGCGCCGGTTGCGTTTTAGAGAATAAGCAATTGGAAAAATGGCCGTCATTTCACACTTGTTGCCATTGTATCGATGATACTATCAATATCGAGCGATTGTTCTTCATTCTTGCACTCTGTCATTTTTGGATCATCGTAATTGACACATTGTGGGAATTGCAAAGTAAACGTGAAAGTCAGCATTTTATTCGGTGCCAATATCGAACTATAGGAATAGGAATTATAAATACTGCCAGCCGCACCTTCGCTTTCTTTGGTGACACAATAAGTTCGATTGTTAATCGTTTCTTCCGTGGTTTGGCCAAGCTGTGCGATTTGCGAACCGCCTTGCGTACATCCGAAGGTTTGATTTAAGACCTGAACTTTTGGCGGCCAATCAACCGGACGAACATATTTGGCCAGAGTTTGGTTCGAAACGCTTATAGTGAGTTTTTCCGGATACTGGAATGAAATGCCGGTATTCTGATCAGTTGCTGTTAGCCAAGAGCTCGGTATCTGCGGCAGGACTTCCGCAATTCTTGATAATTGCCAGATGGAATAGTTCAAATATCCTGCGAAACTGACCCAAAGAATGTATGGCACTAGAAGCCATGCCGTTGCTTTGGAAATTCTTGAAAAGATAATTATTGTCGCGAGAATTGCGAGCCACAAGAATACAATCTCAACAAAAGCTCCGCCGGGATTGTGATTGCCAAAGAAAATACTCGTCCACAATACATTCAAGAGCAACTGCAATGCGAAAACGCCAAAAGCAATCTTAATAAAACTTTTTTTGTGGTTATCTTCCACTTTTTCAAAATGCCGCCACACTAGGAAAAGTGCTATGCCCATGAGTGCGAAAAGTGTGGTCCATACAGGAGCAAAAATCCAAGAAGGCGGATTCAAAGCTGGCTTGGGAAGTGTGGCATACCAAGTGGTAATAGTCGGAGTCGTGTAAAAAGAGCCGATAATGCCAGCAAGTTCACAGATAACAACAGAAATAATAAGTTTGAATGGGTTATTTATTTTCATGATTTTTAAAAAAATTGCTTTGTATGCATATATTAGCATAAGAGCGCAATAAAAAAGCGGAACCCTGTGGTTCCGCCTGCTTCCCGCTTCACCAACTCCTATGGCATCCCGATCAAATCCGCTGCTTCGGTCATAAGACTCTTTACGCTCGAGCGCCTTTGGTGCCCGCAATTCCCCGGCACTACGCCGGGATTGCCAAAACGCCAAAGCTCGATCTGGCCGTGCTTTCCCTTGCGGCGATAGATCATAAATGTTAGGCCGTTTTGCCGAGCAAACTTGATAAAGCGCTCGACAAACTCGTGGTTAGGACAACGCCACAACTCATGCAGTGCGTTGCCACCACAGTTCTGCTCATAGCATTCGCTCTCTTTTACTTCTATTCCGAGCGATTCGGCCATAAGCTTGTTGGTATTTTGATCCCCCGTGGGATCGACATACCAGATGCATTCTTTAGGCATATCTTTCCTTTGGAAAAAGTTTTGGTGTGTGCTTTGGCAATAGAATACATCATTTTTGCTTTTTTACATAGCCCAGTAATACCCTCGCCAGCCGGATTTCCTTGAAGGAAATGTTTGGTCCGACTTTGGACTTTACTGGCGACAAGAATGGCGGCTTGTCGTCTTTTTGCTGCAACGAAACTTCCTCAAGCGCCTTAGCGATCTTGTCCCAATGTTGCGGCGAAATATCATATTTCAGATAGGAAATATCCAAACCACTGTCCGCCAAATCTTCGATGTGACCAATGATCGTATCTGCGACCATGTCGCGCGCTTTCATCATTTCATTCAAATTCTTTTTTGCCCGGATCAGTTCCGCCGTCTGATCAACTGTCGAGATCTTGGGTGGCTTCTCGGCCCGGCCACTTTTGGTCTTCACGCCTTTCACGAAATGAAGCGGCGCAACTCGTCCCAAAAATTCCGCTTGCGCCTCTCCGAGTTCTTTTTCACCTTGCACTTCCAGAATATTTTCGGCCTTTCGCGACAATTCGCGAAGATGCCGATCGTGCTCTAGAACTTCCGGATGAACCTGCAGGGCAGTTTCATTTAGTCCCAGAATGGTAAGGCCAGCCAGCGTACGTACGCGTGAAAGCGCGACATAGCCCATGCCCGGCTCAAAGGACTTTGATAGATCGACTTCTACAGCGTCGAGGCTCATGCCTTGGCTCTTGTGCACAGTTATAGCCCACGCTAGGCGCAAAGGATACTGCGAGATCTCTGCGAGGATACGGCCATCTTCTTCGATCTGCCAATTCGCGCGCTCGATCTCGATTTTCTCGCCACGAACAGTTTGTATCACCGGATTCATTTCTGGACCGCAGGAAAATATCACTCCGAGCGTGCCGTTCACGTAACCCTTATCAAAATTGTTTTTTACACACATGACTCTGGCGCCTCTTTTCAGCCGCAGAATTTCCGGAGCGAGACAGGATTTTTTCAAACCTTCAACTAGCGCCTTCCGGCCATGAGAAGTCATGGTATAACGAAATTCATTTTCGTTCACTTTTCCAAGTTCTCTTTCATTCACGCCATCAACGTCGATATTGTGGGTGTAAAGGCGCGTGGGTTCAACAATATCCCCGAGTGCGGGCTCGGCTGGTGTTTTCATCGGCGAAACGTAACGAGTGCGTAATAATTCTCGTGCTTCATCAGACACTTCGCCGGAACGGATCTCATTCAAGATAGTGACCGAAATATCATCAGCTTGGCGGAAGTTTTCGGAAAGATAACAGACAACAAAATTGCCATTCTTCCACGAATCGGCACTGTAAATATAATGCGCGTCAGGTTCGCCCATACGCGAAATCGGCGGTAGTTGGAAAAAATCACCGCACAAGACGATCTGGATGCCGCCAAATGGCAGATCTTTTTTCCTGATATGGCGCAAAGTTTTTTCGATCATATCAAGGCGAAAATGGTGGAGCATAGAAACTTCATCGATTATCAAAACTTTGGTTTCTTCGATGCGCTTCCGAACATTATTTTTTGACATAATAGCTTCTAGGTCGTAGTCAGAGAGAAAATTCTTCACACCAATACCTGACCAAGAATTGATAGTGACACCGCCCATATGCGTGGCGTCAATGCCGGTCGAAGCCGTAATAACGACCGGTACACCATGTTCGCGCAAGTACTTCACGTATTCATTTACCACATAGGTTTTGCCACTGCCGGCAGGGCCGGTCACAAAGACGTTGGCGCCAGTTTTCATGAGAGCAAGAGCTGATGATTGGGTCATGGTTGAATTATAACGATCAGCGCATTTTGCACAAGCATAAAAAAATCGCCCGCGGGCGTTTCATTCTTGATTCCTATTTCATTTTACGCAGTTTGCGCTTCGACTTCGACATTCTCTTCTCGCGTAGTCCAGATGTTCTTGTAGATATCCCTAACGATAAGAACGACGAGAACGATACCTGCGGCCAAGATAATCTGAACAATGTGCTTGGTGTGAAGCGTTGCTCCGTAGATATAGCCAAAACTTTCAGTCACATAAGAGAGTTGGTAGACATTGGCGATAATATGCGGAATAGAAATCGAAAAACTGATCGCCGTGCTAAGCACCACAAAGAGCACACCTTCGATCGCCAAGGGCGTGGAAAATTTGCGCAAAAAATAAATCGCCTTTACGCGAAACATGATGCGCTTGCGCATTTCCTGTTCAGGATCCACGGCGTTCATTATATTAAACATATACATAATAGTCAATGGTTAGGCTACTTCAAAAAGACTTGCGTCCTCACTCGCATCAGAGCGAATGAGATTCAGACTCGCTGTGGAGCCGTACCAATTCCCTCTTGGCGCGATGGATCCTGACTCTAACTGCAACTGGTGACAGATTTTCCGCCAAAGCAATCTCCTTTTGGGAAGTGCCTTCGATAAAGTAAAGCTCAACGATGCGCTTCAATTTGGCTGGTAATTTGGAAACCAAAGCCAAAGCATTCTCCATGGTGAGCGCCTGCTCGTATTTTTCCTGCATACTTTCATCAGGAATGACTTCGATCATTTCCGAGCTAAGCGGCATACTTACTTGTGCCATACGCCTTTGTTTACGATAGTGCGTATAGCACTGCCGCGTCAATATCGTGTAAGCCCAAGACCGGAAAGAGTTCACATTTTCAGCCTTGAATTTCTTGGCACCGGCATATATCCTCACGAAAGTCTCTTGGACGACGTCATAAGCGTCATCCTCGTTGCCGGTGATTTCGCGCGCTTTCCGAACGAAAAGCCGCTGGTACCGGTTGACGATTTCTTCGAATGCATTGGGTTCAATGAGAGAGCGCTTCAACACCTCGTGGTCATTGAGCTCTTTCACGTTCACCTGCGGCAACGCCTGCCGTTTATTCCTTTTTAAAGGGTTTTTGTATGCCATGTCTTACACCTATTATAACCTGCGCTAGACACTAAATGTTACGACTTTTTAATGGGACAATATTACAGGTTGTCGGTCAATTTGAATTCATTCAGCTGATTTTGGAGAGATCGCCATGGAGACAAATCGGATCCATGGCTTTGATTTCATCGAGAAATGG
>CAYTUZ010000008.1:0-19350 GCA_964441635.1 uncultured Candidatus Saccharibacteria bacterium
ATCTTCCAGCCGCTCTATAACGGGCTTGTGGGACTGATGGATTTGATACCTTGGGCCGACGTGGGTGTCGCTGTCATTATTTTCACGGTTGTTGTAAAACTGGCATTATTTCATCTTTCCAAGGCTTCAATCTTGACTCAAGTGCGCATGAAAGAGATCGAACCAGAAGCCAACAAGATCAAGGCACAATATGCGAACGACAAACAGGCGCAAGCGTTGAAGATTATGGAGTTGTACAAACAAAAAGGTATCAAACCTTTCTCGGGAATTTTGCTTTTGATCATTCAATTGCCAATACTTTTGGGCCTACTTTCGGTTTTCTACAAGATAATTCCTACGATCAACAGCAGTTATTTGTATTCTCCTTATATTTACGCAATCCCAGTACACACAATGTTTTTGGGCCTGATCAATCTGACCAAGCCGAGTTTGATCTTGGCGATAATTACAGCTGTCGCGCAATTTATCCAATTGCAGTTTTCTCTGGCGTCAAAGCAATTCAAGCCAGTGACAGCACCAGCATCTTCTGGTACTCCCCCGCTGGACTTCGCGGCTTCGATGAATAAGCAGATGAAATATATGCTTCCGCTTCTGGCGTTTGCCTCGGTTTACTGGATTATTCCGGCGAGATTCCCACAAGCGGCTTCAATCATCGCTCTTTACTGGATTGTGAGTACACTATTCACGCTGGGGCAGGAATTGGTAATTCGCAAAAGATATCTCAAGAAATAGGGATGTCTACAAAGGTGAGGTGCTCCGAGTTTGGTGTCTGCGGGTCGCAAACAAAAGAACTGCGGGCATTTTCACAAAACATGTCCTACAAGGATTCGGACTAGTTTTGGAAAATGCAGCCGCAGTTCTTTTGTGCGAGAGGTCCTCGACACCAAACTCGGAGCACCTCACCTTTGTGGGCTAGTGGTATTCAATTACTGGGAAGAAATTAGATCGAGTGACCAGAGAGACAGGTCATTTTTGTTCATGAATAAGAGATAGTTGTCGGTATCGTCGAGTTGGGGGTTGTAAACGTCAATGAGGGCGTTGCCAATGGTGAGCAAGTTAGCAACTTGGTTCGCATTATTGATTTTTGTATCAAGAAGCCAAATACTGTCATTGAAGGAAGCATTGCCGAGGTACCAATCGTCAGGATAAGTGCCGGCAGGAATTTGTGATGGCACAGCGCAGTAGACATCCTCAACAAATTTGGCGGACCAGACACATTTTTCAGCCAACGTCTTGAAGATGACGTCGGTAGTTTTGCCAGTTTTTAGGTCGAGAATAGCGGTATCGATGGCGGTATTCCCGCGTCCGGTGCTGGAGTACAGAATTTTTGTCGCATTTCTACTCACTTTGGCACTAAGGCCGGCAATGCCACCCAAAACTTGCTTCATAACGCCAGTTTTCGCATTGATGAGATACAGATAGCCAGAATAAGAAGCGCTGGCTTTGGTGGTGATGGCAATAGTATTGGTTTCCGGCCAATCGACATTTATTTGTGTGAGCGGAATACTGAATAATTGCGTTTGGCTTGTGCCATCGAATTTGGAAATGTAACCAACCGCTTTATTATTCTGGTTCATTACTATAACCACACGATCTTTTTGTGGTGATACGGCGATTCCGATAACATTGCCGGATATCAAGCTGCCCTTGAGGTCGTAAGAGGCTCCTGTCGCTGTTGTGGTGCTGTTACTGCTGCTATTCTTGATGATATTGGCGATAACTGTGGTCACGGTATCGTTGGTGGCACTGCCATATTGCGCAAAGAAACTATTCAAGCCTTTATTCCACCAGCTTTGATAAATTCTGGGAACTTGCGTGCTGGAAAGAGCAACAATGTCCGGTTTGTCTCCGTAAGCCTCATAAGTTGCGCCAGTACCGCGGTCTACCCAGCGGAATGTAGTTGAACCAGTCTGGGTATTCTTCAATGGCACGCTTGTATTCAAGCCAAAGCCGCCGACAGGCGTAATGCTCAATTGGCGCAATGTGGGCGTGTTCACGGCTGTCGCGGAAGTATTACTGCCAGTCGTTGAATTGGTTGATGAAGCGTTGCCTAGCGGCGTTTGTGAAGGAACGTTTCGGTTCAAGGGCTGGAAGCCAGTCTGTGTGGTTTGATTTCCGGGAGCTACGGTTACTTGGTTGGGCGTCGTACGGAAAAAGAGGTACCAATAAGCAGCACCTACGAGAATGAGAACTAAGATTAATATTAGAATAATTATAAGTGAACGGTTCTTCATGGTTTTGCTACAAATTTCTGGTTTACGTTATTTTGCACTGTTGTTAATTGGGTTTTTAGATTATTTTGCAATGTTGGGTCTTTGATACTGCTGATTTGTGACGAAATGGCACTAAGCTGTGAATTTAGGGTGGAGTTTTCCTTACTGACGGTACCGACATCCTGTGATCCGACTTGGGCGACGACTTGATATCCCCAATACCCTTTTGTACCTATTGTCAGAACGGTCGCTTTGCTGGTGATAGCGTCGATGCCTTGAAGTTGTAGGGCAAGTTTTGCGGCATTGGCGCTGTCGTCTACTCCGCCGGGTCTGGATATTTGGTCGTAAGATCCGGCTTGGGTCAAAGCATCATCTCTGGTTTGTCGATCTCTTTCGATCGCCTGAACCCCTGAAGTAATTTGGCTATTGATATAATCGGCGGTTACATTGCTGTTCAAAGTTCCGTTTATGGGATTGTTGTTCGCATCTTTCACGCCGATATCTTGGAGGGTTTGAGCGGTGTCATTGGCAAAAGAAAAATTGGCCATATTTGTCTGCACGCTGGCTTGGCTGTTTTTGATTTTATCATTCAAGCCCGCGATTTGTACTTGCAAAGCTTTGACATCAGGATCGTCTGGGCCTACAGCTCTGGACAATTCATCCAACTGGCTTTGCAACGCATCTCTTTGAGTCGTAAGTGTTGTCGTGTTTGTTTGGGCCTGTTTGGCAGAATTAACGGCCTGCTGTGCAGCAAGAGTATAGTTTGTGGCGTCGGTATTGATTTGAGTGAAAAAGTCTACAGGGTTGGAAGCGCTCTGGTTTGGCACAGTTATTGTCGGAATACTAGTGGGAAATGCGACAAGTTTTGGATTGACGGTCCTCAAAATGAGGTAGGCGCCTAGGATCATCAGCAGTCCATAAATGGCATTGGTAAAATAACCCCAGCCTTGATTTTTTGTAAACCAAGAATCGGTTGTGACATAAAGAAAACCGCCCCAGACTATCATGAAGACAGCGGCAACAGCCGAACCGGCGATGAGCAAGTTGAAGGCGTATTGGAAAAAAGTACTCATGTTCACGGTAGTCATGGGCGCCCCTGCTCCTCCGGGACAAGTGTTAACAGCGTCAGGTATGCAAGGTAATGGCTGAAGCAGTGTGTAGTCTTGCTTGTTATTTGCATACGGCGTGTATGCGGGAGATGGCGCTTGGGCGAAAACTAGTTGTGACGAGGCAGGAATAAATGCTGAGATAACGAAAAAGAAAATGATTACCAGAGCTAGTTTTGAGTTGTGTCTGCGTTTATATGCCATTGGAATTTGAAGCCGCTGCGGCTTGGCTAGAACCTTGAATAAAATTGGCACTAAAGCCTGCCGCCGCCTTTTCCAGAAAATCTTGAGTATTTGTAACGGTGAGTTGTATGTCGGAAGAACCACTCTGGTCGGAGGGCGCACGCAGGGTGATGGACTGGTTTGCTGACAAGGAATCTTGCTCTACGGAATTTAAGAGCCAAGAAAATGAGAGATCACCGAGCGAACCGGCGGGTTTGTTGAAACCGAATGGCACAGCCAGAACCGACACTTCCCCACCTTTGCCTAGGCCAAGATTTCCACTTACTGCGGTGTTAAAAAAAGTTCCATACACGGAATCGTCTTTGTAAAAAGCGATAGACGGCGCGCCAGCTTCTATGGCGATGAATTTTTCCGCCTGCTCTTTGCCGTCACGAGTAAAGACTTTGAGATCGACGATCCTTTGTCTGGGCACAACCTCATCTTTCCAAGTGAAAACTTGTTTGCCGTAGCCACTTTGGTCTTGGACGACACGGGAATCTTTAGTCCATTGATACTCGAGTGTTTGCGGATCGTATTCTTTGCCAGAAGCGTCTGCCAAATGCGGCACGGCGACGATGCGATAAGTATTTTGATAAGCAAGTGGGATTTTACCAGCAAAGAACGGCGGTGTATAACCCTGAGATTCAAGAATCAAATCGACGTTACCGGAAGTCAAGGTGACGTTATTGGTCATAGTCTTGCCTTCAGGCGTGACAGCGGTAATGTTTATAGTCAAATTTTTACCCAGAGACGGAGCTTGGACTACGATCGAAGTGACGCCAACACCTTTTTGGAATGCCACACCATTTACCTTCCAGGTTATATTCGATGAATTTAGATCGGAGACATAACTTTCAGCGGTCACAGTTATATTTTGACCGGGAGTTGGGCTGTCATTCGAGAGTTTTAGGTCTATACCTTGAATTGAGGTCGAAATCTGAGCATAAGAAAATGAAACGCTGAAAGACATAACAAAGACAATTATAGTCATTCCCGCGAAAGCGGGAATCCAGGATTTTTGTAGAAGAGCCCTCTTTAATTTCATCTCTTGTATTTTAACAGGAATGTTACAAATCCGCATGTGGAGTTGTTCACGCCGCTTTTCTGATGCCGTCGATATTATATGGTTGGTTCCGTTTTTGTGGGAAAGGGATAATATTCGAAGCGCTATCCTCTTCCGCATATTCCCCACCTTCGGCTTGGGGTGCGCGCATACCTTCCACATTCAAGGGCCTTGAATTTTGGATTGTCATTCTTGCTTGATTTTGTGCGGCAGCTTCTTCCTGTGAGTCCTCCTGTCTTACTGACTGGTGAATATACCAAACGTCTGCTATCCATGCTGGCGCTATGGAAAAACTAAATTCTTCCAAAGCGGTGGCGCCTAGAAGTGATGCTAGCCGACCAGCTCTGGAAAGCATGGAAACGCCTCGTAACTGGAAATACGCTATGAAAAATATGCCGATAAAAGGGTCGGCGACCTCATTTACGCCGGCGCCGATGCCGGTAAGGTCGAGAAGCCATTGGAGGAGGTCAATCCCGCCTGCCAAGGCATAGGTCATTATCCAACCGGTTTTTCCGATGCGAGAGGACATGGAGACATTATAGCAACTTTACTGCCCAGAGTTTTCCAACTGCTTTTTTGCTTCTTTGATAGCCAAAACTTGCTGCGGATTTGTGGTTATGATCTGATCCTCGGTGTAAGATGCGACGATCTTGATCGCCACGTGCTTCAAGCCCACGAAGAACATGCCTTCGCCGATATCGGATTCGAGTAAGAGATATTTTTCTTCGTCGGTCAGATTGAAAGTTTTTTGCACGCTGTCGATGACTGCCGGTGATTGCTTCAAGAGGATTTGCATGGAAGAGTTGGTGACGATCGGCAAACCATATGGTGATTTTAGGAAGTCATCTACATCTTGGGTGATGGTGGCAAGGCCGAGGAAATATTTGCGGCCTCTTTTTGCCAAACCAAAGAGGAATGAGGCGGTATCTTCGGATTTCATCATCCACCAAGCCTCGTCAATGACTAGCAATCGCTTTTTCAAGTTCTTGCGGATGGAATTCCAGATATAGTGAGTGACGATATACATGGCGACTGGCTTGAGCTCGTCTTCCATGTCGCGCAAAGAGAAAACAACAAATTTTTTGTTGATGTCGACATTCGACGGCCTGTTTATGAAACCAGACCAAGTGCCTTTGGTATATTTTGACATGCGCTCTACTAGCGAGTCCGCGCCTTCCATTCCGGCCAAAACGAGTTCGAAGTCGGAAAGAAGCGGCGGTTCGACATTGCGGAAATCGGAATCGGGCGAAATGTCTTTCAGGGCATAGGTTTCGGTAATGGCGCGATCGATGATAGCGTCTTCTTCTTGGGTCAAGCCACCAAGCATGATGCGGAAAAGACCGACGAGATTGATGATATTGGAGCGCAAGACGTCGGATGCCGACTCGTCTTCTTTGGGAATTGGCAGGTCAAAGGGGTTGATGTGGTGCTCGGAATTCAGGGAAATGTTGAAGTACTTCCCTCCAGTAGCCTCTGCCATATACTCGTATTCTTTTTCTGGGTCAATAACGATAACGTCGGTGTCGAACATGAGCGTGCGCAAGATTTCTAGCTTGGTGCAGTAGGACTTTCCGGCGCCGGCTACGGCGAAAGTTACGGAGTTGTAATTTTCTAGTGAGAAACGGTCGAAAAGAACCAATGAAGAGTTGTGGCGGTTGATGCCATATAGGATGCCTCTGTCGGAAGTGAGGTCGAAGGAAACGAATGGAAAAAGGCTCGAAAGTGGCGAAGAATTGAGCTTGGAATGAACATTGAGCTGGTCGTCGGCCAAAGGCAAAACGCTCTTGAAACCGCTTTCCTGTTGGAACAAGGCTGGTTTTACGTAAACTAGTTTTGATTCCAAAATGGATTTGATTTCTGACTCAAGCTTGTCGAATTCGCCTTCATTATCGGCGAAAATCGTAATATAAACGCCGACATCAAAGAGATGCTCTTGTGCTTGCATGAGTTGGTCGCGCAAGGCTTCGAGATCTTGGTAAGCGGTATCAAGTGCCGGATCGCGCACAAGTCCACGTTCTTCCCTCCTCGAGATCTGGCTCTGCACTTCGGCGACTTTTTTCTGGAAATGGCGGAGAATTTTGGCAGTGTCAACAGGGTGGATAAAAACCGAAACATTGAAGACTTTGTCGAGATTGATGATCGGCGCGAACCAACTTTCTTGCAAAAATCTGGGATAGGAAATGACGAAAAGCGTGCGGCCGACTTTCTCGCCGAGGTTGATGTCTTTGGGGCTGACTTTCAAGGCCGATGGCGCAATGACGTCTTTCAATTCCAAAACGCCAGCCTGATAGATCTCTTCTGGTAAGATGGAGGTTATTGGAGACTCCTCTTTTTTCTTGAATATTTTTGAAAAAATTGACATAAAATTAAAATCCGAAATCCGAAATACGAAATACGAAACAAATTCGAAGCACGAAATTCGAATTTTGTATTTCGAATTTGTTTCGTATTTCGTATTTCGTATTTCGTATTTTCATGTGATTTGTATTGGTTTCTCTGTCTCGCCGGGATTGAAGAGCTTGTAGAATAATTCTACCACCTCCTCGGTGCCAAGCTCGGCGGCGCGAATGCCGCAGCGCACCAAACCCTGCTCGACGACGGAGACGCGCTGTTCCAGCTGGGTCCGATATTCCGCGAATTGTTCATCGGGATTCATGGCCTGTATTTCTTTGTTCTTGCCCGGCAGGTATTTTGTGACCAAATTTTTGCCACCGCCCAAAATAGGCGGATCGTAAGGAATAACTACAAAGAAACTTTTGGTCATGATGTTGGTATTTTCCACGAAAGCTTTGATGAATTCGATATATTCTCGGACTTGAATTTTCATAAGTTCTGTAACTTGATCTTTATAGCGACCTTCGAGTAGTGCTAGATATGGCCGAATATCGAGTTTTTTTGACTGAATGACGATTTGCACGGAAAAATCCAAAGAATTCAAGAAGTTTTGGAATTGCATCAGGATCGAAGCTTGTTCATCGCCGGATTTCAAGGCGAAATTCAAGGAGGAAGCCAAAATCACCTAACGCATGCCGCCGTTTTTGAGCACGATCACGCCATCCCGAATCTCGGAGATTGGCACGAATTCTTGGGTTGATTTGGGATCTGGTTTTGCCATGTGATTATTTTTGATTTGGATCAGAATACAGGCTCTCTTTGATATCCAAGCTCCACGACAAGTCTTTGAGCCGGCTATCAGAAATCTTTGGTACGCTAAGGCCAGCATAATTCTTGGCGTCTTTTATGGCCGTCGCGGCGTCCTTGGCTCGAGGCTTATCTTCTTTTTTCCATATATATAGTTTGCCACCCATCCAGTATTTGAAAGCCGATTCGGCGACATTGATCAGTGGAAAATGGTCATAAACTTTGTAAAATGCCAAAGCGGCGGAAATACCCATGACAATAGCGATGGGAATAATCGAGAGCCACAGGCTTCCCAGGTAAACGTAAAGCACGAATGAAAGTCCTGCGCCGCCGACGAGGTATATGAACTGCTTCAGGGTCAATGGCCCGAAGATCTTATCTTCCACCTCGATAAATTGAGGAACTTGGTAACGCATCGGTATTATTATAGCTTATTTACACAAACGGTTCCCTGTACGTATCGCTTCCATCACTCGGTTTTGGCATCGGTGTCGGCATCGGTGGTTTTTTTGATAATTTTTCTTGAATGGCACTGGCGACTTGGCCCAAGAGATGGTCAACCAAAGCGTCGGTATGTTCGTTGGTCATGCCCATGATTTCTTCCTCACCCGGCAAATTGGCGGGCGGCTCAACCACGCGCTGGGCCGGAGGCCCTTGTTTGCCGGGATCGCCATGTTCCATGAATTCTTGCTTACTTTCGTCGTGAATAGTGATGCCCGCGGCCGCCATATCATTCTTCACACTTTCTTTTGTAAATGTCGAATCATCTTCCAGTAGATTTATTTTCTTGGGCTGCGCAAAAGGCTGGTAGGAAGAGGCATCTTTGAAGAGTTGTTTCGATTCAGTTAGTGTTGTTTTTGGCGTGAAGGCAGGAATTGGTGACGGGCTTGGACGATTTATTTTTTCCTCCTCTTCCTCCTGCCGCGCCAAATCATCAAGTTCTTTTAGATGGGTTTTAACCTCGTTGAAGATGGAATTATTCACGTCTACAGCAATTAGAGTCGCTTCTTCTGTGGTCAGATTTATTTCTTTTGATACATTCGAAACGAAATCTGAAGAAGATTCCAGACCTAATAAGACGAACAAAATTTCCCTTTCCAGAATACCCGCTTCATCGATTAGTAAGCTATGCTTGTTCACTATAAACTTTATCTTTTCCGATAAATCCGACGAAACAATGGCTTCCTGCAAAGCTTTTGGCAGTTCATGGAAACGCTCTTTTATTTGGGTATCGATGTTTTGGTCTGAATCCATGTTGTTCTATTACTAAGCTTTCTTTCCCTCTGCAGGTTTTTCAGCTCCTCCTTTTGCTTCACCACCTTCAGGTTTGACCTCATCTTTCAAAAGGTCAACCAGTTTTTCTTCTTTAGTCTTTTCTTTACGGATAGCTTTGGCAAGTAGTTTATTGTACTTATTCGGACCCTTTAGGATTCTGCCACCAGTTACGAACCTAGCTAACATTGCCGGAGAAGATCTGCGGTTTTCGAAATTCTCGGCAACCTGACCTTTTCTTTGAGCTGTGTAAGCACCTTCCAATTTATTTCGCTCGTTTTCCAAATCGGTTTGTCTTTGGTCAGATATATTCTTCATTTGTTCCTCAAGTAACTTTGCACGTTCCAAGGCAACGGCTCTGGCAGCTGGATCCGTTGCACCTGCCGCAAGGTTTCTTGCGACGATCATGTTGTCTTGCCTCGTCTTAATCTCACTATCTATAGCTTTGTTCTTCAATTCAAGGCCTGCCGCAACTTTTCTACTATCAAAGCCCAGACTGTCGGACATCTTCTTTGTTGCCGCTATCTTTTCTTTCCTCGCTTTATCAAAGCCTGCCTTCGAGCCTAAGCCATACAAACTGTCTTTGCCGGACACAAAACTTGCTCCGCTAACCTTTGATATCTGACGCTGGGTAAATTCACCGACTCGTGGGTTGGCAGCGTAGAATCTGCGCATGACGTTGCTTTCATTCACGCGTGATGCCGCGCGGCCCATAGTATTACGGCCGAGCCAAGATTGTGCGCCCTTGAACCACTTTTCTGTTAGGGTCCCGCCTGCGCCGGCGACGCTAATGGCCGCAAAGAGGGGCACATTCAGCATTATTATAATGATCACAAAACCGACGAACAAAGATGTGTAACTCGAAATATCCGAAGTATTGATCAAGGCTCCGCCGGTGCCGGTCGTGAGTTTGCTCAAACCACTTTCGGTGAGGATGCGGATCGCGACATACATGAACATGAGATAGATAGGCAGGAATAGAAGCTGGACCTTGAATTGTTTCCACCAAGGATTCGCAGCTTCTTTGAGTTCGGGCATGGCCCAAGAAGCGACCCAAACCGGCGAAAAAGCTAGAAGCAAAATGAGCATGGCGGTGCGCAAAATGCAGATTGCCGCCGCGGCGAGGAAACTCATACTGGCCAAGATCATCACGATCATACCGGCAAAGCCGATCAAGAATATCCGGATCGGCGCGGCGTGCGGATCGGTCGCAGTATTCCCCGACGTAGCTCCGACGACGCCTTTATTGTTGTACCAGCTGGTCACGCTCAAAGAGCCCATGAAGACGTTCGATAAGCCGCCATCGTTAAAGGCTTTTGAAGTCATGTTGGCGAGAGTACTGCCGCTAGTATAGGTTTTGCCGGGAGTAATGGCGTTGAAGAACTGCAAGGAAACGATATTCGAAGCATCGATCAAGACTTGCGTGAAGAAGAAGCTAAAATTGATGAGAATGCCCATAATCACAATACTTTTCAGCAAGCTAGCATAATTGGGCTGCTTCACATTCAAGATCATTTGTATTGCCGCCCAAAGAATGACGAATATGAGCGCGATGCTCGCCAAATCGCGAATAATGCTCCAGACACTATATATAACCGCGGTATCTTTGATGAACGGACCGAGGTTGGTCGTCAGAAATACCGCCACATTCAAAAGCGTACCGGTCAGAGTGACGAGCCAAGAGGTCGCGGTCAGTATGGCCTGCATCAAGTTTGAAAGGACGGTCCAGATCGTATCCCACGGAGTCAAGGCATCCCATACGCTGGCATGCGCCAAATGCGCCGAAGCCGCCCACAAAATAATAGTGAGTGAAAGCGCGGAAATTATTTTCTTGAATGCGGTTTTATTCATGAATGTTTAGGGTGTGAAAGAGTTGCAGTCTGCTTGCCACCTTTGTGCGTCTTGCGCGAATACCTGTGCTTGCGACTGTGCGGAAGTAAGATCACTCTGCGCGCCAGAGAGGTCGAGTGTGAGTCCGGAGCCTGCGCCACTTTGCATAAGGGCATTGTAGTCATTCGAAGCTTGGTTGATCTGATCGGTGGTTTGTGCAGAATTGATTTCATTTTGGAGATTCGAGACCTGCGAACTGCCTGCATTGGCATCATTCAGTTTCGATTGGTAAGGCGCGATTGCCGCGTCAACCTTGGCCATGGCGGCATTGATGCTGGCGATTTCATTCTGGGCATATCTGGTTTCGATATCTCGAACAGTCGCTGAAGCGGAAGACGATATTGAAGTCTTTCCCTCGAAACACGCCACGGCCTGTTGATAGGCCGACTTGGAAGCGGTCAAAGTGCTAACCGCTTGTTGACGCAAACTTACGTATTGTGCGGCATTACCCGTATATTGGCTGAGTGAAGAAGAGAGTTGGCTTTTCGTACCAGAAAGCTGATCACCCTGATTTTGTTGCAAGAGCTGTGTGGCAACCCCGGCAGTGGCTGAACCACTCGAGCTATAATTGCTGGAGGCATGCAAACCGCCGGACAGCACCTTGGAAACTAGCTGGGCGAACAAAGCGCCAACGATTTGGTTGATCGAGCCAGCAATATTCAAAGTGTCCTGCGGAATGCCCAAAGACTTGTCGATCGAGCCAGCAATGACCGAACCGGGCGTCTCGGTTTCGCAGTTCCTATAGAACGTTTCGCCTGTTTCCGGATCTACACTCTCCGTCAAACTATTGCTAGCGCCACTGTAATAATCGGTGCCGCTCAAATTGAAACCAGCCTGATTCAAGGCCTCGAGATCTTGGTCGGAATTGATATTGGAGCATTTTTGCCAAGACATAAAGCCGCGGCCCATCTGCAGATCTAGCCGAATACTATTTTGCTTATTGGCGATCTGTTGTCGCAAGTCGCTCTCGGCCTGAAGGTATGCGCCGTAAAAGTTATTTTGCGGTTGGGTGGTCATGGCCGTGAATGCTGGCCAGCCGCCTTGAGAAAAATCACCGTTCATAAAACCGTTGATGCTGGATTGGCCGGCACCGTTGGCTTTGACTCCCCCGCTCGCCACCGTTTGGCCGTTGGAAGTCACTTGGCCGTTCAC
This sequence comes from uncultured Candidatus Saccharibacteria bacterium, assembly GCA_964441635.1. Taxonomy (GTDB): domain Bacteria; phylum Patescibacteriota; class Minisyncoccia; order Phycocordibacterales; family PALSA-1337; genus C7867-002. The sequence goes on from CAYTUZ010000008.1 coordinate 12,060, forward strand.
GGTCACGGTGGACTTCTGGACGTTCTGGATCAGGGTATTCAGTGTACAGGCATAGCGTTTGTTATTTACGCCGCCGGAGAGAGCCAACCCGAGGCGTATGTCGATGCTGAATGGTGAACAGAGCTGTGAGAGTGCACCGGTATTGGCTATGAATGCACCAGTGATCTGGTCGGCAGTATCGGCGAAGAAAGCGCCGGGATTGGTGAGGAAAGCTGGACTGCCTTGGAAGCCGGTGTTGATCCAGTTGACCACGCTCGCGGTCACCTGCTGAAGCATGATCTTTGCGACCGACCAAGCGAGGCCGTCGAGCACGTAGTTTTTGACTTGGAGCATGGTGGTGTCGACCGTTCTTTTTACTGCAGTTGGCGCGGTCTCGAGCATGGTATTTACCGGCACGAATACAATAGCGTGGGCATTATTTGGCACGGCTGAAAATGTTATCGCCAGAATGAATGCAAGTCCGAGAATTCTTTTTTTGAAAGTTTTGGTCATGTTTATGGTGTATTTGGCGAGGCAGAATCGGCAAAGACAATGCCTGCGGCGGTAAAGCCGTTTTGCAAATCATCCAGTGCGCTCGACAGCTGTTGCATACCTTGAATGTAAATGCTGATCGCGCCCAACCCTCTCACCGGATCAACATCAGCTTTTCGCAAAGCGGCTGCATTGAAGAGTAGAGTGCTTATGGCGTTCGTGATATTCAAGTGATAACCGGAAAAAGATTGTGGCACAGGTATGGCTCTCAAACTGGCGAGGACTTGTTTGTAACCCACGACGATGGGATCGATATTTTTTAGCGAACTTGAATTACTACCGCTCAAAGCATCATTCGCGATCGTCGCGGCATCACCAGTCGGAATCTTTTTGAGTGCCATCATCAAATTTTTTGCATAAAGGGCGATCGCTCCACTACTTTCGTCGGCGGAGATTTTCATGTCTTTTGCAGAATATACGGTTGGCGCTGCTGCCGCGGCGACTTGGTCGGCGAAGTTCGATGAAACGGTGTCCAAAGTGCCGGTATCACTATCCAAACCCGCCTGATGTATTTGCCAAACTTGGGTGAAAAAGTCTTGGCTGACCTTGTCCGTCAAAGTCTGCACAGGAGTCTTTGTTTTGGCCGCGGTTCCAGACGATTTGTAAGCGACATTGCTTCCCGAACCACTTGCCAGAAACTGTTTTTGCCAGTCACTATTCACAGGAATGTCTGTCGGATTTGCATTTGCACTACTCGCATTATCATTTCCTGTGAGCTGGATGTTATCTGCTGTTGCCTGCGCCGTTTGCCCGCCATTATTCTCTCTGGCATAAGCGTAAAAAAACGCGACGGCAATAACACACACGATGAAAATAATTACCGTTTGCAAACGTGGGTAGTTTTTTGCCATGCTAAAAGGAATTATAGCAAGAAATCCATTGTTTTCCGCGAATTTATGTGGATAGTGGTGGCTAGATTGTGTTTTGTAAAAGCATGTTATAATTTGTTCATGCACAGAACTTCCATAGCATGCCTCGTAGCGCTCTTTGTGATCTCGATTCCCTACCTTTCTTTGGCTGTTGGGTTTGGTGGACTGATTACCTTCACCCAACCTTGCGACGAAGGCTTGCTTTTGTATATCGACGAGCCCATGGTCGGCATAATTCCCTATATGTGGTATGTGGGTGAATTACCTTTTGCCTTTTATGTGCCTCCTCATATTGGCCAATTTTTGATTGGTGATGCATTTCCAACGCCCGCAAACTGTACTATTGATGGTGAAACCGTCGGTGAAGGATTCCCTATTCTTTACCACGGCGATAGCATGTAAAACTATATCCGATATCGCCAGTTAGCCATTTTACAGCCTAGGTCCGACCTCGGCTGTAATTTTGAACCACGTTTGAGTTGCCAAATCCTCTGCTCTCACCTTTTCATTCAAGCCTAACTTGAGCCATATTTTCTTTAATTCAGCTGTTTCAACCACATTTTCCAGATTTCTAATAAGAAATTTTCTTTTATGTGCGAATCCTGTCTTAACGATCTCAAAAAAGCGCTTGATATCGATTTTATTTTCTATAAATGGCTTAACGGCGATATCGGATATAGCTAAAATCGCCGAATCAACTGTCGGTGGTGGTGAAAATGCTCCTTTTGGCACCTTTGCGATCAATTTCGGCGTACCAAATGCTTTTACTGATATAGAAAGAATGCTTTCTTTCTGATCGCGCGCTACAATCCGGTCGGCAACTTCTTTCTGAACCAGTAAGACCATGCGCTTGGGTCGTGGTTCATTTTCTAGGAATTTTTCTAATATTGCGCCAGTGATGTAATAAGGAATATTCGCCACAATTGAATATTCTTTATTGGAATTTGAAAATTCATTGAAAATTGAAAATTGAAAATTGAAAATTTCCTGATCCAATATATCACCCTCTACCAATTTCAATTGCCTCGAAGCGATTTCATTTACAAATTTTTCCTTGATTAATACTACCGACCGAGAATCTTTTTCAACCGCCAAGACCTTTGCTCCAGCAGCAAGCAAGGCCTCGGTTAATATGCCCGTTCCCGGTCCGATTTCCAAGACAGTTTCCCCTTCTTTGATTTCTGCAGCAGAAATAATCTGCTCGAGAACGTGTTTCGAGTTCAGGAAATGTTGGCCCAATGATTTTTTGGCTAAGAGTTTCATTAAAAGTCTATAAATAACGCTTTTGCGCCACTAGGTTTCTCTGGTGGTGGCAAATCGATAAGATCTTCTTCGATATCCTCGATAAATTCCGAAGGTGCATTCACTTTTTGTGCGCCGAAGATTGTACGAATGATAGTATAACTCAAATAAACCTTCTTTTTGGCGCGCGTCAGTGCCACATAAAAGAGTCTTCTTTCTTCTTCAGAATCCGCTTCGGAGAGCTCGTCTTCATCCATATGCTTGAATGGGAAAAGCTCTTGTTCCAGTCCGGCAATAAAGACGGTGTCAAATTCAAGGCCTTTCGCCGCGTGAACCGTCATCAGTTTGACCGCGTCGGAATTCTTTTGGAGCTCGTCCTGATCGGTTGCTAAAGCCGCATTTTCCAACAGTTTTTCAATACCGGAGACTGCAAGGTCCTGACGAAGTCCGACTTCGCCCGTGTTTGGCCGAGGTCCGACCTCGGCCTCAGCGTCGTACTGTGCAGCAACTGAAACCAATTCTCGGATGTTAAGCAGTCTCTCTTCGTCCTCGGTATCACCTTTTCGTAGCATTTGCTCTATTCCCGTCTCTTGGATGACAAATCTGACCGCTTCCGAAGGTTTTTTCTCTAGAATTTCCTTTTTAATATCTGAAAGCAGTTTATAAAAGGAATTTATTTTTACTTTCATCGTTTCCGGAAGTAGGTCTGACCTGCCTGAAAGAATTTTTGCCAATGTCACTTTGCCGATACCTCGCGGGGGCACGTTTATAATTCTGGCAATATCGCCGGAATTCTCCGTGGAGCCTTCGGTGTAGTTCAAGGCCGCGCGAATATAAGCCAAAATGTCTTTGACCTCTTTTCTTTCGAAGAATTTGGTGCCGAGTAACTGATAAGGCACATTTTTATTGATAAAAGATTCTTCCAGAACGCGCGATTGGAAATTTGCGCGATACAAAACGGCGATTTCTTTCGGTGAAGTTCCGGAAGCGATTGCTTCACGGCATAAATCTGCAATAGTTCTGGCCTCGTCGGCTTCGGTGTAGGAAACCAGCAAAGACAGTTTCTCACCAGCGTCATTATCGGTGTAAAGCCGCTTCTTTTTGCGCAGTTTATTCTTTTCTATGACCATATTTGCCGCCTCGAGAATGGTTTTTGTGGAGCGATAATTCTTTTCCAGAATAATAACCTTGGCTTCCGGATAATCTTTCTCAAAATTCAGAATATTTTCGATAGTCGCACCGCGCCAGCTGTAAATATTTTGGTCGGCATCGCCCACCACGCAGACATTATGGCTCTCCTCGGCCAGATATTTGGCGATCTTGTACTGTACGCGATTTGTATCCTGATACTCATCGATGTGAATATATTTCCAAAATGAATTGTAACGCTTGCGAATATCCGCGTGATTTTCCAAAAGTTCCGCGGTTTTCAAAAGCAAATCGTCAAAATCCAAAGCTTTTTCTTTGGCAAGAATTATTTCATATTTTTCCCAGATGGCGGCAATCATTTCTTGGTAAGGATCTCTGGCGCTGTCAAAATATGCCAAGCGATTTATACCTTCGCCTTTTGCTAGCGATATTTTATTGAGTATCGCGTTCGGCTCGAATTTTTTGGGGTCAAAAGAAGCTTGTTCCATTGCTTCTTTTACCGCACGTCGCGAATCGCTTCGGTCATAAATCGTAAAATGGCGAGTTAGTCCGATCAGTCGGGCATTTTCGCGGATGATATATACGCCCAAGGAATGAAAAGTGCTGATAAAAGGTCTTTCGGTGAATGAAATCGGCAAATTGAGCTCTTTGTCTTCGGCGAGCAATGTTGAAACGCGATCACGCATTTCTTTTGCCGCTTTGTTGGTAAAAGTTATCGCCAGAATACTGTGCGGCGCCACGCCACTTTTGATCAAGTTTAGTATTCTATGAGTAATTACCCTAGTTTTCCCAGCTCCCGCGCCAGCAATGATCAAAACTGGCCCTTCGGTCATTTCCACCGCACGCTGTTGTTCGGGATTTAGTTGCATCTCGCTATCTTAGCAGAAATTTGACTGTGTAAAACATGTGCACAAGTTCGATTGACAATAACCTACTGCTTGATAGTCTGGAGTGAATACCTTGAAACCGCTTTCCAAAAAACGCCCTAACAGAGCCATATTTTATTTATCTCTCAAATCATTTCCCAAGCGTATCGGTACCCTGACCGCAACTTTTGTATTGACAGCGATAACATTCTTTGTTTATTTTGGGACCGCCAACGCTGGTCTCTTTTCTTTTCTGACTCCAATAATTGAAGGCTCTTCTGTTTCTGCTCAAACCATAACGCCGTTAAACACCACATCTGCTCAAACTATGGATCTGCTGCGGGCGGCAACAAACTTTGATCCTAACCCCAACAAATCCGCAAATATAGCTCCGATTGCCGACAATGCCCTGATTCCCGATATTGCCGCGAGTAATGATGGTAGTAGTGATCAAAACAGCACGCAAATCAACACTTATACCGTTCGAGATGGCGATAGTGTTTCGGGCATAGCCAAAATGTTCCATGTATCCATAAATACTGTCTTGTGGGCCAACGGTCTTACCAGCAAATCTGTGCTCAAGACTGGTCAAAGCCTCGTGATCTTGCCTGTTTCTGGAATTATGTACACGGTCAAGAAAAACGATACCATTTCCAGTATTGCCAACAAATATGGTGCGGACACGCAAGATATAACGTCCTTCAATGATTTGTCGGTGAATACCCTGACTGTCGGGCAATCGATCATCATTCCCAATGCCGAAATCGGCGCGCCACAATCGACCGTGACACGTGTTGTCGTGGGAAATGAACGCCTACTCGACAATGTCTCTGCTCTACCTTCTTATCCGGGATATTATGCTCGTCCGATTGCCATTGGCAGAATCAGTCAAGGTCTTCATGGCCATAATGCCATAGATTTTGCTGCACCAGTCGGCACGCCGATATATGCTTCTGCCGCCGGTGTCGTCATTATCAGCCGCATCAATGGCGCTTGGAATGGCGGGTATGGTAACTTTGTGGTTATTTCTCACAACAATGGCACGCAAACGCTCTATGCGCATATGCAATCAAAAACCTTTGTCGTTCCCGGCGAACAAGTTGTACAAGGCCAAGTCATCGGCCATATTGGCATGACCGGACTCACGACTGGTCCCCATGTGCACTTCGAAATTCGTGGCGCAAAAAATCCTTTTCAATAAAAGCTGACTTTGAACTTCAGGTATATGTTTTAGATTATCTTCTCCCGATATTGCAGCGCCTCCAAGATATGCTCTTTTGTTATTGTTTCCATCCGCGCTAGGTCTGCGATGGTCTGTGCGACTTTGATGACACGATGGAAGGCTCTCCCTGACAATTCAAACCTTTCTGCTGAAATTGCCAACAAAGAACGCGCGTCTTTTTCCATAACCACGCATTTTTCGATGTCGCGAGCGTTCATTTCGCTATTGTAATTTTTTCGGATGGCGGCTTTTTGGAAGCGCTTCAAGCGGAAATCTCTGGCGGCAGAAACGCGGGCACGAATTTGATCTGAACCTTCGTTATCTACTGATGGCAATGACAAAGTTTGGTAGTCGATTTTGTTTACGTTTATCCAAATATCGATCCGGTCCAGAATCGGCCCGGATATTTTCCGACGATAAGAAATGATTGAACGTTCCGAACAGGTACAACCGTGATCCTTGCCTTTGCCGCAGGGACACGGGTTCATGGAAGCGATCAGAATACACTGTGCTGGAAAGGTGATCACGCCACGTGCTCGGGAAATCGTGATCATCCGGTCTTCTAGAGGCTGTCGTAAGGCCTCGATGACTTCTCTGTCGAATTCTGGGAATTCATCCATGAATAAAACGCCGCGATGAGCGAGAGTGATCTCGCCGGGCCTCGGAACTGCTCCTCCGCCGACAATCGAAGGATATGAAGCAGTGTGATGGGGCGAACGGAATGGTGGTTCAACGATCAGGTTTTCATTTAATGTTCTGGCTGCGCTGTGAATGCCGGTTACTTCGATGGCTTGGTCGTACGAAAGTGGCGGCAGGATCGAACAAAAGCTTTGTGCCAGCATGGTTTTGCCTGTGCCGGGTGGTCCGCACATGATGACATTGTGAGCGCCGGCCGCGGCGATTTCCAAACCACGCTTGCCTGTTTCGTTACCCCGAATCACACTCATATCTATCCAATCGCGTTTTTTTGCGTATTTCAAAATATTGATATCGGAATATGGCTCGAGTGGCGAAAGCGGCTGTGAGCCGGAAAGCATAGTCATAATTTCTGTCAATGAAGAAACCGGATAGATTTTGATGCCGCGCGCCAGAGAAGCTTCGTGGGCGTTTTCTTTTGGCACGAATGCCTCGACAAAGCCGTTTTCTGGCGCTTGGCAAAGCATGGGCAGGAGACCACTAATCCGCCGGACATGACCTTCGAGCGATAATTCTCCCAAGAAAAGCTTTTTTTCCGGATCAAAACTGATTTCATCCGCAGCTGCGAGATATGAGAGCGCCATGGCTAGGTCAAAAGCTGAACCTTCTTTCTTGGCATCCGCTGGTGCGAGCGAAATGACCACTTTCTGGTTTTTTTGCTTGGGTGATTGGTAGCCGCTGTTTTTGATCGCCGCTGATATCCGGTCTTTGGCTTC
>CAYTUZ010000009.1:0-18484 GCA_964441635.1 uncultured Candidatus Saccharibacteria bacterium
CGCTGGGCGATTGCTTCGCGCGCAAAAATAAAAAAGCCGCTTCTTGCGGATTTTTTATTTGTGCGCGCTGTGGGACGATATTAGAACGGAATTATTGATAAATCAGAGGTAAGACTTTCTCACAAACCCATAACCAACTGACATAATAACAGCTATCGCCGTAATTACATACGCCACACTTGAAAAGCCAATAAGATCAAGGCCTATACCGAGAATAAGCGGTGCCGCCAGATCTCCGATAGTAACGATGCTTTCAAAAGCGCTACCACGCTCACCATACGTCTCCGCTGGACCGAGAGTAGTAATCAGACTACTTTGAACAACATAGAATAATTCAAGAACGATTCCCATAAAGAATATGGCGACAAGCTTGAACCAATACTGCGGGAATACAGCAAGTTCTACGGCAATAATAGCAATACAAATAAGACCGACTGAAATGAGCGTGTACCTATTGCGTACGTCGGCTATCTTGCCAAGCTTATAGCCGAATAAGGCCGGTATTGCACCAAAGATCGTGATTAATACGACCATCGGCAAATTAGCCCCTTGCAAGTATGCGTCGATCGGGATAAAGAAATACATAAGCGCGCTGACAACGCCAGAAAACAGAATAAGCATACTCAAAAGCCACAGTTGCATATTCCATGTCCGCCATTCAGTCGCGGCTTTGACATACGAACGGATAAATGAATTCTTTGGCTTACTCACATCAGCTTTTGGTGAATCCGTAGGCGCTCGAAGCGCTATGCAATAAGCAATAATAGCAAATGGAGCTATACCGAAAAGCAGATAATGAATAGGCATGAACTGGACAAGGATAATGCCTACGAGCGCGGCCGATATCCAGGCCACATGCGACCATGTGTCGATATATCCGAATGATGTAGCAATATGTTTGCGATCGATGGTGCGACGATAGTATGTCTCAATGCCGACATTTTCAAGCTCCCAGGTGAAACCATTCGAAACCCGAGCAATGACAATGAAAATCGCCATGCCCAGAAAGCCTGCCAAGAAATAACTGGCACCTACGATCGGGTATAAAATAAGCGACAACAAAATCAGACGCTTGGCTGGAACTTTATCTGCCAACAATCCTATAAGAGGTAAACTGATAAGTGCCGCAATATCGACGGTTGAACTGAACAGGCCGGCTTCGGCGAATGACTTTGAAAAAGTAATTATGAAAACTGGTATCAATGCTTCCCCGAGACCCCAACCAATCCAACGGACAGCTCGTGCCCACGCAAAAATGCGGACGCCATAAGGCAATGTTTCGTTGTTAATATGATGGTGTCGAGAACGGTGAAGGAGGCGCATGTTTGTAATCTAAATTTTTGTGACAACTGGCAAAAAACCTCCAGCTTGCATATGCCAGAGTTTCGCATATTTTCCTTCCTTAGTTAGCAATTCTGAATGTGTTCCGTCTTCAACAATTTTCCCTTCCTCAAGAAAAACGATGCGATCCATATGTGAAAGTGTTGATAAACGGTGAGCAATTGCAATTACAGTTTTATTTTGCATAAGAGTGGTTAGTCCTTTTTGAATTTTATCCTCGCTATCACTATCGAGGGCACTTGTCGCCTCATCAAGCAAAAACATGGGGCGATCTGCCAAAAGAGCTCTAGCGATTGCGATACGTTGACGCTGACCACCGGAAAGTTTTATACCTCGATCACCTACTATGCTTTCATATTTATTTGAGAGTGTCTCAATGAATTCGTTCGCATACGCCAAGACAGCCGACTTCTTTATGTTTTCATCAGATGCCCCATTCGAACCGTAAGCAATATTCTCAGCAATTGTGGCATGAAAAAGCGAGGTATCCTGGGAAATATATGAGATATGTGATCGCAAGAATTCTTGGGTAAAGTTCTTGATGTTGCTTCCATTCAACATGATTTCGCCATGTTGAGGATCGAAGAAACGCAGAAGTAGATTGGCAAAGGTTGTTTTACCCGCACCGGAAAGACCGACGATGCCCACCTTCTCGCATGGCTTGATCGTTATTGAGAAATTGTCCAGAACAGACTGATGATTATTGTAGCTAAATGAGACGTTCCTGTATTCGACTTGGATATTTTCTTGAGATACTTTACCTGATTTTTCGCCGTCGACCACTGACGGTGCGACCACGAGGTCTTGCAAATTCTGCATACTCTCACCCCTGAATCGTATGAAATCAGCAACGTTCCTTCCCATCTCCCAGGCCATGTTATACAGAAGCCACGTACCGGTTGATATGAAAGCGATATCACCGAGATGGACAATCCCTTGTTTATACAGAAGCGAGGTGATTAGAATGATGCCGCCGAATAGAATCGTTATTGATATTCCTTGAAAATTGAAAGTGAGAACGTCCCACCATCCCAGTTTAAGAAACGCATTTTTCTCTCGCTCAATCTGTTTGTGCGTATTCTCGAAATTTTCGTGCGTACCATAGACTTTAACCGCGCTAATATTGCCGTACACATCTACGACGGATCCAGTCGTCTTAGCTTCTTCCGTAGCATACGCTCCGGACCGGCGGTTCATTTCACGCGACAGGAGAAGAGATCCGACCACAAGCCATATTGCCCACGAAATGATGAAGATCGTGTAGTATGGATGGACTATACCAAGAACAATTGACGCAACAGGAATGAGGAATCCACCCTCGAAGAATCCATTCGTCATAATGATTGTCAGGCGTTCAAAAGCATCAGCTGTCGAGGAAACTCTGTGAGCAATCTCGCCCGCAAATCTGTCCGCAAAGTAGCCGAATGAAAGAGACGATGTGTGATCAAACAGAGCATCTTTAGTGTTTTTCCGTACGCGCGATAGTATCATTATTTCGCAAATATGGCCGATACGATAGAAGATTTCATGAAATACGACGAAAATTATTAGTATTATCAAAAAGAATGGCGTGCGACCGGAACCGGATGTCATTGCATCTACTGCCCGACCAAACCAATAGCTTGCTCCAAACAAAGCCGCAGATCCTAAGCTGTATAGAATAATATTCCAGATAAGCCAGGACAGATCATGCTTGTTGACCTTCAAGAAAAAGTTAAGTGGCTTGGTATCTCGTATAGGATTAAGAGAAATCATAATTTTAATCAAATTTTTGTTAACTTTAACACATTTTTTTCGCCCCCGCCTCTACCGACTTTGGAGGGTAGGTGGTGCGCGAGACGCTTGGCAGATAAGGGCGCGTTGACCTCCGCCCGTTACCACGGACTTTGTTCGCGCCTAGCTACTGTTGGCATGGCGAGAGCGGCCGACTGTCTGTGCGTTACAGACTGTCGGGTAAGCGGAGCCATGCGAACAGGAGCGTAAGGCGCGCCACATACTCCATTAGGGCGGAGGTGTACGCGCCCGTACTCTCTACTACCAAGCGCTCTCGTGCAAGCGGCCGCGCACGACCTGCCCAGAAAAGGCGGTTGGGGCGGGTGGCGCCACAGACAATAGTTTTACTGCTTTATTGATGGTGTTAAACTATATGAATGGATCTCGTGATCTCACAACTTGACCAGAAATATTCTGAATTTTTAGAGGCCATCAAAAGACCCAGCCTCCCTAAAACTTCCAGAGCTGTATATGAATACTTCGATATCATTCAAGGACAGAAAACCATACAGAAAATACTCGAAGCTGACAGGCAAGAAATCGTTACCAAGAAAGCTATCGTGAATTCCGGTACTAGTTCAACTCCAGACGGACGAGATGAAATTATAGGACGAATCGACAAGAATTCGCTTGCATATTGCTATGATTTAATTTACAACAGAATGTATGCGCCCATTAAGGCATATAAGGAATCGACCGATCACATTGATGAAAAAATACTGACCGGTATGTCTTTACTGTTTCAGAATGAATCGATTTCTGAAAAATTGATGGGTACCTGGACCCAATTCAAGCTCTACTGTTCACTGGATTACTTGGTTATTTGGATGGAGAGAATCCACGCCACTCTCGTAAAGAAACTGCTTGAGATAGAAAAGCCGGAACCAGTCATCACATTTGATGCACCACCTAAAATCAGAATTGTCATAGACGACCGTAAGGGTATTTACCAATCCGGTAAAGAGCAAAACGCCTACGGTATTAAGAAAGATAGCATGCGTATGGTACTCATCAAACACCTCATCTCAAAAGATAACTGCTCTATCAAGGAGCTTATTGAGTTTACCGAGCAAACAAAGAATGTTACCGTAAAATCTATACCGGAAATCAATGAATTATTCAGAGAAAATCTCAAGTTAACGGAAGATCTTATTCTCCATTTGAAGACAGGTGGTTATTCCTTAAACAAAGAGGTTTTTGACATAGCCGTAAAACAATAACCTTTAGGTGGTGTTAACAAGTGCCATTCAAGGACGGTATATCCGCCCTCTTTTTCATATGGAAGTAATCTAGAGGTATATTCGCCAAATTGCGACCATTAACTCATGGTCGAATTTAACAAACAACTCATCATGAGGTTACAAGCCTACTGGAAAACCCGCACCGGCGAGGATATTTCTGATGCAACAGCTAACGAATATTTGAATTCATTTGCTGATCTCTATGAATCATTCTTGGAGTTCGCCAATCCGAAATACGATGCACCTTCAACCGAAACAAAGCGTCCCGTACTAACCGAGCTTTAGCCGGCAGGACGGGACGCGTGTGACTTGCTAATAGCCTAACAAAGGAAAGAAGAAAGAAAACAATGGGATACAACAAAATTATCACTTACGGAAACATAATCGAAACATACACATATGGAAGAGATCTCCAAATACCTAGAGAAATACAAAGAAGCCATCCACGCCGAGCTGTTCGTCAGAGTGTGGATGATGACGGAAAAACTCCGCTTTCACCCTCTGAATTCGAAGGCAAGAGGAAAGACAATGCAAATCGTGCTCAATTGGCTTTTCGACGCCTCACCATGGCTAACCTTAACGGATCTGAATACCCTCTACTCGTTACTTGCACGTACAGGGACAACCAAACCGACCTCCGTATCGGCTACAGAGATTTCGGAGCTTTCATCCAGGCTTTGCGGTATAGATACGGCGCTTCATTCCGCTACATCGCCGTCCCCGAATTTCAAATACGTGGAGCGGTTCATTTCCACGCTCTATTCTGGGGACTACCCGCATGTCTCTTTGACACAGAAAGAACTACAAGACTGGTTGCAGGGTTATGGGGACACGGTTTCGTCTATATGAAGATGACTGATGGTAATGAGCGATTATCTTCATATCTCGCCAAATACATGGCCAAGTCATTCGTCGATCACCGATTGATGAATCAGAAAGCGTATGTCTGTTCAAGGAATCTCAAGCGACCCCAAATTCAAGGCGGCATATCCAATTTCGGCATGGACGTATTGCTCGAGGAATTCGGCGCAACCACTCCGGAGATTGACAAAAGTTACGACACTCATTGGCTCGGCACTGCTCGACATCGCATTTACAAACTCTCCACAGAAAATCCCCAGAATATTCCTCCAGAAAATTTGTCTTGAATATATTTTAGGAGTAAACTTCTAACAATTACATTCTAATAATATTTACATTATCAACCTAATCAAATAATATCCATGAAATATATTTTATACTGCCGAAAATCCACTGACACCGAAGACAAGCAAGTATTGTCTCTCGAATCGCAACAAAAAGAGCTGACTGATCTGGCTAAGGCTCAAGGTATTGAAATCATCGCTATCTTAACTGAAAAGAAGTCCGCCAAAGCTCCCGGTCGTCCTATTTTCAATGAAATGATCGCCATGATCTCTGCCGGTAAAGCTGATGCCATTCTCTGTTGGAAGATTGATCGCCTCACTCGCAACCCAGTCGATGGCGGACAGATTCAATGGCTCCTGCAAACCGACAAGATCAAGTGCATCCGGACATTCGAGAAAAGCTATTTTCCTTCCGACAATGTTCTGCTTATGAGCATAGAGCAAGCTATGGCTAATCAGTACATCCGGGATTTAAGTACCAATGTAAAGCGTGGTAATCGAGCCAAGATGGAACATGGCGGATGGCCAAGTCGCGCACCATTCGGATATGTAAATGATCGTGGCACAAAAACTATTAAGATAGACAAGAAAGTCTCACCTTACATCGTCAGAGCTTTTGAGCTATATGCTACCGGCGGATATAGCGTTAAACAGATTAGTGACATTCTCTACCAAGAAGGCTTACGCACTACATCCGGCGGCAAAGTATGCAAAAATCAGATTCATAGAAATCTATCTCACAAATTCTACATCGGCTTCATGGAAAGGGATGGCAAGATATATGAGGGCAAACATACACCCCTAATATCAAAAGAATTATTCGACAAGGTTCAAGATGTTCTCAATGGCAAACTTCATCCCAAGGTCAAAAAGCATTTCTATTCAGCTCGTGGATTCCTACAATGCGCCTCATGCGGATGTGCTCTAACCTGTGATACCAAAAAGGGCTTCAAGTATTACTATTGCACCAACGGTAAAGGTAACTGCCAAGAACACAAAAAGTACATGCGCTCTGAATATATCGATGGACTCATCTCACAGAAATTCCTAGACCTCAAAATCGACGAAGAAATGATCGCTATCTCCGGCGAAGCATACAAAGTGAAATACAACGAGGAAGCAGATCGTACCCGACTACCACTGGAAAACCTCTCTAATGAGCTTAATCTACTCCTAGAAAGAGAATTAACACTCACAGACGGTTACAGCTCCAAACTCATTCGTGAAGAAGTCTACAAGCTCAAAATGTTAGACATTGAAAACAAGCGCGTGGAGATCAAGAAACAAATCAAGGATATTCAAGCCAAAACCGGACCAACCGTCGCTACTTTCGAACAGGTCAAAAATGTATTTCTAGATGGCAACAAAGCCTCGGCACGATATTTAGTAGTTGATGACCAGGAAAAGCGAAAGATGCTAGAAAAGTTACTTTCGAACGCTTCGATCAAAAACAAAACTATGGCTCAATACAAATTCAAAAGTCCATATCACAAGCTTGCGAATGTGACTAAAAATGCCAATATCGAACTATTGTGCGCGCACTAGGATTCGAACCTAGGACCTTTCGAGTATCAGTCGAACGCTCTACCAACTGAGCTATGCGCGCTTGCCCTGCGTAGCTTTAGCGAAGCAGGGCGTGTCCCCGCACGGCTTTTGCAAAGCAGAACCAACAACGAATACATTAACAGAATTATACACCCTATGCAAAAGCGAGAGATGCTACAATAAGGCTTAATACCGAGGTCGGACCTCTGTATCAAGCCATGAAAATCAGAAACCTCGAAACTCTTGCGACTACACCTATACGCCGCGTAGCTTTGGAAATCGCAGAAAAAGGGCTGGAAGCAATCGATACCGCTTTAGTTTTGGAAAAATCATTATCAATCGGCAAACATTCCATAACCGTTTGCGGCAAAGAATACCCATTGTCGCCAAATGGCAAATTAATCACTATATGCATCGGCAAATGCGCAGCCGAAGCCGCTTTTGCTTTTGAGAAAATTCTTGGCAGTCGAATCAGCTTCGGCGTTGCATTGGGCGTTGGCGAAGTCGGACATCTGCAAAATCAACCTCTGAAGAAAATCAAATACTATGCCGGCACTCATCCTATGCCTTCGGAAGCGAATATTATTGGCACCAAAGCATTGCTTGATTCCCTAACAAAATTGTCTGCCGAAGATACGGTTTTATTTTTAATATCTGGCGGTGGTTCTACCCTTCTCGCCCAGCCCGCTTGTGTTCCCGGCGATATCCGAGAATTACTCAAATTGCTTGAGGAAGAAAAAGTCATGATCGCCGACTTATTCAAGACCGGCGCAACCATTCAAGAAATAAATACCGTGAGAAAGCATATGTCGCTCGCCCGCGGCGGCTTCTTGGCGGAAAAAGCATATCCTGCGCAGATTATCTCCATTATTTTTTCCGACGTGCCGAGGAATGACATCGGCTTCGTTTCTTCCGGACCAACCGTCAAGGATACGAGCCTTATCAGCGACGCCGAAGCAGTTATTAAAAAATATAAGCTTAAAATCAGTAGTGAATGCCTCACCGAAACGCCCAAAGACGACAGTTTTTTCGCAAAAGTGTATAATATACTGGCAGTTTCCAATGAATCAGCACTTTTCCAAATGAAAAAGGCCGGTGAAGAACTGGGCTTCGCAGTTGAAATAAAAAACAAGAGCCTTACCGGCGAAGCGCGCGATGTCGCCAAAGCGCTGGCGAAGGAAATCAACTCTGCACAGGCCGGAACAATTTTCCTTTATTCTGGCGAAACTACGGTGACGGTGAGAACACCGGGTCGCGGCGGCCGGAATCAAGAATTGGCACTGGCGGCATTGCCACATCTCGAAGAAAATCGCATAGTTTTGTCTCTGGCGTCTGACGGCCATGACAATGGTCCGCATGCCGGCGCATTAGCCGATATGGAACTCGCAAAAATGGCCAAAGAAAAAGGCGTGAATCCCCACGATTCTCTGAAAAACAATGACTCCTCAAACTTTTTCGAAACTGTCGGCGGTTTGATAGAAACCGGAGACACAGGATCGAACGTTTCGGATCTGATGATAGCAATTAGTGGAAAATTATAATTCTCGCGTGTCATTCCCGCGAAGGCGGGAATCCAGGATTCAACAATAAAGTTATTTGTTTGATTCTGGATTCCCGCTTTCGCGGGAATGACAAACAATATTTTATATTTATAATCTAAAAAAAATCATGAGCAAACTAACTTTACGTATGGAAGAAGTCGGCATTGCCGACGTGAGTGAAGTCGGTGGCAAGAATGCTTCGCTCGGTGAGATGATTTCGACTTTGATACCAAAAGGTGTGCGCGTACCGACTGGTTTTATTGTGACTGCGAGCGCTTACCGCCATTTCCTGAAAGAAACCAAGCTTGACCTTTACATCGCCAAAACTTTGGAAGGTCTTGATACCAAAAACCTCGATGATCTGGCAAAGCGCGGCGAAACCATCAGGAAAGCCATAGAAAAAGCCGATATGCCGCAGGACCTTCAAGGTGAAATCTTCAAGGGTTATGAAGAAATGGAAAAGAAATATGGCGCGAATGTTGACGTCGCCTGCAGGTCTAGCGCCACCGCCGAAGACTTGCCCGGCGCCAGTTTTGCCGGCGAACATGAGACATATCTGGGCGTCCGTGGCAAGGAACATGTCGTCCTGGCTGTAAAATGGGCCATGGCTTCCCTTTTTAACGACCGCGCGATTTCTTACCGCCACGACAAAGGCTTCGATCATTTTGCAGTTGCTCTGTCGGTCGGCGTGCAAAAAATGGTTCGCTCGGACAAAGGTTGCGCTGGCGTCATGTTTACTTTGGATACTGAATCCGGTTTCAAAGATATTGTAGTCATCAACGGTTCTTATGGTCTCGGCGAAATGATCGTGCAAGGCGAAGTTACGCCCGATGAATATATTGTATTCAAGAAGACATTGAATACTTCGCCAGACGCGCTCATTTCCAAGAAGCTTGGAGTCAAGAATAGGAAAATGATCTATGGCGACACCACCGGTTTGAAAGCAACCAAAATAATTCCTTGTTCGGCAAAAGAAAAAGAAACTTTCGTTTTGAGCGATGAAGAAGCACGCAACCTCGCCAAGTGGGGTGTTATTATCGAGGAGCATTACACCGCCAAGAATGGCGGCAAGTGGACACCGATGGACACCGAATGGGCCAAAGACGGCGATACCAATGAGCTCTACATTGTTCAAGCTCGACCAGAGACCATTCATGCCGGAAGAGATTACAACAAACTGAAAGAATACGTGAGAAAAGAAGAAGGTACTTTGCTTACCAAAGGTGCTTCTGTTGGAAGCAAGATCGCCACTGGCAAAGCCCATGTGATCATGGATGTAAAAGGCATTCATGAATTCAAAGCCGGCGAAGTGCTGGTGACCGACATGACTGACCCCGACTGGGAGCCGATCATGAAGATCGCCGCGGCTATCGTCACTGACAAAGGTGGCAGAACTTCCCATGCTGCCATCGTTTCGCGCGAGCTCGGTATTCCTGCAGTGGTCGGTTGCGAAAATGCGACCAAGAAAATTTCCACTGGCCAAGATATCACGGTTGATACCAGCGGTTCCGAAGGACTCATTTATGACGGCACCTTGAAGTTCGAAGTCGTCGAACATGATGTGGCTTCGATTCCCAAACCCAAAACTCATATCATGGTCAATATAGCGACGCCTGATACCGCTTGGGAAAAATCATTCCTACCGACTTCTGGCGTCGGCCTAGCTCGCGAGGAATTTATCATTGCCGGATCGATCGGCATTCACCCGCTTGCGCTTTTGAACTATGACAAGCTTGCCGCGACGATCCAAAAGAAAATCGACAAGAAAACCGTCGGTTGGAGCGACCGTGTGCAATTCTACGTAGACAATCTGGCTTACGGCATAGCCAAGATCGGCGCGGCTTTTTACCCAAATCCAGTGATCGTGCGTTTCTCCGACTTCAAGACCAACGAATACAGAACACTTCTGGGCGGCGAAGCTTATGAGCCCAAAGAAGAAAATCCCATGATCGGCTGGCGCGGCGCCTCGCGATATTACGATCCCAAGTTTGCTGATGCTTTCAAGCTAGAATGCCAAGCCATGAAAAAAGTGAGGAATGAAATGGGACTCTCCAACGTTATTCCGATGGTACCATTCTGCCGCACACCGGAAGAGGGCCAGAAGACGCGCGATATCATGAAACAAGAAGGGCTTGATTGCAAAACTTATGTTATGTGCGAAATTCCCTCAAACGTGCTTCTTGCCGACGAATTCCTGAATATCTTCGACGGCATGTCCATCGGCTCCAATGACCTCACGCAATTGGTTCTCGGCCTAGACCGCGACTCCGGTATCGTTTCTCATGTTGCCAATGAATTGAACCCAGCGGTCCGAAAAATGGTCAAGGAAATCATTCATATCTGCCGCGGAAAAGGAAAATACATCGGTATTTGCGGCCAAGCGCCATCAGACCATCCCGAGTTTGCAAAATTCCTTGTTGAGGAAGGTATAGAGAGTATGTCTTTGAATCCTGACACAGTGATCAAGACTACGATCGCAGTGGCGGAAGAGGAAAAGAGATTGGGGAAATAACAATTCTTCATTATTCTTCATTATGAAAAAAGCCGCTATATTAATCGCTTTAGCACTATTACTAATAATAGTTTTTATTATCTGGAGTTATTATAGTAATTACGGTATTAATGGTGTTAGCACAGAAAAAAATATCTCTGGTCAAATCCTAGATTGTTCAACAAATCTGCCGATTTCAGGAGCACAGATAAAATTAGTTCAGTCTGGCTTTGGAATAGACCAAGCTAAATTGTACACTTACAACACTGAATCCAGGGAAAATGGAGACTTTGCAATCTCTTGGAACGTTGGTAACAGTGCTCACATCCTTGCAAATAAACTTGGTTATCAGCAAGCAGAACAAAATGAGCAGCCAAGAGGAAATATAATTATTAAATTACTGAAAAGTACCTCCTCTTCGCAAGATAAAGCTCCGGAATCGACACATTATTGTAAACCAGTTTCAGAATGCATTCAGTCACAAAATCAAAATGGCCTAACTGTCTACAAAGACATGTGCACTCATTATTAGGTGACTAGGAAATAATAAGCACTAATGAAAAACACAACAATCACTTTCTTCTGCCTCCGACCAGAAGAAAAATCCTATTTGGAAAAATTATTCAGCAAAGACGGGATTTCAGCTTCGGTTGAGTATCATTCGGAAATAATCAGCCCCGACAACCTTCCTGCCAAAAATGACGCCGAAGTCCTGTCTGTATTCGTCGACTCGATCGTGAATGGCCCAGTTCTCAACATGTTTCCCAAGCTAAAATTCATTGCCGCGCGAGCCACCGGCTATGACAATATTGACCTTACAGAAACCGCGAAGCGCGGTATTATTGTTTCCAATGTGCCGTCATATGGCGAAAACACTGTGGCAGAATTCACTTTTGGTTTGATCCTTTCCCTTTCTCGGAAAATCTACATCGCCGCCAACCAAGTCAAAGCCACCGGCAGTTTCAATCTGGAAAAACTGCGTGGTTTCGATATTCAAGGCAAAACCATTGGCGTGGTCGGCACTGGCCGCATCGGTCGGCACGTTATCGCCGCGGCAAAAAGCTTTGGCATGAATGTCATCTGTTATGACCCATTCCCCAACGATAAATTTGCGCAAGAACTGGCATTCAAATATGTTTCGCTCGACGAATTGCTAAATTTGAGTGACATTATCACTTTGCATTTGCCTTACACCAAAGAAACTCATCACCTGATCAACGATGCCGCATTATCAAAGATGAAAAAGAACGCCATTCTGGTGAACACCAGCCGCGGCGGCATCGTGGATACCAACGCTTTGGTCAAAGCCTTGAGCGAAAAGCAAATCGCCGGCGCGGGCTTGGATGTCATCGAAGAAGAAGGCGCCATCAAAGACGAACTCAACCTGCTCTCCGGCGGACATCCCGAAGAGCACAATCTGCGGACAATTCTGGAAGATCACGCTCTCATGAAAATGTCGAATGTCATCGTCACGCCGCATATAGCTTTTAACACCGAAGAAGCATTGGAGCGCATTTTGGATATGACAGTAGAAAACATCAAACACTGGATGGAAGGCAAACCGCAAAATGTCGTCAAATAAAAAAATCTTTATTTTTGGCAACGAAGCAGTAAAAAGTGATTCCCTGCCGATCAGACTCTTGCCCGAACTCCAACGAATCTTTCCCGCGATTTCATTTGAGGTCAAAGATCCCAACGAAGAATGGGATGTGCCGAAAGAACTGACCATCATAGATACTGTCATTGGGCCAAAAAAAGTGACCGTCTTCAACGATTTAGACACATTCACCGCCGCGCCAAGCCTTTCCATGCACGACTTCGACGCGCTCTCCAATCTGCGATATATGAAAAAGCTGGGCAAGCTCAAGCAAATAAAAATTATCGGCGTACCGCCGGACTTGAATGAAAAGCAGGCTATTCTAGCAATTACAAAAGTCTTGCGGCTCAATTTCCCTTGTCCTTCGTAGCTTTAGCGATAAAAAAGCGCGTTCGTTTCTACTTTGAACGCGCCTTGAATGTAACTTGATTCGGATTTTATCCGACTGGAAGACAGTCGTGAGTGACAATGACAGATCGATGTACGAGAACTTTGTAGCCTTTTTCAAGCTTCAAGCCGTAAGGATTGAAAGTCAGCATTCCATTTGTCAGCATGACTCTTGGAACCAGACCATTGAGGATCAAATCGACCACGGCTTGCATAACCGCGCAATCCGGCGTGCGGCCAGTGTGAGCTCGCCAGAATTGGAACACAGTCTCTTTCCGCCACATTAGATCATGATTGTCAGGACCACGGCTCAAAGCAAAACGCAAAAGCGCTTCCGTAGCCACGGGAAAGCAGACCCCGAGAAAACTGATACTTGGCTCCCGAACTTGATCAACCAGCAATTTCAAGTTATCAAACTGGCTCTCGGTAATCTTTCCCAAAGCCAAGCGATAGTCAGCACAAGGCCAAGCGAACCGCAAAAACAGTTGCGGTCCAGAGAGGACGATAGAGTTATACATAGACACTTCCTTTCTTAAAGATCGTTTGGGGGCAGTATAACAGACTTTATTTCTTTTGCCACTTGACCTTGAGGAAGTGCGCGCCACAGCTCATGCAAGGATCGTAAGCGCGAATGAGCTTTTCGATTTCCGGAGAAATTTTATCTTGATGAACATTTGCTTTGAGCAGATTTTCGACGATCACGCCGACATCGCGTTCGATATTGACCTGATTTTGGCCGGTTGGCACGATGACTTCCCCGTCCAGAACGACGCCGTCTTTGTCGATAACCACTTTGTGATAGAGCGTGCCGCGCGGCGCTTCGATGACGCCCATACCGGTAGCCGCGCGCATTGGCATTTTTACTACCGGCTCTGGCTGGAATGTAGTGCTGGAAAGAATATCTATAGACTCATCTATGGAATGCAGGATTTCGATGGCTTGCGCGAGATTGTTGTGAAAAATATCCGTTGACGGAAAGAGCTTGAGCGCCGCTGCGGCGGATTTTTGAGTATCCGGATGCAATTTGTCTTTGGCCAAGTTTAGCCGTGCCAAAGCGCCAACCATGTAACTTTCGCCTTTGTAAGTGTAAGCCGAAGCCTGTGAATATGGCAAAGCGACATGCTCCAAATGCGATCGGAAATCTTTGCGCTCGTAACTCTCGCCTTTATCGGTCAAAATATTGCCGCCAATATAACCAAAGCTGTCGTCTGGCACCAGCGCCATGTATTTTGTTTTGCGGTCCAGATGAAATGGCGCCTTCGCAAAAATATCGATCAATCGCAAGACAGCCGGACGAGCAGCTTTCATTTCTTTTACACATTCCTCAGCGCCTTCGACTGTGGGAATTTTCAAGAAGCCGCCAATCACTGGGTAAGTAGCATGGACACTGCGGCCTGCGACCAATTGCGAAAGATGGTTGCCAGCAGATTTGATATTGAAACCGTCATGGAGAAGCTGATGCTGTTCTGGATCGTTCTCATCAAAATCCAAGAATGCATCTTTGCCGTACAAGTCCGGCATAACGAAAAGATATAGATGCAGAGCATGGTCGCGCGAGACCAATCCATGCATGGTCAATTTGCGCAATACTTTGGTCTGCGGCGTAACTTCTATGCCAAGCGCATCTTCGCAAGCGGCGATAGAAGCCATGACATGGGCATTGGAACAAGTGCCGCAGATACGGGAAAGATGCGCAGGAATAGCTGCAATATTCTTGCCTTTCATGGCCGTGGTAAAGAAACGTTTGTATTCCACGATGGCAAACTTCACATTGGTGACTTTGCCGTCTTCAACGACAACATCCATGGAAGCGTCGCCTTCGACTTTGGTGATACTGTCCAATTTTATATCGATTCGGTGCATCATATAATAAAAGATTTTAAGCTCTTAATTCTGCAACCAAGGCATTAACCTTCTCCAAAAAAACCTCCGGACTCATGGGACAACCGGGGATTTCCACGTCGACCTTGACGACATCGGAAACTTTCTTGACCATTGGCAAGGCGCCAAAACGCGTGACCAGATAGTCAATGCTCGCTTTCTGCTCCGGCGTAAAGGCATTGCGCTGGCCAGCCGGCAAGCCGACCACCGCGCAGGCGCCGACTGCCACCAGTTTTTTGGAACGAGCGCGAATATCTTTGACCTTATTTTCATGGTCCGGCGAAGCCAAAGCACCCTCGATAAAAGCGATGTCGAACTCGTCCATGATATTGTTCGTTTTCAACACTCGCGCGTGGCGAAAATCGAAAAGCTGTTTCCATTCTTGCCAGTGGTCATTCATAACTTCGGTCATGACGATAGTATTGTCTTCACAGCAAGAAAATGAGAACCAACCGATCTTGATTTTGGGCGCTGTAGGCATTGCATAATACTAGCATTTTCCAAGGCTAAACGTTAAGGAACCCCATGAGCTCTTGTGATATAATTCAACATATTTAATTTTATGAGAAAATCCCATGACAGCGTTTTTACGATAGGCATTGGCGGCGCGGCTGGCGATGGCGTCCGCGAATCCGGCACGACCATGGGTACCATTCTCGCCGACCTCGGCTATGAAGTATTTCTTTCTTTCAATTATCCATCGCTCATCCGCGGCGGACACAATTTTGCGCGGCTCACTTTCAGCAAGGAAAAGATTTACTGTGACCACGAAGCTCTGGATGTTCTCATTGCCTTGAATGAAGAAACGATCACACTTCACAGGCCAGAATTGGCCGAGAACGCTGTGGTCTTTGCCGACAGTTTCGAAGCGCAAGATATTGAAATTCTAAAAAACAATGCCGTAACGATCGCGATGGCAAACACCGCCAAGGAATTGAACGCGCCGGCAATAACTCGGAATTCCATGGCACTTGGCGCCACTTGTTATCTATTGGACCTAAATTTTGATCTGATGCAAAATTTGCTCGGCAAAGTCTTCAAAGACAAAAATCCTGAACTGAATACCAAGTTGGCTGATTTGGGCTACCAACAGATGAAGAAAATGAATTTTCGGCATGAGAAAAAAATTCACCCCACGCCAGAAAAGAAAGAGTTGATCGACGGCAATGCCGCTTTTGGTCAAGGCCTTATCGCCGCCGGTTTGGATTTCTACGTCGCCTATCCGATGACGCCAGCGACTTCTATTTTGCACTTCTTGGCCAACAAACAAACCGAATCCAATATGAGAGTTATTCAGCCAGAAAGCGAACTTTCTGTCATCAATATGGCACTCGGCATGGCATATGCCGGCAAACGTGTTGCAGTAGGCTCGGCTAGCGGCGGCTTTGCTCTCATGCAGGAAGCCTTCAGCTGCGCTGGCATAGCCGAACTTCCGCTCGTCGTCGCAGTTTCCCAGAGACAAGCGCCAGCGACGGGCCTGCCAACATATTCCAGCCAAACTGACCTGCGTTTTGCCATTCACGCGGGCCATGGCGAATTCCCGAGGATCATCATGGCGCCCGGCGATTCCGAAGAAGCTTTCGAGGCTGGCATCAAGGCTTTGAATTTGGCTTGGAAATACCAAATTCCGGTAATCGTGCTTATAGACAAAATAATCTCCGAACATTCGCTGACCAGTCTACTCAAAAGCGACAGTGTCAAAGTCGAATACGGCTTGACCAGTGCGAAGACGGGAGAAAAATACGGCCGTTATGAGATAACCGAGGACGGCATATCGCCCATGGCTTTTCCCGGTACGCCAAACACCGTCGTCAAAGTGACGAGCTACGAACATGACGAAGCCGGCATTACCGTGGACGAAGCCGGACCGACTAGCGCCATGCTAAATAAGCGTTTTGCCAAGTCGGAGACTCTGAATAAATCTTTGATTCATCACGAAACAGTCAAAATCTATGGTGACCATTCGAGCGAAAATGTGGTTCTATTCTGGGGCTCAACCAAAGGTCCAGTTCTAGAAGCCGCCAGATATCTCACAAAACCAGTCAAATTTGTGCAAGTCGTTTGGATGGAACCTTTTGATACAAAGAAAGTCACAGCAGCCTTGTCCGGCACCAAAAAAATAATCGACGTAGAATGCAATCACAATGGTCAGCTGGCGGCATTGGTCCGCGAAAAGACCGGCATTGCAGTCACAGATATGGTCTTGAAATACGATTCGCGACCTTTCGAGCCCATCACCTTAGCCGAAGAAATTAATAAAAAACTATAATGCCTCTAAACCTCGCCACAACTGCAAAGATCACTTGGTGCCCCGGCTGCCCCAATTCGCAAATTTTGGTTGCATGGCGGCAAGTAATCGAAGAGATGGCAAGTGGCGGCAAAATCAAACCAGAAAATGTCGTAGCTTGCGTCGGTATCGGCTGCCACGGCAAGATTTCCGATTATTTGAACGTTAACAGCTTTACCGCCTTGCACGGCCGAGTCATTCCGGTTATGACCGGCATAAAATGCGCCAATCCCGCTCTCACGGTTATCGGCATGTCCGGCGACGGCGATTCCTATTCCGAAGGTTTGGAACACCTCATTCATGCCGCTCGCCGAAATTCCGACATCAAGATCTTCATTCACGATAACCAACTCTTCGCACTTACCACCGGCCAAGCTTCGGCTATGAGTCCCAAAGGCTTCAAGGGCAAATCCACACCGCGAGGCAGCATCGAAGAACCCTTCGATCCCTTTTCTGTACTACTCTCCGCTGGCGCGACTTTCGCGGCGCGCACTGCCGCGAGTGACATTGCTGGCACAAAAAAAATCATCGAAGCTGCCATATCACACAAAGGTTTTTCTTTCACCGAAATCATCCAGCCTTGCATCACTTTTTTTGACACACGCGACTACTTCAAGGAACGAATTTTCTGGCGCGAAGGCAATCCGGCGGCAAGTGCCGATGAAGCAATCCATTTCTCCAGAAAGGATGGCGAAAGGATTCCTCTAGGCGTCTTCTACAATACCGAAAAGCCAACCTTTGAAGAACAACTTATTTTAGAAGTTAGAAGTTTGAATTTAGAATAAAAAACATGAATTTGCAAAATTTCTTTAATCCGAAATCTGTTGCTGTGATTGGTGCATCGAGTGATAAGAATAAGGTTGGTTATGCTTTAGTGAAAAACCTTTTGAATGGTGCTAAGCGTAATATTTATCCCGTAAGTATTTCCGAGAAAGAAATTCTAGGCTTGAAAGCTTATGCTTCAGTAAAAGATATAAATACTTCCATAGACTTGGCTGTTATCGCCGTGCGCGCCGACATCGTAGATCCCATATTAAAAGAGTGTGGCGCGAAGAAAATTCCCGCGGTAATTATTATTTCCGCAGGCTTCAAAGAAGTCGGATCTTCTGGCGCAGAACTGGAAAAGAAGGTTGCAGAGATCGCCAAACAACACGGCATTTCCCTTTTGGGCCCAAACTGCCTCGGTACCATAGACGCGCAAAATGATTTCAACGCTTCATTCGCCGCCAACAAACCCCTCTCTGGCCATATCGGC
>CAYTUZ010000010.1:0-17389 GCA_964441635.1 uncultured Candidatus Saccharibacteria bacterium
TTTATGAGGTCTGTTGTGGTAACGGGAATGAAATATTGCGAAGCAATCGCTTGGTTGGTTTGTGCCAACTGGAGAGTGCTACCCATAAGATTCGATTGTGCGTTCACGGTTGCCGCCGCAGAGGATGATAGTCCGGAAGTCATAAATGTCCATTTGGAAAGGGTGATGCTATTTAACATATTCTTCATCTTGGTATTGTTGTCACGTAATTCCTGCATTTTCGTGAGAGCGATAGCAGGCAACGGGTTGAATATGTCGGCTGTGTCAGACGATCCAGTGCCGACAGCTTCTATATCTTTTGTTATGTCTTGCGAAGCGTCATTCAAGCACATCATGGTTATGTTGCTGGCGCTCGGATAGGGATGAGCTTCATCGAGGCCTGCAGGAATAATCTCGAATGATATGCCGTTTAGATTTATAGCGGAAAAACTCTTCAGATAATTTTCTGTATTGTCCAAAGAAGCGAGTAGGGTGTTGATCGTTGAAATACTGCCGGAAACATCATTTATTTTTTGCGAAAGTATAGTGCCTTGCAAATAACCAGTGGTGCAGATGGCACTTTTGACGAGATTGGTCAGAGTGTTTGGATAGGTTTTCAGTGTTTCCGCACTGACACAAGATGCCGCCGAGGTAATTTTCACGGTCTTGGCCAAAGGCGATATGCTTGCCGACTGATGATTGTTGTCGGGAATGACTTGCACTTGGCCTGTTTGTGCTCGAACAACTGCCGTCAGCAAAAGTCCGCAAAATATTAAAAGCGCAAGTGCTTTACGAGAGTCTCGCATACACAATAATAATAACACATCACAAGTGCTTGCACTGAGGAGGCAGGGACTTTATCTTTTGCTACAAAGGTCTTCGACGAAGTGCGCGCTCAAGGACTCGAACCTTGGACCTTCCCGGTGTAAACGGGGCGCTCTACCAACTGAGCTAAGCGCGCTGGGAAAATGCTTTAATATTGATGAATGATGGCGCCTCGGGCACAACACATCACTCCAGAGTCCTTCGAAACTACATTACCTGTATCTCTAAAGAAGATGTTTTGTAAGGCTAGCACTCCGTGAATGGACTCTGGAGTGATGTGTTGTGCCCGAGGCTTAGTGCCAATTCAAGACTTCTTCATACTTCACCTTTTGAGTAGATTAACGTATATTCAATGTATGAGCAATAAAGGTGCGATAGAAATACTCTATGAAGATGACGATATTCTGGCGGTGAATAAGCCGGCGGGACTTATTGTGCACGACGATGGCCGTTCCAAAGGGCCGTTTCTCACGGATTGGATCGCGGAGAAATATCCGGAAGCGATGAAGGTTGGCGAGCCGGCGAGAAATACGAAAGGCGAAGAAATAGCTCGGCCGGGAATCGTTCATCGGCTGGATCGGGAAACTTCTGGAGTATTGCTCGTCGCAAAGACAGCAAAAGGCTTTGAGTCTCTGAAAAAGCAGTTTCAGGACCGAACCATCAAGAAAAAATATCTAGCCTACATCTGGGGATCTTTGGAAGAAGAGTTTGGCACCATAAACCGCCCGATTGGCAGGAATGTATCGGACTTCCGTCGATGGTCGGCACAACGTGGTGCGCGCGGGGAACTTCGCGAAGCGGAAACTTACTGGACGAAAATCAAAGATTTAAAATCAAATCCGCTCTGCCATCCGCCAGCCGGCGGAGCGGAAAGCGGAGAAGATGAAAAGCTTGAGAAATTTACGCTGGTCGAGGTAGAGCCGAAGACGGGACGTACGCATCAGATCCGAGTGCATTTTGCGGCGATACAGCATCCGGTAGTGGGGGATAGGCTGTATGCGCCATCGCGGCCGATGGCTTTGGGTTTCGAACGCACGGCGCTCCATGCCAAGTCGGTTAGTTTCGAAAACTGCCAAGGGAAACAAATCAGCGTGGAGGCGCCGTTGCCGGAAGACTTCAAGAATTTAGAAGTTTGAATTTAGAATTTAGATCTAAATTCTTGAATGTTTATTTACTATGTGTTAATGTAGCTTTCATTATGGCATCCAAGATAATTTCACCAGCAAACGTAGAACACAGGAAGAAAATCGACATTCGGCCGGGTGATACCGTGCGCGTTTGGCAGAAAATCGAAGAAGATAAAGGCAAGTTTCGCTTGCAAGCCTTCGAGGGTATAGTTTTGGCCAGAAAGCACGGCAAAGAAGCCGGTGCGACTTTCACGGTGCGCAAAGTTATTGACGGTGTCGGCGTAGAGCGCACGTTCCCATTGTATTCTCCTGTAATTGACGAAATCGAAATGGTCCGCCGGTCAAAGGTGCGCCGCGCCAAGCTCTATTTCATCCGCCGCAAGGCTACCAAAGAAATCCGCCGCCAGATGAGGCGAACGATGGTGGCTTCATACGAAGAAGAGGCTGAGGCCGCTCCTGTCATTCCAGTCGCACCCGAAGTAAAAGCTGAAGCTCTTGTAGTCGAGAAAAAGTAACCGTTGTAAAACGGTTTTTTTTCCGTTATAGTGTCATTCACCCTCGCGCGGGTGGCGAAACTAGAAGACGCACTACCTTGAGGTGGTAGCGCCCGTTAGGGCATGCAGGTGCAATTCCTGTCCCGCGCACCGCTTCGCCCTGAGCGAAGCGGTCCTGTGTAGCTTTACGCGAAGCAGGACTACTCGCTCAGGGCTTCGCAGTGCAGGCACGAGCTCTCATAGTTTAATGGATAGAACACGAGCCTCCGAAGCCCGTGATGCAGGTTCGATTCCTGCTGAGAGCACAAAACGAGTGGAGCGAGTTTTGTGCTCGAAAGCATGCGCCCTGCGCGCATGCGTGCAGGAATCGAAAAGGTCGAGCATATTTTCGATGGGGCATTCTCCATCGAAAATGCGAGACCTGTACAGGTCCTGTAAGGACCGATTCCTGCTGAGAGCACAAGGTTAGAATTTAGAATATAGAATTTATAATTTAGAATAAACAAAACGGTATTTTTTCTTGGACCAAACGGGCCCAGCATAGTCCACGCCAATTCTGGGAAATCTTTTTATAAATTTCGGATTGATTTTTTCACCTTTCTCGACCCAAAGTCCGGTTTTCTTGTTAGCTGGAAGTCCGTGAATGATGCCTGTGAGTCCCAACTTTTTTGTAATGCGCGCGGGACCATTCAAGGGAGTGCCATTTTCTTCTTCAACGCCGCGAATGAGCACGCCAGCAGGATAACCTTTGGGGCCAGTCACAAAATTCAAGAGCCAATGCATGCCATAAGTAAAATATATGTAAATGAGGCCGGGCTCGCCGAAAAGTATCTCACTTCTTTTGGTTCTGCCGCGAGACGCATGGCTTGCTAAGTCCCGAGGTCCATCATAGGCTTCGGTCTCGGTGATCATGTAACGCTCAACCTTATTGTCGCGTTTGCGGACCAAATAACAGCCAATGAGATCACGGGCAACCTTTAGTGTTGGGCGATTGAAAAACGACTTTGATAGCATTTTCATAAAAAGTATTTAGTATATGGTATTTAGTATTTAGTTAGTTTGTTTATACTAAATACCAAATACTATATACTAAATACTACTATGCTTTACACCAAAAAAGGCGATACTGGTACGACCAAGAGCCTAAATACCAAGCCGGGCACACGCGTGACAAAAAGTTCCTGCCAAACGGAGGCGCTCGGTGCATTGGACGAACTCAATTCTTTTCTGGGCCTAGTCAAGATCAAAGATAGCGTGACTTGGTCGGTGGACTGGAAACAGCCGGCGGATATTATCCATTCTATGCAAAACGATCTCTTTACAGTTCAGGCGGAAGTTGCTGGCGCCGACAAACACGTTGCCAAAGAAAAAGTTGCTGAAATGGAAAAACTGATCGACCTCATGGAAAAGGAACTGCCGCCTATAAAAACATTTTTCATTTCCGGCGGCACAGAAATGGCGGCACTTTTCGACTTTGCGCGCACTTTGGCACGCAAAGCGGAGCGGGAAGTAGTGAGAGCGAAGGAAGCGGGCGAGATCACGGTGGCGCCGGCAACATTGGCGTTTCTGAACAGGCTGTCTTCTTTGTTATACGCCCTCGCTCGACTAACTAACCATAAATCTGGTATAACTGAGGTGTCGCCGACGTACGAGTAGTGTGTATATGGTGCCCATAGTTTAGTGGCAGAACTCCAGCTTGTGGAGCTGGTCGCGAGAGTTCGATTCTCTCTGGGCACCCATCGTTAGGTTTCTGTTAAGTTATCAACCTGCATAAAGGTTTTTTCAGTTCGAACCTGATATAATCTTCAACGAGATTCATCAAATGTCTTGGCTCAATAAATTTTTTGTTTCAATTGCCATGGCTGTCACCACGATCTTTGGCGTGCACCAAGGCGTTACAAACAGTGTAAATTTGCCGTCTCCCACTGTTCAAGAATCCGCTACTCCTTCAAAAAAAGTAATCAAAACTAGTACACAAATAATGGCTACGCCGCAAGTTGTTTCTGCTAACATTCATCTAATCACAAACGGGGTCCGTAATACTGAGAACCCAAATATTATGACTGATAAGTATTATTATCCTACTGGTATTATCACGAATACTCATAGCCTTAATTATGTTAGTTCAAAATCTAGTGAGCAAGACGTGTTTTATGATTACATATCCAACGACAATAAAAATCTTAACAGCAATCCTAATTCGCCAATATTTACTAGGATAATTCCATCAAGTTTAGTAGATCTATCTACAGGATATAAAGTATTGCTTGCTGAATTCATTCAGACTAATGGACGAGTTTCAGATGAATTTTGGACATTTGTGATCTTTGATACTAAAGATGAACACGAATATTTTCCAATAAATACCTACGTGGGAAAATATAAAGATGATTTTGTTGGCCCATTTCTTGACGAACAGGCATCATTTCAAATGTCTAACGGTAATATAATACTTAACCAAACTAATGCACAGATTGGACAAACGGGAACATATCACCGTACGATGACGTTCGTCTTCAAGAACCCCAGCTTCAATTTAGTTGACGAACAACTTCAGGTTCAAAATACTAATACGGTAAATAAGGGGCAGTTAAAAACTGTACCTGGGGGGAATAGTATATACCTTGCACCATAATCTCGAGTTCTCCATAGATTGGTGAAATTTGTTTTATGTAATAAATTTAGAAGTGGGATAAAAATTAGGAATATAGATTGTCACCTCATTTCTCCTCTCAAACCCAGTTCGAACGTCCTCTACGACGGCATACCTTTGTAAGTGTTTTGTAATAGAGAATACGCCCATTCGTCATTCAATATATGAAAAGCAAAAAGCCATATGTAGACAATATAGAAAAGTTGACCCTAGAAAATAATGATTTTCGGAGAGTGTTATATACGGGGCCACATAGTCAGTTGGTCTTGATGTCATTGTTGCCTGGAGAAGACATTGGCAATGAAGTACATTATGTAGATCAATTTTTCAGGTTTGAGAATGGAAATGGTAAGTCCATAATAGATGATGTTGAGTATCCATTCTCGAGTGGTACAGCAATTTTGGTACCTGCAGGTTCGTGGCACAATATAGTAAATACTGGTGATATACCTTTGAAATTGTACACTGTCTATGCACCTCCCAATCATATCGATGGTCGTGTACATGCAACTAAGGCTGATGCCGAAGCAGACAAAAAGGACGAAGAATTTGGTCCAAAAGAATAGGTTCTAAAAAAAGGCCGCGCGACGAGCGGGCGGCCAGTGTGAAAAGAGCTGTTGCGAAGGGAACTCACCAATTGAGGTCGGCATCGCAATAGTTGATTATTCTGTTTTCCAATGAAGGAATGATCTCGTTCACTGTGGTGCGTTGTAGAGCACTGAAATCAAGGACGGGACAATCTGCGAGATTGAGCACGTCCGTGTCGGTCATGAGCGCCAAGAGCAAGCCCGGATCAACGTGGCTGGGGTGATAGCTCAAGAATTCGAATATGCGCATGAGCACGTCATCGGTATTCGAGGCATTCAGGATCTTGTAGATCGGATCCATGATTTCCATGATCTCACGGAACTTTTGTGCCGTGTCTGACTTTGAAAATGACACAGCACCAACCTCGGCAGATTCGATACAGAGAGCTGTCGTGAGCACATAAAAACGTTCGCATCGGTCATGACCCAGATCTTCCATGAGCTTGCGAAGTTCAGCAGGAACAGGGTAATGAAGCCGCTCGGTTAGGTCCTCATAGTCGCTAACCGTGTAATTGATACGGTCCTCATGTGCGACGAGTTCACCTTCGGGTGAAAGCTTCGTACCATTACAGGCGTTGTTACAACGCGAGTGTCGGATGAATCCGCGCAATGTCTCGTGTGTGAGGTTGAGACCCTTACCTTTGCGCTCGATGTGCTGTGCGATGACGACCGACATGACTTCATGACAGAAAGGTTTGTGCGTCGTTTCCTTGAGGAAATCTTCACCGTCATGACCGAAAGGTGGATGGCCCATATCATGACCGAGAGCAATAGCCTTCGAAAGTTCGATATTCAATCCCAAAATCTCCGCAGCCAAGGATGAGCCGGCGATCACTTCACTAGAATGGGTGATGCGTGTGCGGATATGCAGATTGAACTGATTTGTCATCACCTGAGTCTTCGCCGCCATGCGTTGGACGCCTTGTGACATCGAGAGCTTGGGTTCGAGATCCAATCGAAACTGGTTGAGCCGTGGCGTGATAACATCACTATCTTCTTCCTGTGGGTGCAATCTGCGACCTTTTTCAGTGCGCAGTGACGAAAGGCAGCCCCAGATGTTTTCCAAAGCTTGGATTTGTTGTGATAGAGCATTCATAATTTGCTAGGTTCTGTAGGCATATTGGCCAAATTCTGGGCGAAAGTCAATGATTGCAAAGGGGTGCATATCCCGTTGGACGCACGATTTGATTTACAGTACAATTTGGCTATATTCATGAACAGAAGATTTTGGGTCGTTCTTATTATCGTAGCCGCTATTCTCGGCGGCTGTATCGGTTGGTGTATCAGATATGCGTCAACAATAAATCATGCTGCAGCCCAAACGACGCAGGTTCGGATCAATTCGCCGGAGTACGAGTTCATAAACCCATTGCTCTTTTCTGATAATGCCAAGTCGAGTTCTGCTTATATGAACAATCTTGATGCCGCGGTTAGTTCTGTTATTTCGGTTACTGAAAAAGATCCCTCCATAAATTCCGCTTCGGTTTATTTCCGCGACCTGAACAGCGCGCAATGGACCGGAGTCGATGAAGATGCGCTATACAAGCCTTCCAGTATGCTGAAGACTCTCGCCATGATGGCC
Source organism: uncultured Candidatus Saccharibacteria bacterium (assembly GCA_964441635.1). GTDB lineage: Bacteria > Patescibacteriota > Minisyncoccia > Phycocordibacterales > PALSA-1337 > C7867-002. Next base: position 7,248 of record CAYTUZ010000010.1, read on the forward strand.
GCATTCAAGATGGCTGAACAAGATCCGGCGATCCTTTCAGAAAAACTTTTCTTCCACAAAGCCTTGGCGGGCGGCACTTATTATGAAGGAGACAAGACTATGACTGAAGGATACTACACTCTGTCGAAACTCATCGACGTTATGATCCAGAGTTCGGACAACGATGCCTTTCTGGCGATAATCTCTGACCAGAAGATTAACGATGAATTCGTAAAAACCTACAACCTACTCCAGTTGCCGCCAGCAGGACTCACAGGTAATGCCGACTTTATGTCACCAAAATCCTATGCAGTCTTGTTCCGTACGCTTTATAACTCAACTTTTTTTTCTTGGAACATTTCAGAGCAAGCGCTTGATTTACTCTCAAAAACAACTTTCGATAACGGACTCGTGGCAGGAGTGCCTTCGGGCATGAAGGTGGCTCATAAGTTTGGCGAGAACACGAATCAGCTTCACGATTGTGGAATTGTGTATTATCCGGAGCATCCATACTTGCTCTGTATTATGACCAAGGGCCAAGATCTTTCGAAGCTAGAATCACTCATCGCGGCAATATCTAAGACTGTCTACGGATATGTAAATTCTACGCCACTACCCCAAAAAGTCGGATGACGGAACTCTCCTCGGATTTATGCTAGAATTTAGTCATGGATCTTTCCGCAATCGAAAAAGAACTGCGCGAGCAACGGGCACTGATCGAGAGTATTTATGTTTCCGCGGAGAAAACGCGCAAATATTTTCTGTGGACAATGTGGGGAACTGTCATCGTCTTTGTCTTGCCGCTTATCGCTTTGGCTTTCGTAATACCGTCATTCATGAGTACTTATAGTAGTTATTTGACGGGCAGCGGCTTGGGTTTATAAGCGAGATTATGCAATAATACGAGCCATGGAAGAAAAGTCTTACGACCGAAAAACGCGCATAGTCGGTATTATTGCTTTTGTTTTTGTCTCCAGTTTTATTATTCTAGGCCTTTTGGGTATTCGCGGGCCGACCTTTATCGACAATCAAAAATGCTATCAACTGCTAGGTTGCAATATGGGTTTTTTTGGCTATGACGCGCTCTTACATTTCTTGAGCGGCTTCATGAACGCTTCACTGATTATTTATTTGATGCGCAAATATCCGGCCTTGAACTTTTTCCGCAGGGAATTTTGGAAAAACGCACTTACAGTGGTTTCGATGGTGGCACTGATCGCTTTGCTCTGGGAAATAGGTGAATTTGGCCATGACCAATATCGCATGAAAGTTCTCAATATCAACCTAACCAACCCTGACCGGCTGGACCAAGCGAGCAATAGCGATACGATGGGCGATATGACTTTTTCTATTATTGGAGGAGCAATCACTGCTGGCACACTGGCGTCATTCATGAAAAAGGAGGATGAGGCATAAATAATTTCCATGAAATCAGTGCTTCAAAAGATCTGGCAGGCACTCCCGGCGGAAATCAGGATGGAGATTGTGCTGTGTGGTTTTCTGTTGGTGATATTTGGCATAATTCAAATTCCATCATTATTTGCGCATCCCTTAGTGCTCAGTCATCCTCCCGAAAAAGCTTGGCAGCAGATCCCGATTTCCGAAAAAGAAATCATTCATGGTGATACTTCCAAGAAACAGGTCATATTCACCTTTGATGCCGGTGGTAGCGACGCTTCTGCTCAAGAGATTTTACAAGTCTTGGCGAAGCATCATGTCACAGGGACATTTTTCATGACAGGGAAGTTTATCGAAGCAAATCCTCAAACAGTCAAAGATATTGTTGCTGCCGGTTCGGAAGTTTTCAATCACACTTACGATCATCCGTATTTGACGACGCTCGATGAAGCTTCCATAACCGATGAATTATCCAAGATGAATGCAACGCTAAAAGCGACAGCAGATATAGAATCCGGACCACTTTTCCGGCCACCTTACGGTGATATCGATAGCCGCGTGATTGCCGCGGCTTACAAGGCGGGATATGAAGCGGTTTATTGGACAGTAGATGCGCGCGATTGGATGGAGCCCTCCGTTACAGCTGACGAAGTGAAATCCAATATTCTTTCTAATATTTCTCCGGGCACAATCTACCTCATGCACGTGGGCGATTCGATAACGGGTTCAATTCTCGACGAAGTCTTTACTGATATTGAAGCGAAGGGCTACAAGATCGTTTCTTTGACACAGGGATTGTAATACGTATATAATCAAAAGCCATGAATACCAAACGCCTGACATTTTGGTCTGTGTTTCTCATCGTTCTTGCTCTCATTGTTTGGGGACTGGGTGTTGCTATGAAAAAGTCTGCAAATCTTCCTGTCGGCCAAAATCTGGGCGCGCCGGCTCCCATTTCTGCCAGCGACCATGTTCGCGGACCCGCGAATGCGCAAGTGACTCTCATTGAATATAGCGATTTCCAGTGTCCAGCTTGCGAAACTTATTATCCTGTAGTTTCGAAACTACTCACTGATTCCACCACTACGATCCAGTTTGTTTACCGTCACTTCCCATTGTCACAGCACCCAAACGCCATTCCTGCCTCTATGGCAAGCGAAGCCGCAGGAGCACAGGGTAAATTCTGGGAAATGTACGACCTTCTGTTCAGCAATCATGCCGATTGGACGGAGCTTTCCGACCCGACAGCTATTTTCGTGAAATACGCTACGCAGTTGGGCTTGAATGTACCGCAGTTCACAACTGATTTGGCAAGCTCGACATTAAAAGACAAAATTACCAGCCAAAACGACGAGGGAATATCTCTAGGTATAGATTCCACGCCAACTTTCTTTGTAAATGGCAAAGCAATCGTAAATCCACAAGGTTATGAAGCATTTCAAACAATTATTGACACAGCCGCTAAAAGTTCGAACTAGCGCTGTCATATTTCTCTTGGTTGTCGCACTCATCGGCTTTGTCGATGCGTCATATTTGAGTTATGAACATTTCCAAGGAGTTGTGCCGCCATGTTCTGTCACCAAAGGCTGTGAACAGGTGCTAACCAGCTCTTATGCGGTGGTTTTGGGAATGCCAGTTTCGCTTTTGGGCGCGATTTACTATCTTTTGGTTTTGGCAGGAATATTTGCTTACTTCGAAAGCAAACACCAAGAATTCCTACGCTATGCGTTGCTGTTTACAGTTTTTGGCTTCATCGCTTCGCTCTGGTTCGTCTATCTACAAGTCTTCATTATTCACTCTTATTGCGCATACTGCATGGGTTCGGCGCTGACTTCGACGATCTTGTTTGTGACGGCAATTATTTTATTTATGAAGAATAATAAAATAACCAATAATCAAACACCAATAATCAAGGAATAATCAATAACCAATTAATGCCACAAAGTCTAGCTTACTTGATTATTGGGTATTCTTTGGTTATTGTATCTTGGTTATTGGTTATTATTTATGTTCAACTCAAATATTCTTATAACAGAAACGTCCACTGACTACGAACTTCTCGATTCTGGAGAAGGCGACAAGTTGGAAAGATTTGGAAAAGTAATTCTTTCGCGGCCGGATCCGCAAGCTTTGTGGAAAAAGCGTTTGGGCGATGCGGAATGGAAAAAAGCAGATGGTTATTTTACGCGTGATGAGAAAAAAGCAGACTGGTCACTGAACAAGAATGTGCCGGAGCGCTGGCAGATCGAACTTGGCGGTCTTAAATTCTGGATTAAACCGACGGCTTTCAAACACGTGGGCATTTTTCCGGAGCAAGTGGGAAATTGGTCGTGGTTACAGGATTCCGTTCGTCATGGTTCCGGCGATATTGAAGTTTTGAATCTTTTTGGCTACACCGGTGGAGCCACGCTCGCTTGCGCGCAAGCCGGAGCGAAGGTGGTTCACATCGATGGCTCCAAGGTCGCAGTGGCTTGGGCGAGGGAAAACGCGGAACTTTCGGGATTGAAAGACAAACCCGTGCGATGGATCTTGGACGATGCGCGTGATTTTGTCCGCCGTGAAGTAAAACGTGGCCGAAAATATCAAGGCATAATTTTGGACCCGCCGGCATTCGGCCATGGTCCGGAAGGGCAGCTGTGGAAGATAGAAGAAGATTTTTTGCCGTTAGTTGAAGATTGCTTGAAAATTCTAGATGACAAGCCGCTATTCTTTCTCATAAATGGTTATTCTGCAGGGTATTCGGCAACAGCTTATGAGAATATTTTACTAGCACTCGTAAAAAAGTTTGGTGGCAATATCGAAAAAGGGGAGTTGGTTATAAAAGAAAGTTCTTGCGGCTCAAATGGTGTAAATGAGCCACAAAGACTATTGCCGTGCGGCATTTTCGCGAGGTGGTCAGCAGGGCAATAAAGACTCTAAAATATGGCGTTTATTGTCATTGACTTTGTACTCTACTAGTGGTATAACTCTGCTAGAATCGAGTACTTCACATAAACCAAACGCAAACCGTCTAGTCGCTTGCGAACTCGATCAAAACGAAAGGATACGGCATGAAAACAAATAATGTCGTGGGACAGGTATCTAAGCCTGCTCCGGAAGAACTGGTCAGGATGTACGAAACATTCGACGACGGTCAGTGTAGTGAAATCCGTCGCCAGTTTCGGGAAGGAACACTGACGACAGAGCATGTACAACGTCTCATTGAACACAAAGAAACCTTTCCAGTTATCGGTGTTAATATTGTACAACCGACGATCTCTGAGACGCCTCGGGTCTTGAGCGAATTGCCTACACTCGATGATTTTCTTACCGCTTGGCCGGAATTCTGCAAAGAATTCAATCTCGCTGTCGAGGTAGATTTTGCATCGCTCATGAGTGATAAACGAATCACCATACGCCGGCCCTGTTTCGATTGGCTCGTGTACTGCCCAAAAGGTATGACAAGCCGGCAGGCCTTGGAATTGTGTAAAAAACAATTTAAGGTTTGGGAGGAAATCGATGTTGACGGCTACTCTTTAGAACGTAGTCCTGACAAAACCGATTTGATTCTTTGTCGGGCGACGGTTGAACCTGACAAGGAGTGGCTCGGAAAGACATCGGACTATATGTCGGCAACAGCGACGCCTTTCCTAGATGCTCGCGAGCGTTATATGCTCGAAGCCTTTTATTTCTGGTTGACCAAGAGTCAATCAGGGCAAGGAAGGCATCTTGATATCAAAGGTTGGACTCGGTGTCCACGCTCTCGTTCGGGCCGCAGGGTTGCCGGCGCGTACTGGAACGACGGCAAGTTCTGCGCCAACTGGAGCTATGCTGACCTTCCGCTTCCTAACGCGGGTGGTCGTGAGGCAGTTCCCCTCTAAACTTAACCCTTTTTCACTTCGCACGGCGAAGATTACAAGTTGTAATCTTCGCCATTTTCTATTTATAATTAAGAACGGCTGTTAAATTGGTTTGCTATCAGCAAATAACAATTTGCCGTAAATATAGAAACTGCTTATTTCTTTCTATACTTTGCTCGCACAATTTCCAGAGAAGACACAGGAGACTTTGAAAAAGGTTTCCGGAGATTCGGAAGGAAAGAAGTAAATATTGACGCTCTCGTTCGGACAACAGGGTTGCCAACGCGAACTGGAACGACGACAAGTTCTACGCCAACTGGAACTATGCTGACAATCCGAATCCTAACGCGGGTGGTCGTGAGGAAGTTTCTTGCAAAGAGGTCTTTATGGCCTCTTTTGCATTGCAGAGCGTTTCAATGTGTCGGCAATCCATCCGTTTATCTGTTTTGAAATATCCACGAGGTCTTTTGAAATTCTTAAATAGGTTTTCTCATCAATTATTCCAAGTTCTGATTCAGTTCTTACTAGGTGTTGAATTAACGAAGCTCTGACTCTCGAGACTTCGAGCGGCCTTAATTTCGCTGGACAGGGCGTAAACGCGGCTTCTATGAGCAATGAAAATAGCTGAAGCATATTTTCTTCCAAATGTTTGTGGATGCCGAGTTTGTCTGCTTTGGAAAGTTTATTGCCTATGATATAAATCTCTCTATGCAAAAGCCTAACCTTATGAATGATGGCAGGAGTAACGAGGTTGTCGGGGGGGGGGCGTCATAGTTGTGATTTTCGTGATGTAATTTCTGTTGGAAATCTTTTTCGTGCGTGGAAAGAGTTTAGCAGAGGCAAGCGATCAAATAAAGAGGTTGCGATATTTGAACTAAATCTGGAGGAAAACCTATTTGATTTGCATAACCTTTTACTTACAAAGAAATGGAAACCCGATCCGTATAGAGTTTTGGTAGTTTTGGATCTGAAAAAGCGCACGATCCATGCGGCGAGCGTTCGGGACAGGGTTTTGTACCAAGCTGTTTATCAGAAATTGTATTTTATTTTTGATAAAACATTCATTCACGATTCTTATGCATCTAGGAGACTCAAGGGAACTCATGCTGGCTTAGAGCGATTCAAAATATTTGCATGTAAAGCTTCTATGAATTACACCCAAAGAATTTATGTCCTAAAATGTGACATTCGCAAATTCTTTGATTCTATAAACCACAAAATCTTAATCTCTATTATAAAAAGAAAGATTAATGACAAAGATTTTAGTATTTTAATTGAGCAAGTTATCGAATCATTCAGTACAAAACTAGAAACAGGGCTTCCGCTAGGCAATGTGACGAGCCAGATATTTTCGAATATTTACCTAAATGAGCTTGATCAGTTCGTCAAGCATGTACTCAAAGAAAAATATTATATTCGTTACTGCGATGACTTCGTTATTTTACATATATCGAAGCTACATCTAGAAAAGTGCATAATAAAAATTGCCAAATTCTTAAAAGAAAATCTAAAATTGGAACTGCATCCCAAAAAAGTCACGATACAAAAAATCCATAATGGTATTGATTTTCTGGGATATGTCAGTTTGCCGCATTACAAGGTTATAAGGACAACGACTAAAAGGAGATTGATTAGAAAGATCGAACAACTAGCCATTCTTGCTGAAAGAGGAATTATAACCAAGGAATATTTTAGGCATGTACTAGCTTCTTATTATGGAATGTTAACTCATTGTAAGGGTGAAAAAATCCAGGAACAAATTGGCAGAATTATAGATTGTTGAACCTGTTTCATAAAAGAATCCCGGCACGTGCGGTGTCGGGATTTTGCGAAAAACTTTGGGCTAGTGGACGAATTGGTACATGATATCTCTTGCTCCCTTGACCTCCTCTCCAAGGATTCTTTGTATGCGCATATTTTTCTCGTGGGCAATGGACTGGAGCAAGGTGCTGATCGATTTGCAGTCAGGCGAAAGGTTTTGAAGACTGCAACTAGCGATCGGATTACCGTTGTTGCCGTCGAACATCGACCTCGGCGGCGCACTACTTTTCGGCCGGTAAAGGAACAGGTCAGCGAGACCCATCCGGCCTAGTACCGGCATATGGATTACAAAATCCCACTCCTCTATTCTGCACAGAAAAGCCTCTTCTTTGCTGACTATAGTTTTCTTGATCGACATAACATCTCCTTCTTTTCATAGCATTGCTTTTTAACATGTGTTTGTCAACAAGGCCTCAACTCTGTATAGTAACCCCATGCTCATTATCGATGGCCGAAAAACTCGCGAGGAATTACTACCGGGACTGATTGAGAAAATCAAGAAATTGCCGAAGGCACCGACCTTGGCTATAATTCAAGTCGGAAATCGGCCTGACTCGACCTCTTTCATAAAGGCCAAAAAAGCTTTTGCAAAAAAGATCGGCGTCTATGAAAAACATATTCAGTTGCCGGAAACGATCTCTCAAAAGGAATTATTAAAAACCATAGCGGCATGCAATAATGACGATGAAATTACCGGCATAATCGTGCAATTGCCTTTGCCAGAAGGTCTTGACCGTGATCTGGCGATTGATGCCATTCTTCCAAGGAAAGACGCCGATGGCTTGACTCCAACAAACACAAAAAGCGGCGCAGTCATTCCTGCCACGGCTCGAGGTATTCGTGAGCTTTTGAATCATTATAAAATTGGTCTCGCTCGCAAGAAAGTCACAGTTATCGGCCGCTCGATGCTGGTGGGCAAACCAATCGCCGCCATGTGCGAGAGAGAAGGCGCGATTGTTACTGTTTGTCACCGGCAGACTTTGGATCTGGCAAAAGAAACCAAAGCCGCGGACATCATCATTTGTGCCGTCGGCAAGCAGGGATTGATAACTGCTAAACATGTCAAAGCTGGACAGGTGGTAATCGATGTAGGAATCAATCGAAATGAAGAAGAAAGGCTGGTTGGCGATGTCGATTTTGAAGCGGTGAAAGATATCGTAAGCGCGATTTCGCCGGTGCCGGGTGGGGTAGGGCCGATGACGGTACTCGGATTATTTGAGAATTTGGTTGATTTGTGTCACAATTAATAGATTAGAAGCTAAATTAGCCCAACTATATGAATATACCTAATAATTTTTGGAGAATTGCAACTGGAACTTTGGGAATGCTAACACTGTTTCTTGTGGCCGTCTTCATAAAAGAACTCAAATCTATCAGCTATGTCGGCAAAAGTGACCAGATTGTGAATACTATTTCCGTGAATGGCAAAGGCGACGCTATGGCTACGCCGGATGTCGCTACTTTTTCATTCTCAGTCACCGAAAATGCCAAGGCGATAACAGACGCGCAGACGCAAGCGACCGCGAAGGTGAACTCGGCTCTCAAGGCTGTCCGCGATGCCGGTGTTGCAGACAAAGATATCCAAACTTTATCTTATACGATCAATCCTCATTATGATTATCAAACAGGAGCTTGTCCTATGATTGCCACAACCAATAGCGTTGCCTATCCATGCAATCCCGGCAAGCAAGTACTCACCGGTTACGATGTTTCCGAAACTATTCAAGTCAAAGTTCGCGCGCTCGACAAGGCTGGAGCGATATTTGCTTCCATCGGCGCCTTGAATGTCCAGAATGTAAACGGCCTCGATTTCTCGGTGGACAACCCGGATGCAGTGAAGGCGCAAGCACGCGCAGATGCTATTGCTGATGCGCAAAGCCGAGCGCAGGTCTTGGCAAAGCAGTTGGGTGTTTCTCTGGTCAGAGTCACAAGTTTTTACGAAAGTGGTGACCAAACCTACCCAGTTTACGCCATGGGTGGCGCGGTTTCCCTGAAAGCGGATGTGGCTTCGGTGCCTGCGCCAGCTCCGGAAGTGCCAGCAGGCGAGCAGAAGGTGACTGATAACGTAACGATTACTTACGAGATCGAGTGAAAGACAAGAATTTAGAATTTAGAATTTTGAATTTAGGTCTAAATTCTAAATTCTAAATTCTTAAGTATCATTAGTTGAAAAACTATAAGTCACACGTTGCAACTTTTTGTCATGTATGATAATCTATCACTACTGCCCCCCGAGGGGTTTTTTAATAAAAATATGAAAATTGCTGAATATGTAAAGGAAACACAAGCGGAAATGAAGCACGTCAATTGGCCGACAAGACTGCAAACTATTCGCTTCACAATGCTTATCATTGCAGTTTCGCTAGGCACCGCCTTACTTCTAGGTGTTGCAGATTTTGTGTTTTCAAAATTGCTGACGCTCTTGTTTTAATTTTCAATTTCTAATTTTCAATTTTCAATCAATTTTCAAATCTCAACATGTCCAAACAGCAAACAACAGGCGAGCGCAATTGGTATGCTATCCACACTTATGCGGGTTATGAGAACGCCGTGGCTAGGAATCTGAAACAGCGCATCGAGTCTTTGAATATGGAAGATAAAATCTTTAATGTCATCGTGCCGACCGAAAAGAAAATCAAAATCAAAAGTGGCAAGCGTGTTACCGAGGAAGAGAAGATTTATCCGGGTTATGTACTCGTGGAAATGGTCGTGACGGACGATTCTTGGTATATCGTTCGGAATACGCCGCGCGTAACCGGTTTTGTGGGATCCGGCGTCTATCCGGTGCCACTGGAAAAAAAAGAGGTTGACGTGCTTTTTGCTCGAATGACTAAAGGTGATACCGAACACACCATCGATCTCGTTTCAGGTGATCTGGTCAAGGTTGTCGATGGACCATTCAAGGACTTTGAAGGCAAGGTTAGTGAAGTCGACAATCAACGTGGCAAGATCAAGGTACTGGTTTCGATGTTTGGTCGTGAGACGCCGGTAGAGCTGGATTTCTTGCAGGTGAAAAAAGTATGATTAAATAACCAATAATCAAACACCAATAACCAAGGAATAATCAATAACCAATTAATGCCACAAAATCTGGCTAAGTTGATT
>CAYTUZ010000011.1:0-14126 GCA_964441635.1 uncultured Candidatus Saccharibacteria bacterium
CCTGCGGCCTCGCCCGTGTGAAGGGCGCGCTCTAGCCAACTGAGCTAAGGGTGCGGCTAAAATTACAAATTTCTAATTGACCTAATTTCTAATCGGATCACTAGTCGGGCTGCCGGGAATCGAACCCGGACCGCATCCACCCCATGGATGTATACTACCACTATACTACAGCCCGGTAGTTCGTATAGCTTACGTTATTTTTGAAAAATCCTCAAATCGTGTTAGATTATATGCTGACTTGAATGAAGATCAGGAGGGCCTATAGTAAAGAGGTATTACGCGTCCATGGCATGGACGAAGCCGGGGTTCGATTCCCCGTAGGTCCACACCAGCAGTTGTTAATAACTTCGGCTTGGTAAATCGGGGCGTAGTATAGTGGTAGTATACACGCTTCGGGTGCGTGAGGTCCGAGTTCGATTCTCGGCGCCCCGACAAGGTAAGTTCAGTGAAAATTTGACAGGGTTCGAGCACCCTTAGCTCAGTTGGCTAGAGCGTACGCTTCACACGCGTAAGGTCGGAGGTTCGAGCCCTCCAGGGTGCACACGAGTCCGCGAGTGTGCACCCTAGGACGTGGCCAGTGCCACGTCCGTGGAGGGTTCGAAAAGGCTGAGTATATTTTCGAGGGGGCATCCTCCCTCGAAAATACGAAGCCTGTACAGGTCCTGTAAGGACCGAGCCCTACTAAGCACACAAAATTATTTTGTTATCGGCAATGAGAAATAAAAAGTACTGCCTTTGCCGGTGCCTCCCGATTCTGCCCAGATTTTGCCGTTTTGGCGGGCAATGATTTGCTTTGCTATGAATAGGCCTATGCCCATACCTTCGGTATCGGTTGTGCGCGCCGGTGTGCCGCGATAAAACTTGGTAAAGATAAAAGATAATTCTTCTCGAGTCATACCTATACCCGTGTCATGTACCGAGCAAACCACATGCTTTCCGCCCCCATCCTTCTTTATCGACACAGTGATGGAGCCATTTTCCGGAGTATAGTTGATGGCATTTTCAAGGATCGTTTGGATGACAAAGTTCAGACGGCTCTCATCGCAAACAACCATCAAGCCGGGTTCAAATTCTTTGGTAACTTGCAAATGTTTTTGCGCAATGTGATTTTTGAGCAAGTCTAATGCTGTTTCAAATAGGATGGCGATATTTTTTTGCTCGTACGAGTACAAATAAGCATTTTCGCCGTTTTCCGAAGCGTTGACTAGAGTATTGGTCAATTCAACCAGACGAGTGTCGGCGCTTCTGATATATTCGATTTGCAAACGTGAGTCCTCATCGAGATTTTTCTGTGAAAGGTTGTCTGTGGCCCATTTGATATGCGTCAAGGGCGTACGGAATTTGTGCGTAGCGGTAGTAATGAATTCGTATTTCAGGAAATCGCTCTCACGTAGCTTGTTCCAAACTATAACTCCCGCCATGACCATGATGATGGAAATGGCGATCGGCGTTACCCACCAAGGAAGCAAGGGATATTGCGCCAAAAGCCATTGATTGAAGAAATTGAAAAGTGCCACGAATGCGCCGATAGTCGCGACAGAAATGCCGTAAAGAAAAGCCTGTTTTGCTATAACCCGAACGTCGAAAAGTTCGTACTTTATCGCGCCATAGATCATGGGCACGGTTGCAAAGACCATGAATGACATGCCCAAGAGCGGGTCAACGGCTATATTGTAAACCAAGAAGTTAGGTATAAAGCCAAAACCATAGCCGAGGATGATGGCGCTAATATAGTAAATGATTTGTTTTTGTACGATCGAATTTTGGGTTTTTTCGTAATACCTTGCCAGTTTATAAACCATGTATGGTATGCATATGCAATATAGGAAAGCGAGGCGTACCCAGTTTAGACTTCCCGGAACATAATAGTTCGGGAAGTACAATTTTGGCACTGAAGGCAATAGGAAAAAAGAAGGAAAAATAATGAAAAATAGCGTCAACAAAATTCCTGAAGTATAAAGAACCCACAATACAACGTGATTCTTTTTGACTTCATCGGTATAGGCTAGGACGGAATGGACATTGGCGATGCCAACAAAGATCAAGCTAAGATTGAACATTAGAATATCTCTGGACAAATACGAATTGGTCGCGTTGACGCCGGCAACGTGCGATATAATGAAAATATCCACGAAGAGCGTGGTAAAAGCCATGGTTTTGGTTACCGTGGATGTTCGATTGTTGAGAAAAAGAAACACACTGAGGCCGGTGGTTGCGATTGCAGAAACGATGAAACCGATGTTATGGGTGGTGAGAAGAATGTCCATATACGCTTTTATTATAGCACGCAACATTAGTTGTTGATTATATTTTAGCTATGAATTAGGATGAGGCTATGGAAGACATTGGCGCCATATTTACGGCTCTATGGGGCGTTTGGACGGAAATGTTCAAGGCGGTTTTTCCCATGTTCCGCGTTGCTGTTTCATTCTTACTCTGGGTGTTTTCGGCAATACTTATCTTACCTTGCGTTTTTATCGCCGGTACGTTCTATCCGCTATGGGAAAAGTGGGGGGAAGAATTCTAGTATTTGGTATTTAGTATATAGTATTTAGTATCATGCCGTGATTTTCTTTGTGTTTATACTAAATACCAAATACAATATACTAAATACTATTTATGAACGTAAACACTCCAACCATCTTTGTCGTCTTTGGAATAACCGGCGACTTGGCCAATAGGAAACTGTTGCCGGCGTTACTTTCACTGTTTTCAAAAAAAATGCTGCCAGAGCGTTTTGCGATCATCGGTTTTTCCCGCCGGCAATTTTCGCGCGAAGAATTTCGAGACTTGATTCGCGGCCGCATGAATATCCACCCCGGCCAATTCAAGGAAGAAGAAGTTAAGCATTTTCTGGATCACATTTCCTACGAGCAGGGCATGTTCAACGAACCTTTGGCTTACGCGCGGCTTTCGGAGCGAGTCAGAGCCGTGGATGACCGCTGGGGACAGTGCAGTAATAAGCTCTTTCATCTGTCGGTGCCGCCGCACCTCTATGAAGGCATCCTGACCAATTTGTCAGGGTCAAAATTAACAGAAGCTTGCTCTGATGGCGTGGGTTGGACGCGCGTTCTCATCGAAAAACCTTTTGGCAACGATATTCACACCGCGCGATCGCTCGACAAACTTCTGGGCCAACTCTTCAAGGAAGAGCAGATTTTCCGCATCGATCATTATCTAGCCAAGGAATCCTTGCAAAACATCCTAGCTTTTCGCGGTGCGAATATGGTTTTTGAAACAGTTTGGAACAAAGACTGCATTGACCGCGTCCATATCAAGCTTTTCGAAAAATCCGGCGCGGAAGAGCGCGGCACCTTCTATGACAAGATCGGTGCCTTGAAGGACGTCGGTCAGAATCATCTCCTACAGATGCTGGCCTTGGTCGCCATGGAGCGACCCAAATCTTTTTCTGCCGCCGATGTTCGCCGTGAACGCGCGTCTGTGCTTTCGCGTCTTTTACCGATCGCTCCGCGGCATGTCTCGAAATATGTCGCACGCGGCCAATATGACGGTTACGTAAACGAAACTGGTGTTGCTCTCGATTCGCAGACCGAAACTTATTTTCGCGTCGAAGCGCATCTCAAAGTACCGCGTTGGAAGGGCGTACCTTTTTTCCTAGAAGCAGGCAAGGCCATGTCGGAGTCAAAAACCGAAATCGACGTTTATTTCAAGGCCAAGATCCGGGAAAATAAGATGAGTATATTTGGCATGGGTGAAAAATATTCCGGTATCGAAGGCCAGAATGTGCTCACTTTTCGCATCCAGCCAGATGAAGGCATCAAGATCCGTTTTTTCGTAAAAACGCCGGGCTATGAATGGAAAAGCGAGCCGAAAAATTTGAAATTCAAGTACGCGGACGTACCTGCTTTTTCGATCATTCCCAATGACTATGAAAGGCTTATTCGTGACGCTTTTGTTGGCGACCAGACACTCTTTGCTTCGACGGATGAAATCATGGCGTCATGGCGGTTTATTACACCCATTATTGATAATTTGAATAAAATTCTGCTCAAGAAATATCCGAGAGGGAGCAGAGAAGTGGAGTAACACCGATTTTGATATAGAAGAAATCTAAAAAATATGCTAAATTCTTTTGATGGATTTGGAAACACCAAAATCACAGGAGAAACCTCGCATTAATATCGCCTATATTGATGCAACAAATCTAGATAAGGCGTTGAGAAATCACCTCAAGTGGCAATTAGATTACAAGAGATTCCGCATCTGGCTGAAAGAAAAATACAAAATTGATAAAGCCTACATATTTATCGGTTTAATTCCAAAATACAAAGATCTTTACGCATTTCTCCAAGCATGTGGTTTTGAATTAGCTTTTAAAGAAGTTTTGTATTCGAATGGAAAACCAAAAGGCAATTGTGACTCAGATCTATTAATGAAAGCCAGCAGTGATTTCTATGAGGGTAATTTGGATAAGGCGGTAATAGTTGCCAGTGATGGAGATTATGCTCCGCTTGTCAAAGTGCTGCATAAGGTTAACAGACTTGAGGTCATATTATCGCCGAGCAATTCCAAGAAATGTTCGTTGCTTTTAAAAAGAACTGGCGCTCCTATAGCCTATTTGAATGACCAGCGATCTATTCTTGAGATTCAAGAGGACCTAGAGAAGCCTTTGCCTATAAAAGAAAAAGCCCCCGATGCGGACGGAACCGCATAAGGGTCTTTTTCGTGGTGATTACAGTTAATGTATACCTAATTTAGGCGAAAGTCAAGTGCGTCGTGTGGATAATCCTATGTCAACTACATCGTTAAAAATCGGCATCGTCGGTCTCCCCAACGTCGGCAAATCGACGCTTTTCAACGCGCTCACAAAAAAAAGCGTCCCTGCCGAGAACTATCCTTTTTGCACTATCGATCCTTCTGTTGGCGTCGTTGCTGTGCCCGATGATCGCCTCTGGAAGCTTTCTGAATTCTCAAAATCCGAAAAAACTGTCCCTGCCGCTGTTGAATTCGTGGACATCGCTGGCTTGGTTAAGGGCGCATCCGAAGGCGAAGGGCTTGGCAATCAATTTCTTTCTCATATTCGCGAAACAGATGCCATTGCACAGGTAGTTCGCATCTTTGAAGATGAAAATGTTATCCATGTGGACGGCAAGATCGATCCCTTGAAGGATATCGAAGTCATAAACCTAGAATTGGTCTTGGCCGATCTACAAACTGTTACCAAGCGCCGCGGCTCGCTCGGCAAGGAAGTCAAAGCTGGCAAAAAAGAGGCAGTTATCGAGATGGGCTTGATCGAACGATTGATTTCCGCTCTGGAAGCAGGGAAGCTGGCTTCGACTGTGGTGGCAAACGAATTCGAAGCGCCTTTTTTGAAACAGTTATGTCTTATCACTTCCAAACCTTTTATTTATGTCTTGAATAAAAAAGCTGGCGCCAAGAATTTGGATGAAGTCAGGGATGAAAGATGGGCCAAACTGATAGAATTTTTAAATCCCCCTTTGAAAAAGGGGGTGCCCGAGTCCGCGAGGGCGGGGGATTTTGTCATCGTCGATGCGGGGATTGAACAAGAGCTCAAGGATCTTGACGAGGAAGACAAAAGGGAAATGCGCGAAGGTCTTGGTGCTCACGATGACGGTGTCAATGAACTTATTCGAAAAGGCTACGAAATTCTCGGCCTGATCACCTACTTCACCACCGGTCAAGACGAGACTCGCGCATGGACGATAAAGAAAGGTTGGACAGCGCCAGAGGCAGGCACTGCTATTCACACTGACTTCAAAGATAAATTCGTGCGCGCGGAAGTGATCGAGTGGGATACTTTGCTCAATGCGGGATCTTTTGCCAATGCGAGGGAAAAAGGACTATTAAGGACTGAAGGCAAAGAGTATTTGGTCAAAGACGGGGATGTAGTGGAGTTTAAGATATAGGATAAATTCTGATAAGATAGTTCCATGCTATTAGTTAAGACGAAGATTGGTCAGAGCAAAATTGAAGGCATAGGTCTATTTGCGGATGAGCCAATTAAAGCTGGAACTAAGGTGTGGGGTTTTGAACCCGAGCTAGACTTGGTACTCTCTAAACAAGAAATCAGAAAACTTTCACCACCTGCACAACAACAATTTTATCGATATGCATATCTTGATAAAGTTCGAAACAAATATTTGTTGTGCGGAGATGATGGGCGATTCTTCAATCATTCAGATACACCAAATTGCGACGAGACCAAAGATAATGATTCAACGTATGCCATAAGAGACATTGGTATGGGCGAAGAACTTACAATAAATTACGGAGAGTTTTATGGCAATATGAATGAGCATCCCGAAATTACGCAGAATAATGCGGTTTAATAAAATTTAAAGATAAAGCTGTCGCCTTGACACGATTCCCAATAATTGGTATCATTGCTCCGGATTGGGATTGACCACTACAAAGGCGTCCCACAGCTGTCCAGCAACAAATTTCTTCGGTTTCCATTTATGAGGAAATCACACGTTACCACTTGGCGCCAAAACCACTTCCACACAGTGCCATCACTTCGTTGGACCCAGACACATTACGAGCCCATTCAAAGCGGCAGGCTCGGTACCGCTTCCAAGTCAACGAGTATGGTTTGGATGATTCTCGGAGGCCTCGCCCTCTTCGGTTTGTTCCTTGCTTGCGCACACTGAATTCCAGAACCCAATTCGTCGCAATCTAGAGCGCTCCACCATCCGGAGCGCTTTTTTGTAAAAAGAAAGCTTTTGAGCTATGATTTTGATTACTTTAATGAAAAGGCCACCAACAAAGAGTAAAGATGTGAAGGGGTCTAATAAGAAAGCTGTATCAGTCGGCATTTATGATCCGGCAAGGATCGAGTCGAAGTGGCAGAAAAAGTGGGCGAAATCAAAGATTTATTCCTCTGACAAACCTCACCCCAACCCTCTCCTTAAAAAGGAGAGAGGGAATGCGTCTGCAAATAAATTTTATGTACTCGACATGTTTCCATATCCTTCCGGCGAAGGTCTGCATGTTGGCCATCCCAAAGGTTATATCGCCACCGATATTGTTTCTAGATTCCAGAGAATGAATGGCAAGAATATTTTGCACCCCATGGGCTTCGACGCCTTTGGCTTGCCGGCGGAAAATTATGCTTTGAAAACCAAAACCAATCCTGCCGATTCGGTCAAGAAAAATGTTGCGCGATACAAAAAGCAGCTGGAAATTATGGGGTTTGATTATGACTGGTCTCGAGAAATCAATACCACTGATCCAAAATACTACAAATGGACGCAGTGGATATTCTTGCAGATGTTCAAAAAGGGTTTGGCTTACGAATCCTTCGAGCCGATCAACTGGTGTCCTTCCTGCAAAACTGGCTTGGCGAATGAAGATGTTGAGAACGGTAGATGTGAACGCTGTGGTACTCCGGTTGAAAAGAAACCGATGAGACAATGGGTTCTCAAGATCACGGATTACGCGGATCGGTTGCTCAAAGATTTGGATTTGCCTGCGGATTCAAGTGCTGGGCGGGACAAGAATTTAGAATTTAGAATTTTGAATTTAGAGGAACACAAAGAAGGGGGATTTGATCCGAACAAAATTCCGCATGTTATAGACAAGAAGAATCCGCCGAAAGAGGGCAAGGTGACACAACCGCCAAGGCGAACAATTCATGCCTTGGTTAGAGATCCGAAGACGGGCAAATTCTTGGGACTAAAATGGTTCAAGTATCCGTGGATTACTTTTATCGTCGGCGGTGTAGAAGCCGGTGAAGATTTTGTTGATGCGGCAAAGAGGGAAGTTTTGGAAGAAACTGGCTATTCTGATATCAAATTTGTGCAATTTTTGGGCGGTCCAGTCAAAGCGGAATATTTTGCGGCACACAAAGATGTCAATCGTGTGGCTATTACGACTGCTATTTTATTCGAGCTCGTATCGGATAAACAAACTACGATCGCCGATGAAGAAAAGAAGGAGCATGAAGCGATTTGGATGGATACAAAAGATATGACGGAGGAAGTCATGACTTGCGCGGAATTGCCTTTTTGGCTGGAGAGGTTGCCGAGCGCGACTATTGAAATGAATAATGGCGTGCCTTGTTTTACCCAGATCGTTGAACCCGGTACGGTCAGAAAGGATTTGCCATTCGTGGAGAGAAATGCCATCGCTGCTATTGTAAAACATTGGTCGGAGGACAAATACATTGGCTTGAAGTGGAAAAAAGTTGCTTGGCAGACCTTGATCACCGGCGGCATAGAAAAAGGCCAAACCGCCGAAGAAGCGGCGAGAATGGAAATTCAAGAAGAAACCGGCTACAAGAATTTGAAGTTCGTAAAACATCTCGGCAAAGTTGAAAGCAAATTCTTCCATGTGCCAAAAAATGAAAACCGGCATGCGCATTTCGATGTGCTTTATTTCGAGTTGCAAAATGATGAGAAAGAAGAAATTTCTGACAAAGAAAAAAGCAATCACGAAGTTGTTTGGGTGGAAAAAGATAAGATGGAGGGCTTTGTCGGAGCCATGGGGCAGAAATACATGTGGTCAGGTTTGTTTTTGGGTCAGCCATTCGAGGGTGTTAGCGAGGTCGCACCTCAAGGTGCCACCTCGCTCCTCTTGGACTGGCCGGAATCGATAAAAGAGGCGCAGAGGAACTGGATCGGCAGGAGTGAAGGGGCGGAAATAGATTTTCGTTTGAAATTTGCCAATAATAAAACACGTTTTGTGATCATTCATGGCTACAAAGGCAGTGCCAAGACCAATTTTATTCCTTGGCTCAAAAGCGAATTAGAAAAAATGGGCCATGAAGTGGAAGTGCCGGAATTGCCTGATTCTGTAAATCCAACTGAAGCTGCACAAGTCGGACATGTGCTAAAAAACTGCCACTTTGATGAAAACACTGTCGTGATCGGGCATAGTCTGGGCGCAGTTGTGGCCATGAAAGCAGTAATGAAGTTGAATAAGCCGATTTCAGGATTGGTTATTGTCGCTGCGGCGCAGGATCCCAAATTCTTTAAAGGAAGAATCAATCCGAATCATTACTCGAAGGATTTTAAATGGGATTTTGATTACGCACTTATCCGCAAATTGACTGATGGCAAGATTGCGGTACTTTCTGATACTCAGGAATACCGAGTAAATAATAGAAATGAATTTTTGAAGTATTTGGCGGAACAGTTATCCGCACGATTTGTTGAAGTTACAAGCAATCAAGAGCACTTTGTTGCGGAAAAAGAGCCGGAAATATTGAAAGCAGTCACACCTTCGGTAAATGTCTTCACGACTCGGCCGGATACTATATTCGGCGTGACTTATTTGGTCTTGGCTCCAGAACACAAATTGGTGTCTGAATTGCTGAATGTTGTAGAAAATAATAAAGAGGTTGAAGGTTACATCAATCGTGCAATAAATGAAACAGAAATCGAGCGCACTGATGCCAAAAAAGATAAAACTGGCGTGGAATTGAAAGGCGTCAAAGCGGTGAATCCGGCGAACGGCGAAGAAGTGCCAGTGTGGATCGCTGATTATGTCTTGCCAGACTATGGCACTGGTGCGGTCATGGCAGTGCCAGCGCATGATGAAAGGGATTGGGAGTTTGCCAAGAAGTTTGCGTTAAGAATTAAATATGTAGTTGCACCTTTAATTACTCGCAAAGGTGATGAAGATGCTTGGCGACCAAATGAGAAAGAAATTGTACGTCCAGTTGTCGCTTGTATAATCAAGCATTGGTCGGAAGATAAATATCTATTTTTGAGGAAGAAATTAGTTGATAAAGCTGTGGTTGCAGTTGCTGGCGGAATAGATGGAGAAGATATTATTGAGGCAGGTCAGAGAGAGATTCGAGAAGAGACTGGATATTTGAATGCGAGATTTATTAGAGATCTTGGTCTACCAAATTTCTATCGATTCTATTCGGTTGTTCATAATCAAAATAGAATATCAGAGTTAAAGCCATTATATTTTGAGTTGATAAATGGAGATCGTGAAGAGGTTTCTGAAGATGAAAAACGACAGCATGAATCAATTTGGTTAACAGAAGGTGAAATTGACACATATTTGAAGGGTAGACCGTTCAATCAGATGATTTGGAATCAATATAAGGGAATTGAAAACCCCATTGTTAATCATGGAATATTAATTAATTCTGACAAATTCAACGGTAAAGATTCTGAATATGTTAAAAAAGAAATCACATCATTCGTTGGTGGTTCGTGGGTCATAAAATACAAGCTGCGTGATTGGGTCTTTTCGCGCCAGCGTTATTGGGGAGAACCCATTCCCATCATTCATTGTCCGAAATGCGCCCTTCGAGATCCCTCAGGACGAGGCGCTGTAGCAGTCCCAGAAAAAGATTTGCCGGTAAAGTTGCCCAGAGTGAAATATTACGAGCCGACTGGTACAGGTGAATCGCCTTTGGCGGCAATCAAGGCTTGGGTTAATGTGAAATGTCCGCAATGCAAAGGTCCGGCTAAGCGCGAAACCAATACCATGCCGCAGTGGGCTGGTTCGTCTTGGTATTATTTGCGCTATGAAGATCCAAAGAATAATAAAGTTTTGGTTGATCCCAAAAAAGAAAAATACTGGTCGCCGGTTGATCTCTATGTCGGCGGCGCTGAGCATGCTACGAGGCATCTCATATATGCGCGTTTTTGGCACAAATTCCTCTACGACATCGGCGTAGTTTCCAAAACTGAACCATTTATCAAGTTGCAGAATGTCGGCCTTATCATGGGTGAAGATGGCAAGAAAATGTCCAAGCGCTTTGGTAATGTCATTAACCCCGACGATATCGTGAAGACTTTTGGTGCCGACACGTTGAGGATTTATGAGATGTTCATGGGCCCATTCGACCAGCAGATTGCTTGGAGCACGACTAGTATTGTTGGCGCCAGAAGGTTTATTGAACGTGTCTGGAAATTGTCATCGCGTTTCGATTCGGCTCGTGCGGAGAATGTGGCGACGGTCGCGAGCGCCGCGGGCCACAGTGCTCCAATCACTCGCATTTTGCATCGCACTGTCAAGAAGGTCACGGAAGACATCCGAAATTTGCGCTTCAACACTGCCATAAGTTCTCTCATGATCGTCACAAATGAATTGGAAAAAGAACAGATGGTTAGCAGAGAGCAATTTGAAGTATTGCTAAAACTTTTAGCACCTTTCGCTCCTCACTTTACTGAAGAATTGTGGACAGTAATGGGGAATAAGCAATCCATTCATATTTCCGAATGGCCGCAATATAACCCCGCAATGCTCTTGGAAGATGAGGTTGTGATAATGGTTCAAGTCAACGGCAAAGTTCGCGGTTCATTCAAGGCCCAAAAAAATGATAGTGACGAAGCACTAAAAGCTGCTGCATTAGCGTTGCCGGAAGTGAAGAAGTGGACGGACGGTAAGGAGGTGAAGAAGGTTATCGTTGTCAAAGGTAGATTGGTTAGCATTGTTCTCTAAGAATATGCACAGCGCTTGACTTAAAAGTGCTATGGTGATAGAACTATATGTATTACAAGGCAACATAACTATTAATTAATCAACAACATGGCCCAAGCCACTCTTTCGTTCAAGCCCAAGCAGGTCGTAAAGCGACTGCTTTCTTCGCTCCCGGACCGTGCTCGCGATGTTCTCGTTCAGCGCTTCGGATTGGGAAAAGAGACCCGAATGCTCACTCTCGATGCCATCGGCAAAAAATACGGCATTACTCGCGAACGTGTGAGACAGATCGAAAACTATGCCATCGAGATCGTGAGGAAATCCGAAGAATATAAAGAAGAAAAAGCGACTTTCACAGAGATCGAAACTTTGCTTCACTCTTTGGGCGGTATTGTTGTGGAAGATGATTTCTTGGGACATGTTTCCAAAGACAAGAGTTTGCAGAACCACGTCTTTTTCCTTCTCGTGATCGGCGAGCCATTCAAGAAACTCAAAGAAGACGACAACTTCAAGCATCGCTGGCATGTCAATGAAGAGTTGGCTAAGAAAGTCGAAAGCGCGCTTTCCAAGCTATATGCCAACCTGAATACCGACGATCTTCTGCCAGAATCGGAGATGATAAATAAATTCTTGCAACATCTCGAAGACGTTTCGGAAAGATACAAGAATCAGGAGGTGATCAAACGCTGGATGGCACTATCGAAAGTCATAGGTAAGAACGCACTTGGCGATTGGGGCATGGCCAGTTCCTCTAATATCAAAAACAAGGGTGTGCGCGACTATGCGTTTCTCGTCATCAGGAAGCACGGTTCGCCGATCCACTTCCGCGATGTCGCCAAGCAGATCACCGAAATGTTCAATAAAAAAGCTCATGTCGCGACGACTCACAACGAGCTCATCAAAGACAAACGCTTTGTTCTGGTCGGCCGCGGTCTCTATGCTCTCGCCGAATGGGGTTACGTGCCGGGCGTAGTTCGCGATGTCATCAAAGCAGTTTTGGAAAAAGGCGGTCCTATGACCAAAGAAGAGGTTATTGGGAAAGTCATGAAAGAAAGGTATGTCAAAGAAAATACCATCGCGGTCAATTTGCAAAATCCGAAATATTTCAAACGCGACAAAGATGGCAAGTATAGTCCGGTAGTTTCTGGCTAGGTAAAATTTCAAACAAAAAACTCGGCAGTGGCACGCCCGCTGAGGCAGCGACAAAGGGGTGAACTCGGCGAAGCGTTTAGCAGCGCGTAGCGAGCCGAGTGAACCCCTTTCGTCGTGCCGAGGGAAGGGCGTGCCTTTAAGTACTTGTTACATTGAAAGCAGCATTTTATGCTAAAATGTACCCATGAGTCTCTCCGACATATCTTCCTTTCTAGTTCAAAATTTCCATTCAACTTTCTTGCCTTCGGTGACCAATGTTTTGGTTACTATTTCGCCGGTAGTACTTTCCATTTTTCTTTTTATTCTGGCGTGGAATCTGTGGGTGGACTATGTTAGAGGCAAGAATTTTCTGTCATTGAAATACACCGTTTTGGAATTGAAATTGCCCAAGGAGACATTCAAGTCGCCTTTGGCAATGGAGACTATTCTGCACTCTTTCCATAATACCGCTGATGGTAGCAAGTACGCGCAATATTGGAAAGGTGAGACTCGGCCGTGGTATTCGCTGGAAATGATTTCTGTCGAGGGCCAAGTCAAGTTTTTGATTTGGACAGAAGATCGCCGCAAGGTAGTCGCAATGAACGCACTTTATTCGCAGATACCCGGCATTGAAGTCTATGAAAGAGAGGATTACACCAAAAGTGTGCAGTTTGATCCAAAGGTGAACAGGATCTGGGCGGGTGAATTTGTCAAAACCAAAGCTGATCCTTATCCCATCAAGACCTATATTGATTATGGATTGGATCGCGATCCCAAAGAAGAGTTCAAGGTTGATCCGCTTACGCACATCTTGGAATTCCTTGGCAGTGTCAAACCCAACCAGCAGGTTTGGATACAGATCTTGATCCGGGCGCACAAGGACGAACAGAGAAAATTGGGTAAATTGTTCGAGACAGAGGACGCTTGGAAGGAAAAGGCGCGCTCGGAAGTTGATAAAATCTTAATGCGCGATCCGAAGACGAAAGTTGCTGGCACCAAAGATGAAGCCACAGGTTTTACAAAATTACCTACTATTTCCAAGGGCGAACAAAATGTTGTTGAAGCACTCGAGCGAAGCATAACCAAATTGCCTTTTGATGTCGGCATTCGCGCTTTGTATATAGCGCCGAAAGATACTTTTGACACACCTTTTGGTATCGGCGGCATCATTTCCGGCTTCAAGCAGTTCAATTCCGAGTCTTTGGGTGGTTTTAAGCCAAATGGCAAAAAATGGCACGGTAGATTCAATGGCTTGCCTTGGGAAGATTACAAAAACATGCGCAGAAATAGATACTCTCGATTAGCTCTATTGGCCTACCGCCGCCGGTCTTTTTTCTATACGCCTTTTCCCAGTAAGCCTATCGTCCTCAATACCGAGGAATTAGCGACGGTCTATCACTTCCCGGGGTCAGTAGCGGCCACGCCAAACATCGAGCGTGTGCCTTCCAAGAAGTCCACCGCTCCTGCCAATTTGCCGATTTAATATATGAATATAGTCAAACTTCTCGACAGATTTGTTAGAAGCCGGATTGTAATCTCATTGTTTTTTGCTGTGGTTGCAGTTGTTATCGCAACGCTTACCTATATTTCGATCCCGCCAGCGTGTTTTCCGGCGAAAACGGTCATTT
>CAYTUZ010000012.1:0-9407 GCA_964441635.1 uncultured Candidatus Saccharibacteria bacterium
CTCCGTTTGCCAAGTGCCACGGAGAGCGTGCAAAGAGATGACAGCTTTCATCGCCCCGTGAGATAGAGCTCGCAGAGCTCGCTATCTCACAGGGAATATATGAAAAATGGACGTCCCCGTCTCCGGACGGACCCGTCCAAGGAAAATGGCCAGAATGAAAGCAACACTTTGGGAGTGGCTCTCCGAGCAGAACAACAACAACAATGCCCGTATCGCCGGCAATAACGCTTGCTCCAACGTCAATAACAATAATGTCAACAATGGCAACCGTTTCCGAGCCGTGTTCCGCCCCTAGTCGTCTCTAAAAAATGTGTTGCCTCCCCTCCTCTTTGAGGAGGGGATTGAGGGGTGGTGTTTTCTTGACTACAAAATGATCGCCTTCCTCTGATTTTTCCAGATATCTTTTTAATTCACCAAAATGTTTCTCATAGAGCTTTGCTTTGAGCTTGGCGCAATCCGCGTGTTTGAAATGTCCCCAGTAGGAGTTGATAACTTCTTGCGCTTTTTTGACGATATTTTCGATTTCTGATTTCGATCTCGAGGTCGCACCTCGAGGTGCGACCTCGCTTCCGGTAATAGCGAGCATCTTGTTAAAATGCGCCAATTTATTTTTTATGTTTCCCACGACTCTTTTTCTGGAGAGTGTATAATCCGGATGTAAAATATAACCTAGAGCATCTATGCCTTTATCTGCTTTTTGCAGGATGATCTTTTTCGGGTGAAGCTCGATCTTCAGTTTTTCTTGGAGAAACACATCGATCTTTTTGATAAGTCCACGCAAATAATTCTGGGACTGATGCAAAATGATAACATCGTCCATATAGCGGAAATAGTACTGACATTTTAGAGCTCTCTTCGCGTATTGATCCAGTTCATTCAAGTAAACATTGGCGAAGAATTGCGAAGTATAATTACCAATAGGCAAGCCTTTGCTGTCTGGTACGCCGAATAGGGATTTGTGTCGCGGAATATCTCGCAAAATTCTTACATTTCCTTTGATGATGTAGTTTGACTTGGGGTTGTGGAATATAACTAATTCAGTGATATACAACAGTTCTGGGTGGCGCATCTTTTTTGTAATGATCGAAAACAAAATTTCCTTGTCAATGCTGGTGAAAAATCCTCGGATATCGAGATGCAAATAGTATACCGAGGTCCGACCTCGGTGGTTGGCCAAAATCCGCTTGATCTTCGCTATAGCTTTGTGCGCGCCTTTTGCTGTGCGGCAAGCGTATGAGTCGTGAATGAATATTTTTTCCCAGTGCGGCTCGATCGCCGAAACCAGTAGATGATGAAGAATCCTGTCCTTGAAGTCTGCCGCCCAGACCTCGCGGAGTTTGGGATCGGTGATGGGGAAGCAGGTAAATGGTCCCGGCGTGTAAGTTTTCTGCAAAAGCTGTCGGCTCATGGCCAACAAGTTGATTTCAAGGTGTTTTTCGAATTCTATGGCCGAAGCCTTATTGACCTTGCCTTTGAGACAAGATTTGTAGGCGCGATATAGGTTCGCAAAAGTAAAGAAACTTTCATTCCGGCGTGACTGGTGTGTGTGTGTGTGTGTGTGTGTTGGTTCTTCCATCATTAAGAATAAGTTTACTATTTTCTTTGGTATGCTATAGTTTTCACACCATGATCAAATCAATCACCCGTTTTGTTACGCTCGCGGCATTATTCTTAATACCAATTTTTCCCTTAATTGTCGCTAACAGTTACTTTTTCCCATTTATTACCGGCAAAGCCTTTTATTTCCGCATTCTCGTCGAAATCGCATTCTTGGGCTGGCTTGTTCTCGCTTTTGCTGACGCGCGCTATCGTCCCAAAATAAACGGCATGATGATAGGCGTTTCTGTGCTCGCTCTGGTCGCTCTCGTAGCCGACCTTGTCGGCGTGAATCCTATTCGTAGCCTCTGGTCCAACTTCGAGCGCATGGAAGGCTGGATCACCATCGCACATTTGTGGATGTTCTATATCGCCACTGTCGGTGTTTTCTCATTTACTTCTGGAAGTTCTCCGACGGAAGAAGCCAAACGCTGGTGGCAACGCTGGATGAATGCTTTTCTAGTAATCGGCTTTATCGTCGGCTGTTACGGTTTCGCCCAACTTTTCGGCTGGACGGCGATCCACCAAGGTTCTTCGCGCATCGACGCATCGCTCGGCAATGCCGCATACATGGCAGTTTATATGCTCATGAATATCGGCTTCGCGCTTTACCTTTTCTTTGTTGCGCGAGAGAAGTCCAATTCAAAGCCATTGCAATGGCTTTACGGCGTACTCGCGGTGATTTTTGCCTTCTTGCTTTTTGAAACCGCTACTCGCGGCACCATCATCGGCCTTGTTGGCGGCACCATGCTCACACTTTTCCTCTATGCCATTCTGGCCAAGAGTTCATCAAAAAAATCTAGAATGATTTGCGGCGGCATCGTGGCATTCCTTGTCATTGCCGTTATTGGTATTTATGCTTTACGCAGTCAGCCTCTCATCAAAAATAACGATGTCTTGAATCGTTTGACCAGCATATCGCTAAGCAATAGTGAATCAACAGCGCGTTTGCAGATCTGGGGCATGGCACTTCAAGGCGTGAAAGTTCGGCCGATCTTGGGCTGGGGCCAAGAAAATTTTAACTATATTTTCAATTATTATTACAACCCGCATATGTGGATGCAGGAGCAATGGTTCGACCGCGCACACAGTGTATTCTTGGATTGGCTCACGGCTTCGGGCATTGTCGGCCTGCTTGCTTACCTCGCGCTCTACGTCCTAGCATTCATGGGTGTCTGGAAATCGGATCTAAGCATTGCCAAAAAATGTGTGCTTATCGGCTTCATCGCGGCATATGCTATACACAACATCTTCGTCTTCGATAACTTGGCGAGCTATGTGGGATTCTTCGCAGTGCTGGGTTTTGTGGGATCGGGACTGACCTCACCCCAACCCTCCCCTCAGATGAGGGGAGGGGGTATGCCTCGTAATGTGGGAAAAAATCCTGTCGCGTTCCCCCCCTCCTCGTCTGAGGAGGGGGCCGGGGGGCGGTTCCTTGGCGGTTCTCGTGAGTACAGCCGCGATACCGTGGAATATGTTATCTTGCCGGCTTCGATCGTAGTCTTGGTTGCCGCGCTCTATTTCTTGAATGTCCGCGCGATAGAAGCCAATACCCGCCTCATTACAGCGCTGCAGTCTTGCAATAGTCCCACGCCAGACGTTTCTTTGTTCGAAAAAGTTATTGCTACCGGCGCTTATCTAGCCAACCAAGAAACACGCGAGCAAGCTATTTCTTGTGCCGGCGGAATAGTCGGTAATGCTCAAGCGCCGAACCCGACCAAGCAAGCGGCTTTCAGTGAAGCGATGAAAGCGATACAAGACCAAATCGCGGCGGCGCCCAAAGATGCGCGCATGTATGTCTTGGGTGGCCAATTCCTGACTGGTGTTGGCGACAACACAGAAGGTTAGCCGATCTTGGAAACAGCGCATGCATTAACACCTGCGAAACAAATGGTGGACTTTGAATTGGCAAACGGCTATATCAATACTGGCGCGACCGACAAAGGTTTGGCGCTTTTGAAGGCGGCTTACGAGGAAGACACGACATATCCGCAAGCGCAATCGGGTTATGCGATGGGGTTGGTATTGGTCGGCAGGGAAGCGGAAGCGCGCGCGATCTTCAAGGATGATCCGGCGATCTTCAATACCGAACAAGCGGCGCAAATTTATGCTTCGCCGAACGTAAAAGCGTATGCAAAAGCAGTTGCGATCTATCAGGCTCTGGTAGATAAGAGTCCGACGGATGTGAACTTGCGCACGCGTTTGGCGCAGACAGAGTATCAGGCAGGAATGGTCACAGCGGCAGTTGCAACCTTGCGCAGTATCGAAAAAGATCATCCAGAATACAAAGACCAAATCGAAGCGGCTATCAAATCGATCCAAAAGTAATTTTATTTCCACCTCTCCTTATTGAGAGGTTGGGTGCAAAATCTTACCACCCCTTCTCATTGAAGAGAGAGGGGAGTAAAACCTTTCCACCCCTCCTCTTTGAGGAGGGGGTAGGGGGTGGTGGAGTATTAATATGAGATTATTTCATAACCTAAAAAGTAAAAAATCCACAAGAAAAGTTTTACGTAATCAAGCTACTCCTCAGGAGATAATTCTTTGGTCAAGATTATGCAATTCACAATTAGGTTTCAAATTTCGTCGTCAACATAGCTTTGGTAAGTTTGTTGTTGACTTTTATTGTCCGACAGCCAAGCTTATTATTGAAATTGATGGATCAGAGCATATCTCACAAGAAAAATATGATTGTGAAAGAACCAATTATTTGTCGAAACTCGGTTACAGGGTAATACGTTTTTGGAATAATGAAATTAATACAAACATCAACGGTGTAATAATGAAGATTGTTGAAGAATTAAATAACACCACCCCGCCTCGCGGACTCGGCACCCCTCCTCAAAGAGGAGGGGTGGAAAGCATTCCCTTCACGCAAAAACCCGCCGAGGGCGGGACTTTGCGTTAGACAATCTTGGAGAGTGCCCACTCGGGTACTCACCTTATCAATATGGCACAAAACGCTTGCAATTTCAAGGGGAAAATTGTGGATAATTTTGATTTTGTAGTATAATTCGTGGTGGATTGCACCAAATGATGGCAGGCGGCTGTACTCACATATATTTAGACAATATTTTTGGAGCTCACACCCGCTTGCCATCAGTCGGTGAAATCAGAGTTAGAATTTAGAATAGATAATAGAGAATGAAAATACTCGAGAATATACCACTTGCAGAATACACGACATTCAAAATTGGCGGGCCGGCTCGCTATTTTTGTATAGTCAAGAATGACAAAGATCTTTTGATGGCGGTAAAATTTGCCAAAGAGAAAAAATTGCGCTTCATGGTCCTCGGTGGCGGATCGAATCTCTTGATTTCTGATGCTGGTTATGATGGTTTGGTCATCAAAAACGAATACATGGGAGTAAGATTTATCGGCAAGCGCGTCATTGCCGCGGCGGGAGAAATGTGGGACGAACTCATCGAAACAACTTTGACACACGGCCTTAGTGGTTTGGAAAACCTCTCAGCTATTCCCGGCACAGTCGGCGCGGCGCCAGTGCAAAATCTGGGTGCCTACGGCGTGGATGCTTCGGAGAAGATTGTTTCTGTGCGGGTTCTGGATTGCTCTTTTATGAAATGGAAAAAACTTTCAAAAGCGGATTGCAAATTTGATTATCGTGACAGTATGTTCAAACACCACAAGGGCCGTTATATTGTGACAGAGGTGGAGTTTGAGCTCTCCGACAAAGGCGAAGTCAACATCGGATACAAAGACATTCGTGACTATTTCGACCAGAAGGGTATAACAAAAGCCACGCCTGCGGAAGTGAGACAAGCGGTAATAGATGCGCGTTGGGGCAAATTGCCAGACTGGAAAATGTGGGGCACGGCGGGATCTTTTTTCAAGAATCCAATGATTTCGCTTCACGATTTTAACGAGCTCAAAAAGAAATATCCGGAATTGCCGGGCTTCGCCGAAGCGAATGATAAAAACAGAGTGAAAGTCTCGCTGGCATGGATTTTGGACAAAGTCTGCCATGCCAAAGACGTGGCTGTGGGCAAGGCATCTATTTACGAAAAACACGCGCTGGTTTTCATAGCGCGGCCGGGCGCGACCGCGGATGAAGTGGTCAAGCTCTCGCACAAACTCATGCTCCTCGTCAAAGAAAAAACCGGCATTGATATAGAGGCGGAGGTGGAGTGGGTTAATTAGAAGTTAGAATTTTGAATTTAGAATTTAGATCTAAATTCTAACTTCTAAATTCTTATGTTATAGTACCTACATGTCATTTCTAGACAAATTTTTTAATAATGCCCACACCTCGAATGTCAAGAAATTCGAGCCAATAGTGGCGAAAATCAACGCTTTTGAACTGGAAATGCAGGCGCTTTCAGCTGAGGCGTTAAAAGCCAAAACGCAGGAATTCAGAAAGAGGCTTGGCATTGTCACCCCGGCGCAGGTCATCGACTCTGAGGAGTCTCAGACTCGAAGAGCCGGGGTCCAGAATTCAAAGGATGACATAGAGAGTATCCTTCCGGAAGCTTTTGCAGTAGTCCGCGAAGCGGCCAAGAGAACTCTCGGCCAGAGGCATTTCGACGTCCAGCTTATCGGCGGCATGGTCCTGAATAGTGGCGCGATCGCAGAAATGCGCACTGGCGAAGGCAAAACTTTGGTGGCGACATTGCCAGCGTACCTAAATGCCTTGAGCGGCAAAGGCGTGCATATCGTCACCGTGAACGACTACCTTTCCCGCCGCGACGCGGTCTGGATGGGGCAGATCTATAACGCACTTGGCCTTTCCGTCGGCGTCATAAATCATGAATCGAGTTTTTTGTATGACGCGGGGGCGATTACCCACCCCTCCTCGGATGAGGAGGGGGCAGGGGGTGGTGTGAAAATACAACCACCGCTTGAGCATTCTCTCCTAACCCCCACCACCCCGCCTCGCGGACTCGGCACCCCTCCTCAAAGAGGAGGGGTGGGAAGCAACGCTACCCTCGACCGCGAGCGCGACTCTCTCGGCTCCTTCAAGGTCGTCCATGAATTCCTGCGCGCTTGTTCGAGGCGAGAAGCGTACGCCGCCGACATTACTTATGGCACCAACAATGAGTTCGGCTTCGACTTCCTCCGCGACAACCTCGAATACGGCAAGGAACATTTGCGCCAAAGGGAATTCAATTACGCCATTGTCGACGAGATCGACTCCATCCTCATCGACGAAGCACGCACGCCACTCATCATTTCCGCGCCTACGCGTGACGCTGAGGGCACTTACAAGCAATTTGCTTCGCTCACTTCGGGATTCAAGGAAAGCGAAGATTACACGCTTGATGAAAAGAAACACGCCATTACTTTGCTTCCGGCTGGAATTGAAAAGGCCGAAAAAATGTTGGGCGTGGAAAATATTTATACCGACAAGGGCATCAAGTTCGTGCATCATCTGGAAACTGCCATCAAGGCCAAAGCACTTTATCATAAAGACAAAGAATACGTTGTGCGTGACAATGAAATAATTATTGTCGATGAATTTACTGGCCGACTCCAGCCGGGCAGGCGCTGGTCAGACGGCTTGCATCAAGCCATCGAAGCCAAAGAAGGCGTGAAGATACAGCAAGAATCGCGCACTTATGCGTCCATCACCTACCAAAACTTTTTTCGCATGTACCCGAAACTTTCGGGAATGACCGGCACGGCGGCAACTTCTAGCGAAGAATTTTACAAAGTTTATGGCCTTGAAGTTTTTGTGGTGCCAACGAACGTGCCACAAATCCGCTTGGATAAGAATGACCAGATTTTCCGCACGGAAATGGGCAAATACAAAGCCATTGCGCGCAAGGTCAAAGAGCTTCACGCCAAAGGCCAGCCGGTTTTGATTGGCACGGTAACGATCGAAAAAAATGAACTGCTTTCGCAATTCCTGAAAAGTGAAGGCATTCCTCACTCGATCTTGAATGCCAAGCCAGAATATGCCGAAAAAGAAGGTGAGACCGTGGCGCAAGCTGGCAAAAAGGGCGGCGTGACCATAGCGACCAATATGGCTGGCCGCGGCGTGGACATCAAGCTCGGCGGCAACCCGAATAACCAGCAGGTGTACGGTGAAGTGAAAAACGCCGGCGGTTTGTTCGTGCTTGGCACCGAACGCCACGAAGCGCGCCGCATCGACAACCAACTCCGCGGTCGTTCCGGCCGCCAAGGTGATCCGGGCGAAACGCAGTTTTACGTTTCTTTGGAAGACACTTTGATGCGCGTTTTCGCGTCGGATACTTTGAAGTCGATGATGGGCCGTCTTGGCATGGCGGAAGACGAGCCGATCGAGCACCGCCTGATATCGAAGGCACTCGAGAGCGCGCAAGAGAAGATCGAGGGTTTCAATTTTGACTCACGAAAACATGTTCTTGAATTTGACGACGTGATCAATACCCAGCGTTCGAGTGTTTACGGAAGGCGCAGGAAACTATTGCTGGGTTCGGTGGATGAAGTAGAGGAAGAGTTGAAGGAGATCGTTAAGGAGCCATCGGACCACAGCACAGACCTCACCAGAGACCTCACCCCAGCCCTCTCCTCAGACGAGGAGAGGGGGCATGCTTCGTTAGTAACAAATAAAGATGTGAGTGGTCGCGTTCCCCCTCCCCTCATTGAGGGGAGGGCTGGGGTGAGGTCTGAAGGCATCATCGAAAAGAAAATCGCTGAATATGGCCGCGAAAACTTCCTGAATGCCGTGCGCATCGTACTCTTGCAAACCATAGACATGTACTGGGTCGAGCACCTCGAAGTCATGGACTATACGCGCTCGAGCGTAAACTTGCGCGCTTACGGACAGCGCGACCCGCTGGTCGAATACAAAAAAGAAGGTTTGCGCCTTTTCCGCGAGATGCAGGCGGCCATGAGGGAGCAAGTCATCAAGATCTTGCCGCATGTAACTCCGATGGTGAATGGTCAGGCAGCCAACCACCCCCCGGCCCCCTCCTCAAACAAGGAGGGGGAGAGCGCGAGTGAAATTAATTTGCATGGACAAAATCTTGTCGCGCGCACCCCCTCCTCGATTGAGGATGGGGCCGGGGGGTGGTCTGTCGAGCTTACTGGCAAGCTCGACAAGATCGAATTTCTCGATGACCACAATGTTGTGGTGGTGGATTACAAAACTAGTAAGCCGAAATCACGGAACGTTATCGAAGGCAAAACCAAAGATTCTGACGGGAATTATAAGCGGCAACTGGTTTTTTATAAGCTACTTTTGGACAACCGCGCGGATTCCCCCTTTGAAAAAGGGGGTGTTCCGAGGCAAAGCCGAGGAATGGGGGATTTTTTGAATATGAAATATGGCGAGATCGACTTTATTGAGCCGAATGATGCTAAAAAATATAAAAAAGAACGGTTTGAAGTCGGTGAAAAAGAGGTGGAGGAATTGAAAGAAGTTATAAAGCAAATGGCGAAAGAAGTGGTCGGCTTGGAATTCGTGGAAAAAGGTTGTGGGCAAAAAGAGTGTGAGTTTTGCAGGTTGGGGAAGTTGCTGGTTGGGAATAAATAAAAAACCACCGGATACCTTCCGGTGGTGTGATTTCCAATGAGGTCGAAAGCCCAGAGAGTGAACTCGAGTCAGACCTTGAGTTCGCTTTTTCCTTCAGTCGCTTCTGGATACATTCTTAAGATGGACGCTACCTCATTGAGAAAAGATTCCGTCTGTTCTTTTGACCTTCCAATGAAACGGTGTGCGTCAAGAAGGTCTTTGAGCTGACTGTGGATCGGCGCGAAGAAGGAATCTTTGCCGATCATCTCCATCAGTTGGTTTGATGTACCCAAGTCCTTAACGCGAAAGCCAGCTTCTTGGGCCATGATGACCAACTTCTCGTGAACCTCTTGGCGAT
>CAYTUZ010000012.1:9507-14048 GCA_964441635.1 uncultured Candidatus Saccharibacteria bacterium
CGAAAGCCAGCTTCTTGGGCCATGATGACCAACTTCTCGTGAACCTCTTGGCGATTATGCCCGGCTTCGACCATGGCGACAATGATCTCCTCGGTTGCCATGAACGGCAGCTCTTCAGCCAGATGTTTTTCGATTACTCTCGGATGGACGACTAGGCCCTCGAAGACATTTTGGCAGATGATGAGCAGTGCGTCAGTAGCCAGGAAGGCTTCGGGAATGTAGATCCTTCTTCCAGCACTGTCGTCGAGTGTCCGCTCGAATATCTGCAGGGCCTGCGTCATCAGTGCTTCGGTTGGCAATACCGCGACATGTCGGGCAATGGCACACGCACGTTCACCGCGCATCGGATTGCGCTTGTATGCCATGGCACTTGAACCTTTCTGGTTTTTCTCAAAAGGTTCTTCTATCTCCTTCAAGTGTTGCAGCACTCGCAAATCTAGGAAGATTTTGTGGATGCTCGCTGCCAAGCAAGCCAGAGCCTGCAGTATCTGTGTGTCGACTAGCCTAGGATAGGTCTGGCCGGTTATTGGCCAGATGCGATCCGCAAAACCGAATATTCTCGCAAGATAAAGCTCCAGATCGGACACGGCTTTTTTATTGCCATCAAATACCTCGAGCATCGAGGCTTGGGTGCCCGTCGCACCTTTCAGACCTCGGAACTTGAGTCCTGAAGTAATTTCTTCCAGCGCCAGAAGATGCACTGTAAGATCCTGAAGCCACATGCACGCCCGTTTGCCGACAGTCACCGGCTGTGCTGACTGAATGTGGGTGAAGCCCAAGGTCGGCAGGCCGCTGTAATTATCGGCGAATAGGAGCAATCGATGCAAACACTTGGCAAGCTTCTTTATTAGCATACGCAGGCCGTCTCGCATCTGTATCAGCTCCGTATTGTCGGTGACACAGCAGCTGGTCAAACCCAAATGCATTATCGGAGCAGCTAAGGGACATACTTTGCCGAAGGTGTGCATATGAGCTATCACATCGTGCCGGTACTCTTTTTCGAGTTTTGCTGCCAGGCTGTAGTCAATGTCCAAGAGATGTGAGGACATCTCGAGGATTTGTTCGTCAGATATCATGCTTACTCCTAGTCGCTTTTGGCCGCGAGCGACCTCAAGCCAGATCTTTCTCCATGTGCTAAATTTCCAGTCGTCGGAGAAGAGTTCTTTCATCTCGACCGACGTATAGCGCGTAGAGAACGGGGAAACGTACTGATCCGTACGATTGGTCTGTTCCATCATAATTCCTATTGGTTGTAGCCGCGTAGATGCGGCAGCTGTTGTCTAACCTTATACTAAACAGACTAGGGTATTTGTCAATTATTACCCGCCAAAAGCGCGTCGATTGCCGCTTTGAGAGTCGTATATGGTTCTGCCCCAGCCATGGGGATTTTGTTGCCGGCCGGTGTAACCAAGACCGAATAAGGTGTGCCGGAGACGCCGACATTCAAGCCGTCGGTATAATCTGCTTCGACTTTGCTTTGGAATTGGCCGCTGGATAGGCAGTTATTGAACGCCGTGGTATCGATGCCAACACTTTTTGCTATGACTGGCAGTTGGTTCTGGTCCAAACCATTGGGTGTTGCCGAAGTTACAGAAGGCGTGATTTGGTAAAGTTGCTTTTCAAAAGCCCAGAATTTGTCATTGCCACCGAGGGAAGCAGCACATTCTAGCGCTTGGGATTCGTGGCCGGCATTTTTGTGGAGAATATTGCCGTCGGCGTCAGGCTTGTCCAAGGGAAAGCTGCGATATACCCATGCGACTTTGCCAGAAGAACCGTAGTCGGCCATGATTTGCTCCATAGTCGGGTTGAAAGATTTGCAATAAGGGCAGGAAGGATCGGAATATTCGACGATCTTGATGGGGGCATTGGGATTGCCGAGAATATGGTCGCTCCCGCTGACGTCGCGCATATTTATTTGGCCACTCTGGGCATTTTGCAGTGCGGTGGCAGCGTTTACATTTGCTGGGGCTTTTACTGGCTGTTTGACCCATATGATAGCGACGGCAATGATGGCTCCGGCAATAATAATTGCGCCGGGTAAGGTTATTGTTCTGGAAGGGGAAGAGTCCATTGATGTGTATGCATTGTAGCAAAGAATAACGAATAACGAAATTAATTAATAACCAATCATCAATAATCAATAACCAAAGAATACCCAATAACCAACTACAGCAAATCTTTGTGGCATTTATTGGTTATTGATTATTCCTTGGTTATTGGTGTTTGGTTATTGGTTATTTTTTAGAAAGGTAGCGTAAACGTCATGGCACTACCCATTGGCACTTCCCATTTGGAAATATTTATAGGCACTTCCTTCACGATACCGCCATCTTTGTACTTCAGCTTTTTATTCTGGACGGCATAATCGTACAGTTCCTTGGTGAGCCGCACATCGTCGATGCAATACTTGACGAGCTTGTCGAGCTCGCCCTTGTTCCACCATTCGATGGCGTCAAGGCCATGGCCACTTTTGTTCACGCCCAAAGTCGCTTCGGCCACGGTATCGAGCTTCAATCTGCGGCCCATGGCAATCTGCACTTCTTTCATGAGGTCAACACTTTTTATCTTGGTCAGGTCGCCGGGATAATATTTGTTCAGGATCGGTATATCAAAATGGTCGCCATTCCAGCTAATGAGGACATCGGCTTGCTCGAGAATAGGCCACAGGTTATTAAAGTCGGCTTCAAAGAAACTTTTATATTCATTGGTTTCGGAGTCGTGAATGCAGACGACGGAAACATCAAGCGCCGTAGGATCATTTGAACCTACGTCTTGAAATATGTTCTTGGTTTCCAAATCAAAAGTAATTTTTCTCATAAAACATATTAATAACCAATAACCAAGATCCAATAACCAAACAATACCCAATAACCAACTACAGCAAATCTTCGTGGCGTTTATTGGTTATTGATTATTCCTTGGTTATTGGTGTTTGGTTATTGGTCATTTCTATAAATCTTCATAAATTCGATCAATCATTATCTCCGTCTCTTTGCCAGTCTCCAAGTTTTTCAGACGCACTTTTCCGCT
This sequence comes from uncultured Candidatus Saccharibacteria bacterium, assembly GCA_964441635.1. Taxonomy (GTDB): domain Bacteria; phylum Patescibacteriota; class Minisyncoccia; order Phycocordibacterales; family PALSA-1337; genus C7867-002. Next base: position 12,538 of record CAYTUZ010000012.1, read on the forward strand.
GCCGATTTCTTCATCACCTATGCAGATAATAAAAGGAATATGATGTTTGTCTGCCCAAGTGATCTGGTCACCGACTTTTTTGTTGGTGAGATTTACCGAAACGGTCAGACCTTTTTCTCGAAGTCGTGAAGCGATCTCTTGTGCCTGTGTTATATATTTGGCATCTAGCGTGCAAATATGCAACTTTGTTGCACTTTTCAATTCTGGCAAAAGCTTGTGAGTTTCCAAAAAATCTCTCATGGTGACGTCGCCCATACCAAAGCCGACTGCTGGCACGGGATCGCCGCCAAAAAGGGCAGTCAATTCATCATAACGGCCACCACCAAAAAGCGCCCGGCGATTTTCTGGGTTGGTGTCAAAGATTTCAAAGACTATGCCAGTATAATAATCGAAGCCGCGCGCAAGAGTCGGCCAGAATTTCATGTTTTTTATTCCGGTCTTTTCGAGTGCACCGATAATTTGCTTTACTGAATCATTCGCAGAAATGTTATCAAAAGGCTCATTTGATAATTCCTGCCACTTTTTCTGGAATTCTCCCTCCGGCATTTTCTCTTTTTTATCGAGTAATCTGGCCGCATCTGGATAGGAATCCTTATTCTTTAATCTTTTTTCGACTTCAGCTTGAAGCTGTCGCCGGTCATTTATGCGAATCTCAAAATCACTATCTTGCGCTCCGAACTTCTTCATTATCCGGTATGCCAAAGAAATGATTTCTATTTCTGCTTCAATACCTTCCAAGCCAAAAATATCGGCATTCAACTGCCAATGTTCACGAAGCCTGCCTCTTTGTGGTTGTTCATAACGAAAAAGATTGGGAATAGAGAACCAGCGCAAAGGCAGAGCCAATTCGCGTTTGCGTGCGGCAACCATTCTGGCGACGGATGGCGTCATTTCTGGACGTATGGTGACTTCACGGTCGCCACGGTCGGTGAAGGTATATGTTTGCTCGTTTACCAATTCTTGGCCAGATTTGGCGAGATATAGGTTGGCTGGCTCGAGAATCGAAGCGCCGTATTCCTCATAACCAAAGCTTTGCGCGGTTTTCTTCCATATATCAAAAATATAGTTCTGTACGGCCATATCTTCGGGATAAAAGTCCCGGACGCCCTTGTATGGTTCGGTCGAGAGTTTTTTGGAGCTGTCTTTCATAGGATGATTGTAGCAAAAAAAGAAAAGACCCGCCAAGTACTTGGGCGGGCCTTTCGTGTCTCGAAGAAAGAACTAAGAGTTGACTGTCGGCCGGTGCTGCTGTGGCAATATGGGCGGCTGTTGTCTGCGTTCAAAGTACCGCCGCAGAATCTTTGCAGACCGTTCAGAATGATGGTAGATCGGTCTTGGGCTGTCATCGAATATCACTCGTTTGCTGTCCGGTGCGGCAGGCTGTTCGTTATTAGCTTTACTTTTACTCATGTTGCAGGTTTTGTGGGTGTTATTTCGAGCACTTCCTCTGACCAAACTGTATGGAAAGAACAATGCCAGTTGAAAATAATATCATAATGATGGAAAATACG
>CAYTUZ010000013.1:0-13726 GCA_964441635.1 uncultured Candidatus Saccharibacteria bacterium
GACCAATATTTCACGTTTCTCCATGCGAGGCCTCAAAGGTGTGCGCAAGAATGACACTGAAAAAACGGCGTTAAATTTGGTAATCGCTATGAGCTGGTACACATCTCTCATGAGTCAGATATGTATAGATATCGAAGATATTGTTTGGAAAAGATTTCCGTATCTCTGTTCCTATTGTGGTGAATGTCCTTGTGCTTGTAAATCCAAAAGAGTCAAAAAGAGGGTTGAGTTAAAGGCTAATAAACATTTGAAACCGAAGACTATCCATGAAGTCCAAGCTATGTTCAATGATATTTATCCCGCGAAGAGCCGTACGCTTGAACATGCCAGCATTCATATGGCCGAAGAAGTCGGGGAATTGTCAGAAGCAGTCTTGCGTTTTCGTGGCCATCACCGTGAAGAGGATTTTGAGCAAGTCAAACTCGAAGCGGCTGACCTATATTCCTGCTTTATGGGCGTATTCAATTCCTTGAATTTTGATTACCACAAAGAACTGATGAAAGATTTTTACAAAGGCTGCCACGTCTGCCACCAAACGCCCTGTGTCTGCAAATACGATTTTGTGATAAATTTTAGATCATGACCAAAACCGAGCAAATGAAAGAGATTCGAGACGAAATCCTAGTTCTGAAGACATCGCCACTCTATGAATACCGCACTTCTAATAACTATTTTCCGGTGATAGGCGAAGGCAGTCATGATGCCAAAATCATGTTCGTCGGTGAAGCGCCGGGCAGGAATGAAGCCAAAACCGGTCGGCCTTTTTGTGGTGCGGCAGGGAAGGTGCTCGATCAGCTCTTGGCTCACGCTGGTATTTTGCGAAACACTGTCTACGTCACCAATATCGTGAAAGATCGTCCACCGGAAAATCGCAACCCGCTTCCGGGTGAAATAGAAATATACGGACCTTTTCTTGATCGCCAAATCGAAATCATCCAGCCGCGCGCGATCGCCACTCTCGGCCGTTATGCCATGGGTTACATTATGAAAAAGTTTGACCTAGAATTGGAATTGGAGCCGATAGGTAAGGCGCATGGTAAGGCTTATCAAGGCAAAGCCTCCTACGGTGACATTGATATTGCTACGCTCTACCATCCTTGTGTGGCAGTTTATAACCCCAATAATATTGAAAGTTTGAAGAAAGATTTTGAAATCTTAAGAAAATATGCATAATTAGCATATGGTTAAAATTCAAAAGAATAAATCAGCCAACTTTTCTTCTGCGAAGAAGTTTCTCGTATATTTGAACGCAGAATATTCTGTTTTGCACAAGAAATATGAGGATTATTTTTGGCTGTCATACATGGGCGACCATAGCTATGATGAAAAAATGAAAAAAGCACAGGAAGATCGGGATGCATTCCGTGCCGACGTTTCGCTCGTGCAAACAGCCAAGGAATTATTAAAAAAAGCTCCTACTGCCATGAAGTTGCGCCTAAAGACGTGGATCCATTTTTTCGGCATATACCAGACGCCGGAGCATGCTTTGCCTATCAAAAAGAAAGTGGCAGACCTTGAAGCAAAAGTGATGCAAGCACGATCCAAACGCACAGAAGGCTACATAGATCCGAAAACAAATAAATTTACAGCGGCTTCGGAGAACAAAATGCGCATGGTTATGAGAACTCATCCTGACGAAGCTGTCCGAAAAGCCTGCTTTGATGCTATGGAAAAATTACCACTAGATTCGCTCGACGATTATATCCAGATGGTGAATGGCCGCAATGAGTACGCTCGGGCATTGGGCTATGAGGATTTTTATGCATACAAAGCCAGAATAGACGAAGATATGTCCAAGGAAGAATTGTTTGTGATCTTCGAGGATATATACGAAAAAACCAAATATGGTTTTGAAAATATCCGTGAATTGGAGAAGCAGTTTGAAAAAGAAGGGAAACCCGGCTTGCGCAAGCCTTGGAATTTCGCATATATGATGACAGGTGACTTTGTGAAAGAAGAAGACAAATACTTTGGTTTTGAGAACGTGCTTTCGTATTGGGGCCGATCTTTTGCCGCTTTAGGCATTGGCTTTGCGGGTGGCACTGTGACACTCGATCTTTTGGACCGACAAGGCAAGTGGAATAATGGATTTTGCCACTATCCCGAGCTAGTTCGTTATAATGGCAAGAAACGCTTGCCGGGATCGAGTAATTTCACCTCGAATGCCATTCTGGCCCAAGTCGGCTCAGGTGTGAATGGCATCCATACCGTTTTTCATGAAGCTGGACATGCTGCTGACAGGCTCAATTCTATGCAAGAAGATGTCTGTGTGAACCATGAATATCCGCCATCGACGGTATCTTGGGCGGAGACCCAAAGCATGTTCATGGATACAATTTCTGGGAGCATTGAGTGGCGGATGCGTTATGCCAAAGACCCGGAAGGTAAGCCGTATCCTTTTCCATTGTTTGAGAAAAAAATACGCAAACTTTTTCCTTTGAGACCTCTCGACATGATGTATGTTATGTTTGTGGTTTTCTTTGAAAAGGAGATATATGAGTGTCCACATCTGACCAAGGAGACCGTTATTGATATCGCCAAAAGGATTAACCGCAAATATTTTGATCTCTCCGAAGATTCCATCCGTGTCTTGAATGTGCCGCATATTTATAATTGGGAAAGTTCGGCATATTATCACGGTTATGGCTTGGCGGAACTGGGCGTGGCGCAATGGCGAGATTATTTTTTCAAGAAGTTCGGCTATATCGTGGACAATCCGCGAGTGGGCAAGGAATTAACTCGGATTTGGAGCTATGCTTCGCTCTATTCGGCAAAGAAGTTAATAAAGATGGCAACCAAAAAGTCTTTGAGTGCAGAAGCGCTCATTCGTGATTTGACTAGGCCGCTTCCAGATATTCTGGCTAATGCAAAAGCAAAGATCGATAGGCTTGCTAAAGTTCCACTCTACAATAAGCCGGTAAAATTGGATGGCAAGATCGTTATGGTTCATGGCAAGAAAAAGATCGCCGACAATTCTAAAAGCTTTGAAGATATGGATATGAAATACAGGAAATGGCTTGCGAGTTTCAGTCAGAATAAAAAAGGCCGATAACTCCACTTGGAGCTATCGGTTGATATGAAGTCTCATTTTCTAATGTCCTTAGTCGACGAACTGGCGTTCGAGCTGCAAAGCATCGATAATGCTCGATTCGATGAGTCGCTTCTCTGTCTCGCGAATTGTCTCCAAGAGGTTACTGCGACATTCAAGGTCAGAGCGTCCAGTGAGAGCGATCGCGATGGCCGCTATATGATTGCCGCCGACCCACGATTCGCCGGTCTTGTAGAGGCGGACTTTGCGGATGGTCGGATTGTATAGCACGAGCCGATCATCCTGCTCACCTTCCAAGTAAAACGCGAGGTCGCCATTGAAGCGTTTTTGTCTTTTTGAGATTTCACTCCGATCGAGTCGTACACTGAACTTTTGAGCTAGTTCGGCGATAATTTCAATTTCTTGATCTTTCACAAGTCCTTTCTTTTGTAATTGTTTTCCGCTTTTTTGCTACTGGAAATACTTCCAACGGTAAATATTAGCATGCTCATGGAGATTTTCAAATTTTGCCATAGAATGCTATATTTCTCTCATGACTTCTTCCGAAATCCGCTCGCGGTTTCTAAAATTCTTCGAAAAACGCGGGCATACTATCATTCCGTCTGCTTCGCTTGTAACCACCGATGAAAAGGGTGTGACCGATTCTACACTTTTTAATACTGCCGGCATGCAGCCTCTCATCCCATATTTGCTGGGCAAGCCATATCTCATAAATGGCAAAGAAGTAACGCGGCTGGCAGATGTACAGAAATGTTTACGAACTATTGATATAGACGATGTTGGCGACAAAACCCATGCCACATTTTTCGAAATGCTAGGTAACTGGTCTCTCGGCGATTATTTCAAAAAAGAGGCGATAAATTGGAGTTATGAATTTCTGACTTCCAAGAAGGAGGAAAATGGCGATCAAGGACTCGGACTTGATCCAAGTCGCTTGTACGTCACGGTCTTTGAAGGGGATGAAAATGCGCCTAGGGATAATGAAGCAGCAGAGATTTGGCAGGAAGTTTTCAAGTCAGACCTCACCCCAACCCTCTCCTCAAATGAGGAGAGGGGGAATGCAACAAGCAGAATATTTTTCATGCCTGCCAATTCGAACTGGTGGCAAGCGGGCGATAACGGTCCTTGTGGTCCTGACACGGAAATGTATTACGATATTGGTAATACCTTTGGTGGCAAACTCATTAGCAAGGAACAGTTTCTGGAAGCCGATGTCAAAAAGGAAGTCGTGGAGGTTTGGAATGATGTTTTCATGCAATATGAAAAAAAGGATGGCAAGATTATTGGCAAACTGGCAAAACCTTCAGTCGATACCGGTGCTGGGTTGGAAAGATTGGCGATGACATTACAGGGTGTTGATAATATTTATGACACGGATTTATTCAAGTCGATTTTTAATGTTGCTAAAAGTTTGGCTGGCTCGGAAAAAAGCCAGAGAATCATTGCTGACCATATTCGTGCTTCGGTTTTCCTGATTGCTGATGGAGTTACACCGTCTAATACTGATCGCGGTTACGTCTTACGTAGACTTATTCGCAAGGCGATATTTCATTCTAATAATAAAAAGTTAGCTCCTGAAGAAATCACGCGGCTTATCAATTCTGTCGTGGATGTATATGAAAAAGTATATGACGACTTTGGGACAAAGGAAAAGAAAGAAAAAATATGGACTGTGCTTACTGATGAAACTGATAAATTTGCACGAACTCTCGAGCAGGGCAGTCGCGAGTTCGCTAAGCTAGCTGCGGGTAATATTTCTGGAGCTGACGCGTTAAAACTCTTCACTTCCTACGGCTTGCCTATAGACATGACCGTGGAATTGGCGAAAGAAAAAGGCTTGACTGTTGACCTGAAAGATTTTGAGGATGAATTCAAAAAACACCAAGCCCTTTCTCGCACTGGTGCCGAAAAGAAATTTAAGGGCGGACTGGAAGATTCTAGCAATGAAATGGTTGTTAGATATCACACTGCCACTCATTTGCTCCACCAAGCCCTTCACGACGTTCTCGGCGAGAATGTTATGCAAAAAGGCTCGAATATTACTGCCGAAAGATTGCGTTTCGACTTTGCGCACGGAGCCAAGATGACTGACGAAGAAAAGAAAAAGGTTGAAGATATCATAAATCGGAAGATCGAAGCGGCTTTGCCGGTCAATAAAGTCGTCATGACCAAGAGTGAAGCGGAAAAAACCGGTGCTAGGCATTTCTTCGGGGAAAAATATGGCAATGAAGTGTCGGTTTATTTTATCGGAGAAAATCCAGAAACCGCTTATTCCAAAGAGTTCTGTGGCGGGCCGCATGTGGCGAATACGCGAGAATTGGCGGGTCCCGAGGGCAAGTGGAAATTCAAGATTCAAAAGGAGGAAGCGGTGGCACAGGGGGTGAGGAGAATCAAGGCAGTTCTGGTATAATATAGCCAATGCTTTTTGCTCCCAAAACCAAAGACAAAGTCATCTTGATGGTTAGTGTTCAAAGCTCGATCATTCGAGCGACTTTGGTCAGAACCGGAAAGGGTAAGTTGCCATTAATTTTTTTCAATTGCAGTAAATCCATAAAACAACGCGATGCGACAGACAGCAATTATCTCGTAAAATCTGCGGTAAACCATATCAAAGATGCCATGGAAGAAGCCGCCAAAGAATTTCATGCACGGCGTCAATCGGAAGACCAGAGTTACCCGAAGACGATCGCGCAGGTCCACTACGTTCTGTCTTCGCCGTGGATTGCTTCTTATGCCCGTGTGATTGGCAAGAAATACGATCGGCCAACTGCCATCACCAAAAAAAGCATCAAAGAGCTGATTGGCCGCGAACGAGAAAAATATCTTTCCAAAGATGCAGACAATGAGGAAATTGCCGAAGAAAAAATCTTTGATATTCGCTTGAACGGCTACTCTATCCCACAATGGGATGGAAAAATCGCCAATACTCTGGAGATCGCTTTTGCCGCCAGTATTGTTCCCAAAAATGTCGTGGAGCGATTCCGCGAAGTCGCTTTGCATACGCTCCATACAAGCTCGATCTACTTCCATTCATCTTTGCTGCTGCACCATATCGGCGTACAACACCTTTTGCCGAACAAAGACAGCTATGCTCTCGTCCATATTCATGGCGAACTGACCGATGTCGTAATCGTCGAGAAACACACTTGTGTTTTCTTTGGCTCTTTCCCTGTCGGGATCAATACCGTCATTCGCGCGATTGCCAATAGCTTGGGCGTGTCTCTAGAAGTCGCTGACTCGTATCTTACGATCTATACAAGCGGCAAAATCGAATCCGACTCGCAAAAGAAAGTTGCGGCTCTCCTCAATGATATTTCCGAGGGTTGGGTCGCGGAATATGAAAAACTGCTTGCCGACTCTGGCTATAATGATCGCCTGCCAGCTACCGCAATGATTTCATCACGGATTCATGAGGCTTTCTTCGCGACGAGTTACAAAAATAAATACCAAAGCGCCAGTATCGAACCGATAGCGAGCGAATTGCTTTCGCAAGCGGTCGCTTTTGCGCCAAAGGCCGAGCAGTTGAGGATTCTCGGTTTATATGCTATTGCTTTGAATATAATCGCATAATGGCCAAACCACTTTTTTCAATTGCGACCGACATGAAACCTGCCGGCGACCAAACGACCGCGATTCCTGCTTTGCTTTCTGGCCTAGAAAAAGGCATGAATCGCCAAACCCTTCTAGGCGTAACCGGCTCGGGTAAGACCTTTAGTATGGCCAATGTGATCGCGGCTTACAATCAGCCAACCTTGGTTATTGCTCACAACAAAACCTTGGCGGCTCAGCTTGCTCAAGAATACCGCGAGTTTTTTCCACATAATGCCGTTCATTATTTTGTGTCTTACTATGACTTTTATCAACCGGAGGCTTATATTCCGTCAACCGATACTTATATCGAAAAAGAAGCGATGATCAATGAAGAGATCGAGCGTTTGCGGCACGCTTCGACGCAAGCTCTGCTCACTCGAAAAGACGTCATTATTGTCGCATCAGTTTCCTGTATTTATGGCTTGGGCAGTCCAGTCGAGTATGAGAAAGTAAATTTGAAACTTTCTGTCGGCATGGAAATTTCCCGAGCGGAATTGATCCGCAAACTGATCGACATCCATTTTGAGCGAACCAATGCTGATCTCAAGTCTGGCCAATTCCGCGCCGTCGGTAATACTATCGAAGTCATGCCGGTGAATGATCGAACTGTTTATCGCATTGAATATGATTCAACCGCCCCCCAGCCCCCTCCTCAGATGAGGAGGGGGGGAACGCAACAATCTCGAGGTGCGACCTCGCAGAACTCGCAGATTGGTGTTATTACCGAAATTGATCCGGTTTCTCGATCCTTGCGTGGTAGTCATGAAGTGATCTACATTTTTCCTGCCAAGCATTTTATTAGCAGTGACGATCAAACAAAAAAAGCGTTAGAAACCATTCAAGCCGAACTTGTGGACCGACTAAAAGTATTGGACAAAGAGGGCAAAATGCTCGAAGCAGAACGCCTCAAACGTCGCGTCAAATATGATCTTTCTATGATCCGCGAAATCGGCTATACCAATGGCATCGAAAACTATTCTCGCCATTTTTCTGGCAAAATGCCGGGTGAGCCGCCGGATTCTCTGCTCTCATATTTCCCTCATGACAAGAATGGCAACGCGCAGTTTCTGACGGTTATCGATGAATCGCATGTGACGGTGCCGCAGTTGAACGGTATGTTCGCGGGCGATCGTTCACGCAAGGAAACGCTAGTGGAGCACGGTTTCCGCTTGCCTTCGGCCCGAGATAATCGTCCGCTTAAGTTTCCAGAATTTCTAGAAAGAGTTGGCCCGATAATTTTTACCTCTGCAACACCGGGTGATTATGAACGCAAGGAAAGTCAGCAGATAGTTGAACAGGTTATCCGTCCAACCGGTTTAGTTGATCCAGAGATTATTATTCGACCGGTAAGTGCCGCCGTGCCTAGTGGCGATAATTACCCCGGACAAATTTTTGACTTTATAGCCGAAGCCGAAGTGACGATCAAAAAAGGTGACAGGGTATTGGCGACAACTTTGACCAAGAAAATGGCCGAAGACCTAGCGGAATTCCTGAAAGAAAAGAAAATCAAAGCTAGTTATCTTCACAGTGATGTCAAAACCATGGATCGCATCACTATCCTTACTGATTTTCGCAAAGGCAAGTATGATTGTTTGGTCGGCGTTAACTTGCTTCGCGAAGGACTGGATTTGCCGGAAGTTTCTCTAATCGGGATTCTGGATGCTGACAAGGAAGGTTTTCTGCGTTCTGAAACCGCGCTCATTCAAACCATCGGCCGTGCCGCTAGGAATGCCGCTGGCAGAGTTATTCTTTATGCTGACAATATGACCAAGTCTCTTGGAAATGCCATAAATGAGACCGAAAGAAGGCGCAATATTCAGATTGCTTACAATAAAGAGCATGGCATTACGCCGCAAACGATCAAAAAGCAGATTCATGATATCACCGACCAGTTGCGCACTAGCCACGACAAAGCTGTGGCAGGAATGGCGCAAATCGACGAAGAATTGGCCAGAACCAATCCCAAACTACTTCTGCGCCAAAAAGAAGAGCAGATGGCGCAGGCGGTCCAAGAGCTGGATTTCGAGACCGCTGCCTTGGTTCGTGATGAGCTTATCATACTTCGGCAGAAATTCGGCTTGAAGGACAGAAAATAAAGCTCTCCACATGCCGAAGGTGCTGATATGCTAGAATGTAGGCCTATGCAGCCGGATCAACAAAAAACTTGCCAAGGTGAAAAGGTCCTGATAATCACGGGCGATGTTACTTTTGGAGAAGGCTTGAATAAAGCGCTTTGCGATATTGGCTATGACAGCAAATTCTACAAAGATGGCAACGACGGTTTGAAAGCCATGTTTGACACGATACCGCATTTGATCTTGGTTGACATCGATCTTCCGAGTATTGACGGCTACAGTATTTTGGAAAAGAAGCAAGCCGAACCACTACTCGCGAAAATTCCGGTATTCCTCATGTCCACACAGGGTGTGCCCATAAATATGCGCCGAGTGCCGCAGGGCAGTGTCAAAGAATTCGTGGTCACGCTTCGAGCCGATGTAGCTGATGTTGTCGGTCGCATTGACAAACATTTTGGCTGTGCCCCGGAAAACAAAATTGAGACCAACAGTGAAACCGGCAAGAAGATTCTTTGGGTTGAAGATGACAAATTGATCGGCAGCATTCTGGGTAAAAAGCTTTTAAATTCCGGCTTCAATCTCACTCATTGCAAAAATGGCGAGGAAGCGATGAAAGAGCTTGAACAAGCGATTCCCGATGCGATTATGATCGATCTTTTATTGCCCGGCATGAGTGGTTTTGATATTTTGAAGCAGATTCGGGATAATGCCAAATTCAAGGACGTGCCAATCATGATCTTGTCAAATTTGAGCAAAGCTAGCGATATAAATAGGGCCAAAGTACTTGGTGCGCAAAAATTCCTGGTCAAAGCGACAGCGTCATTGGACCAGATCGTCGCGGAGGTTCGTGCTTTGGCAAAATAGAGATTTTGTGTTAAAATCCTCCCGTTATGCCAAACAGACGGGATCCCAATAAAATTCTTGCCGAAGACAAGATTGTGGTGAAAGGCGCACGCACGCACAATCTGAAAAATATTACGGTTGAAATGCCGAGAAATAAAATGATTGCCATTACAGGCCTTTCCGGCTCGGGCAAATCTTCATTGGCTTTCGATACCATCTTTGCCGAAGGTCAGCGGCGCTATATCGAATCATTGTCGGCTTATGCACGGCAGTTTTTGCATAAAATGCAAAAGCCCGATGTTGACGAAATCACCGGTCTTTCGCCGGCAATAGCTATCGATCAGAAATCTCGTTCCAATAACCCGCGTTCGACGGTGGCGACGATTACCGAAATTTACGATTATTTGCGCATTCTTTTTGCGCGCGTGGGCAAGCCGCACTGCCTCATCTGCGGCCGTGCTATTCACCGTATTTCCAAAGAAGAGATTCTGGATACGATCATAAAAAGTGTGACAGAAAAGACTACCCGTGCCAAAAAAGTTTTTGGTGTGGATATTACCGATGCGAAAATTGCCATTTATGCGCCAGTTGTTGTCGGTAGAAAAGGGGAATATTATCAGCTTTTATATGATCTCTTAGGCAAAGGTTATGATCGAGTCCGTGTGGATGGCAAATCGTACCGTTTACGCGATCAGATTATTCTCGATAAAAATAAAAAGCACGATATAGACGTCTTGGTTGATGAAGTTTTTGTCAGTGAATTTAAAGACAAAAAGCATGTTGATAATGCCCGCGAACGTCTGTCGGAATCGCTCGAAAGAGCGATCCAAGAAGCGGATGGGCTCATAAAGATTTCTTATCTGGGTGCCGCGTCGGAGCGGACGTTTCCTCCCGCGGGCCTTAGCAGCGCGGGGCGATTCGGCCCGAGGGAGGAAATGTCCGCTCCAGGCGCGGCTTTGACTAATAATGAAGTCCTCATGTCGGTAAAATTTATGTGCCCTTACGACGGTTTTTCTTATCCTGAAATTGAGCCGCGGCTTTTTTCCTTTAATTCGCCTTACGGTGCTTGTGCTGCGTGCAACGGCCTCGGCACCGAAAGTATTTTTTCTGATGCGCCCTGCAAAACATGCGGCGGCAAACGTCTGCGCGAAGAAGCACTGCATGTCATAATTGCCGACAAGAATATTGTCGACATTACTCGTATGTCGATCGAGCAAGCCGTCCATTATTTCAAGCATATCGAGCTCTCCGCCGCGGAAAAAGAGATTGCCAAGGTCGTGCTGAAGGAAATTGAGGCCCGCCTGTCATTCATGGTGAATGTTGGTATCGAATATCTCACTCTCGATCGTCGCGCCAATACGCTCTCCGGCGGCGAAGCACAGAGGATCCGTCTGGCATCTCAACTCGGCTCCGGTTTGGTCGGAGCGCTCTATGTCCTCGATGAGCCGACCATTGGCCTCCACCAGCGCGACAATGACAAGCTCATTAACACACTTCTTCATCTCCGTAATATCGGCAACACCATCATCATCGTCGAGCACGACGAAGATACGATGTTTGCTTCAGACTACATTGTCGACATTGGCCCCGGCGCAGGCGTCCATGGCGGGCATGTTGTCGTCTCTGGCTATTTAGACGAGCTTTTGACCGCAAAGCACAATGATTCCGATTCTTTGACCTTGGCTTATTTGCGCGGCGAAAAGAAAATCGCTTTACCGGAGCATCGGCGCGAACCAAAAGGCAAGATTATGGTCCGCGGCGCCTCGATTTACAATATCAAAGACATGAATGTGGATGTGCCTCTTGGTTGCCTGAATGTCATCACCGGCGTTTCTGGCTCGGGTAAATCATCTTTTATGTACGAGATTCTCTACCGCAACTTGCAAGCCAGATTTGAGATGGCATATCGCACCAACGACGTTATCAATGCCAAAGAATTCAAAGGCACGGAATATTTGGGTCGCGCGGTTCTCATCGACCAGTCACCGATCGGCCGTACGCCTAGATCAAATCCCGCGACCTATACTGGCGCTTGGACGCACATTCGCGATCTCTTTGCCGCGGAGCCGGAAGCCCGCGCGCGTGGGTGGGGACCCGGCCGCTTCTCTTTTAACCGCCCCGGCGGACGTTGCGAGGCTTGCGAAGGCAATGGCGAGATCGCGGTCGAGATGCACTTCCTGCCTACCGTCTACGTCACCTGCGACGTCTGCAACGGCAAACGCTTTATGAAAGAAACTCTCGACATAAAATTCCGCAAGAAAAATATTCACGAAATCTTGGAACTCACTATCGAAGAAGCCCTAAAATTCTTTGTGGATATTCCGGCGATCGAAGATCGCTTGCAGACGCTCTCGGAAGTGGGTTTGGGCTATGTCAAGCTGGGTCAAGCGGCAACGACACTTTCCGGCGGTGAAGCCCAGCGCGTGAAAATCTCTTCGGAATTGTACCGCGCGCACGTGCAAAAAAGCATTTATCTTTTGGATGAGCCGACGGTGGGCCTGCACTATGAAGACGTGAAGAAATTGATCGACATTTTGCAAAGATTGGTTGAAAAAGGTAATACCGTGGTGGTTATCGAGCACAACTTGGACTTGATCAAAAACGCCGATTATGTCATCGATATCGGCCCCGAAGGTGGCGAACGTGGCGGCAAGATCGTTGCCAAAGGCACGCCGGAAGATGTAGCGAATAATCCCAAGTCGTATACCGGGCAGTATCTGAAGAGGGTGCTCAAAAAGTAAGCAAAAACCCGCCGAAGCGGGTCTGCCGAGTCTTTTATATTGGTTTCTCTCACCTCATCAATAATAAAAGTTTATGCTATACAGAAATTAAAGTCAAGCGCACATATCGCACATCAATAGTCGATACTGGTCATTAATTTACTACTAGCGCCGGCGGGGATCGAACCCGCAGACTCTCATTGATGAGGTGAGAGTCGAAAGCCATTTCACGGCGCCAGCAGTAGCATATCAAACAGTTATGAAATTTTGCTGAATTTTTGATAAAAAAAGTATGAATTTTTTAATCAAAATGCAATTGTTCAATTATTAACTTTTGTTGTACTCTTACTTTTATGCTCCGCCAAAGACTTTCAAAACTCAATCTGCCGGACGTGCCCGGCATTTACATTTTCCGCGACGCCAAAAAGAGGCCGCTTTATATTGGTCGAGCTACGTCACTAAAGGATCGCGTCAAGAGCTATTTTTCTGCTGATATTATCGCTACCCGCGGTCCACGGATTGTGGACATGGTTACCAAAGCTTCGGGACTAACCTTCCAAGAAACTGGATCGGTTTTGGAAGCCATCATTTTGGAAAGTGTTTTGATCAAACGTTATCAGCCCTATTACAATGTCGATGAAAGAGATGATAAGAGTTCTCTGTATGTAATTATCACCGATGAAGAAATGCCTCGAGTTTTCTTGGAGCGTGCCCGTGATTATGACCAACACAAAGAGCAAGGAACTTTGCCATACAAGGTGAAGAAATGTGTTGGGCCGTTTCCACATTCTGGGCTAATAAAAGAGGCGCTGAAAATTTTGCGCCACCTTTTTCCATTCCGGGACAAAAAGGCTCATGACAGGAAGCACGAAGCTTTTTATCAGGCGATCGGCCAATCGCCGGCAAATGGAAGCGATGAAGAACGCGAACAATATCAAAAGACGATCGACCATCTGATTCTTTTCTTTGAAGGCAAAAGGGAAGCCTTGCATAAAAAGCTGGAAAGAGAAATGAAAGAAAGCGTGAAGAAATTACAGTTTGAAGATGCGGACAAAGCCAAGAAACTACTTTATGCTCTAGATCATGTGAACGATATGGCATTGCTAAAAAGAGATGTAAATAAAACAAAAGGCGGCTTTCGCATCGAGGCCTATGACATCGCCCATCTCTCTGGCACAAATGTTGTGGCTGCCATGGTTGTGTCAGAAAATGGCCAGCTTGCCAATGCGGAATATCGTAAGTTTAAGATTTCGCGCGAAAAGAGTAATGATATTGCAGGTTTGGTAGAGGCGATCTCAAGAAGGCTCAACCATAGCGAATGGCAATATCCCGATCTGATAGTTGTCGATGGCAATGATGTGCAAAAACGCGCTGCGGAAGCTGTCCTAAAATCGCGAAGAATCGGCATTCCGGTGGTCGCGGTCACAAAAGATGAGCACCACAAGGCT
>CAYTUZ010000014.1:0-13571 GCA_964441635.1 uncultured Candidatus Saccharibacteria bacterium
CGTGCCGTCCGACTCCACTTTTTTGAGATTGCGACGAAAAAGAAAACAGTGTCGCAAAGCGACTCTGCATTTCATTCATGGAAAAATCATTCAGGATTTTCAGCGAAAAAAGTTCGAACTTCAAGTAAAAACTGCCGCAGACTTTTTTGGAAAAATATAGTAAAATGTTGTTACCTTAACAAGTAACGCAAAAACTATGTACAATCTCGCCAATGTTGGTTCTTCGGGGAATTTTAGTCCATGGCTTCCTCTAGGTATTGGTTTGGGAGTAATGGGTCTTGTGCTAGCTCTGGTTCTGGTCGTGGTTATCATCGTCCTCAAAGGCTACTCGCTCTGGTATGCCGCCAAGCGCGATGAAAAGTGGTGGTTTATTATTCTACTTATCGTGAACACTCTAGGTATTCTCGAGCTTATCTATTTGGCGTTTGTGGTCAAGAAGTGGAGCAAAAAGTAATATTTCTAAAAACTGGAACGGAAAAGAATAGTGCGATATAGTAGGGGCATGATACAAGATTACCTTTCAACCTATTTGAATAGGGCAGTCTACGAAATGATCGACGGTGGCAAGCGTTTTTACGCTGAAATCAAAGAACTTCGCGGTGTTTGGGCGGTCGGCAAAACTCTTGAAGAATGCCGAGGTAATTTGCTTTCAACCATCGAGGGTTGGCTTATAGTCCGGTTGAAGAAGAATCTTCCAATTCCCAATTTTAAGATTCCTAGTCGTCGCATTTCGGTATCAAAATATGCCTAAACTGACGCCCGTGTCGTGGGGTACTTTGGTCAGGAAGATGCGGTCTCTGGGTTTCGAGGGACCTTTTCAAGAAGGTAAGCACCCGTATATGATAAAAGGCAATCTTTCAATCACAATTCCCAATCCTCACCGCGGCGATATCAGTGTTGATTTGTTAAGCAGAATTTTGAGGCAAGCAGTAATTTCAAGAAATGAATGGGAAAAATAAAATTATGAAAATTTCCAAAGAAAAATGTGAAGAGCTTTTTCTCCGCGGTACGGTCGCGGAAGCTTTTCCGTCCAAAGATGAATTGGTCAAGAAACTCATGTCTGGCGAAAAAATCAGGATTTATTACGGCCTTGATCCGACTTCGACGGCCATCCATCTCGGTCATGCCAAAAATGTGATATTTCTGGAAGAGTTGCGGCAGTTGGGGCATGAGGTGATCCTATTGTTTGGCGATTTTACCGCGCGCATCGGCGACCCAAGCGACAAAAAAGCCGCACGAAAACAATTGACTGCCGAAGAAGTGAAGAAAAATGTCTCCGGCTGGGTGGAACAATTCAAGTCAATCTTGAATTTTGACGACAAAGAAAATCCCGCGACCATAAAATACAATTCCGAATGGCTGTCGAAACTTTCTTTTGCTGATGTGCTCGACCTCGCCTCGAACTTCACAGTCCAGCAAATGCTCGAACGCGACATGTATCAAAAACGCCTGAAAGAGGGAACACCCATTCATGTCCATGAATTTATGTATCCGCTGATGCAGGGTTATGACAGCGTGGCTATGGATGTTGATGCTGAACTTTGTGGCACGGATCAGATCTTCAATGCCCTCGCTGGCCGGACGCTTCTAAAACGCTTTAAAAACAAAGACAAATTTGTCATTGCTTTGAACTTGATCGCCAACCCGAAGACCGGCGAGCTGATGTCAAAATCAAACGGCACCGGTGTTTTCGTTGACCAAGGGCCGAATGAGTTATTTGGCGCACTCATGGCCTTGCCGGATCCTATGATCGAAGTGCTTTTCTTGAATTGCACGCGGATCCCGATGTCGGAAAAAGATTCGATCATGAACTTGGGTCCGCGCGACGCCAAGGCGCGTGTGGCATATGATATCGTGAAGCGTTTTCATGGTGAAGAGAAAGCCAAAGAGGCGGAAGAAGCATTCAACAACACTTTTGGCAAAGGCGGCACACCCGAGGATATTTTGGAGATAAAACTTACCGAGAATGATATACTCGCTGATATTTTGGTAAAAAATAAATTTGTGGAATCAAAAACCGAATGGCGCAGGCTGGTAAATGACGGCGCGGTCCGGCTGGAAGATGATTCCAAAATTACCGATGCCAATTTTCTGCCATCTCAAACAACGGTTTTAAAAATAGGCAAAAGGAGGTTTGTGAAAATCAAACTAGTTTGATTGTTACGAAAACCGAGGAGACATCCTTTTTTGACAAGAAAAAGGATGTCTCCTCGGTTTTCTAGTGCCAAACGTAACTCTTTTTCGGGGCGGTGCCACTAATGCGCGAGCGAAAGTCCAGAAACATTTTCATAACCTGCGTTTCGCATTACGGAGAGCGCTTCATTCATGGTACTGCCGGTCGTGATCACGTCATCGATGACAATAATTGTTCGCTTACCGAATTCTTTGGCATGATCCTTGTTTGCTTCGAATATGCCCTTGGTGCTCGCCAAGCGTTCCTTGCGATTTTTCATGGTCTGCCGGCTGTCATGATGAATGCGCGAAAGTAGGTCTTTTCTTATTTCAAATTGGTGGTCGATATCTAGTCTGGCAATCTCGTCGACTAATAGGTGACATTGATTATATCCTCGCTCATTCAGCCTTCTCGCGGTTATAGGCATAGGGATCAATACGATTGGTCCAGAAATTGCCGCCGGCATATTCTGGAGTGTTACAAACAAAGCAAAACCAGCCATTGAAACTGCTTTTGTCGACTTCTTGTACTTGATATTCCAGACCATTTTCCTGACTCGCTCGTCTTTGTAAGCGAAAATCGAATCCGCATTCATAATTGGCGGTTTGCCAAAGCGCGGCAAGCCAGAGCGTGGTAATTTCGCCCATGCTTGTTTCGGAGAAAAGCTAAAAAGCTCATCTTCCTCGAGGGCGCGAGGGAAAAGGGAATCGAGAAACCAGTTGTAGAGTGATTTGATAAACATATTAATAACCAATAACCAAGATACAATAACCAAGGAATACCCAATAATCAAATATAATTCATTTGTCGGCGTTTATTGGTTATTGATTATTCCTTGGTTATTGGATCTTGGTTATTGGTTATTTACAACAATACTTTGTATAATAACCCTATGTCCTTCCTGTCTTCGATTTTCAACTTCAAAAAAGAGCATAGTGTTCTCGGTATTGATATTGGCGCTTCTGCCGTCAAGGTTGTGCAGATCAATAAAAAACGTGGTCGGTCGGTGCTCGAAACCTACGGCGAACTCGCTCTCGGCCCTTATGCCGGCGTAGAAATCGGCCGTGCCACCAATCTGCCCGTCGACAAGCTAACAGAAGCTCTAAAAGACATTTTGCGTGAATCCAAAGCCACCTCTACCATCTGTGGCGTGGCACTGCCTTTGTCTTCAAGCCTGATCTCTTTTATTACCGTGCCAATGGTCGAAGAAAAACAGTTGCGGGAAGTCGTCAATCTCGAAGCTAGGAAATATATTCCCGTGCCCATGAATGAAGTCATGCTCGATTACTCGGTTATTCCTAGGGAAGATGCCTATACCACTGAAGAAGCCGGTGCCAAGAGCGAAAAGCCGCAAGGCCAAGATCTTTTGGTTGTTGCTATCCACAACCAATATATCAATAACTACCAGACGATCATGTCTGGTACAGGTCTTAGTCCTAGTTTTTACGAAATCGAAATTTTCAGCTCAATCCGCGCGGTTTTGGACCAAGGTGTCGGCACAAGCATGATTCTTGATTTTGGTTCCAGAATTACCAAGCTCTATATCGTCGAGCGCGGTGTCTTGCGTTCCTCGCATATCATCAATCGTGGTAGCCAAGATATCACTTTGGCTTTGTCGAAGACACTCTCGGTTTCTGTCGTGGAAGCGGAGCACATGAAGCGTGTCTATGGTTTGAAGGGCGGTCCGGAATACAAAGAAATGAACGAAATTATCGTTGTAAACCTGGATTATATTTTCTACGAAGCCAATACCACACTCTTGAATTATCAGAAAAAATACAAAAAGAATATCAACAAAATCATTTTGACTGGCGGTGGCGCGCTCTTGAAGGGTTTTACCGACATTGCCAAAATCGGCTTTCAGACCGAAGTCATTTATGCCAATCCTTTTGCCAAACTAGAAACTCCAGCGTTCTTGAATGAAGAGCTGGCGCAGGCAGGACCAGAATTTGCTGTGGCAATCGGCACTGCTTTGCGCCGGCTTTCCGAACTCCAATAATTGTTATTCACAGGTCTACTTGCTTTGATCTGCTATAATTGAGGCGAAAGTATATGGAAACAAAATTTCAAACTTCTTTCATACCCAAAAAACCTCTGCCGACGGTCGGAGTTCAAGGGGTGAATACCGGCGTGCCTATGCATCTTCGTCCCTCGAAGACTGGCAGTTGGCTTTTCAATTCTGCTGTCTTTCTCTTTATTGTGTCTTTGGGCATTGCCGCAGTCTTATATTCTTGGAAAATTGTTCTTTTGAATAATCAAAATTCTTACAAGCAGCAATTGGCAGATTTGCAAAAGCAGTTCAACACGACTTTGATCCAACAATTGGAAGTCGCCAATATGAAAATTGACGATGCCAAAAAGATTTTGAGTACGCACATCGCTCTTTCGAATATTTTTGACGTGATAGCGAAAACCACAGCGGCAAATACCCGTCTTTTGAGTATGGATGTGACGACGCCGCTCTCGACTGGTACTGGATCCTCCGCTTCGCAAAATTCTTCGGATATAAACCTGACTTTCTCAGGTTCCGGCACAAATTTGTCAGCCGTGGCTTTTCAAGAGCAAGTTTTGAGTGAGCTGGACAAATATGGCCAAAATGGCATCGTCAAGAATCCGATCATATCCAGTCCGACTGTTGAGACTGACGGCTCGGTTTCTTTTAGTCTCGTCGAAACGATCGATCCTTCCAATGTTATATATATGAAAGGCAATTCCGGAGCTACAACCAATAATAAATAAACATGAATCGCAACGTCACAGCTGTCATATTGATCGTCCTCGCCATCGGCGTCTATTTGGAGTTTACCGAAAAGGTCTGGAATGATACTCAAGCGATTATTTCCGTAAATTCAACTTATCAAAAGGCGATAGGTGACGCACAAAAAGTCATTGACAAACTTGGCCAGCTTTCAAAGGATTACAGCGGCCTGTCGGCCAATGACCAAGATCGCCTAGGCAAAATATTGCCGACTGGCGTAGATAGCATCAGGCTGATTATCGACTTGAATAGCATCGCACTGCGCCGAGGCTTTACACTGCATGGCATTACCGTATCCGCGCCTCAAAAAACACTGACCCAGTCCGCGCCGCCGCCAGCAGCTAGCCCCACACCCTCTGCTCAATCTGGAATGGCTGTAGTCAATATTCCACCCGCGCCCACATCTGCAATCGGCATGGTAACTGTCAGTTTTAGCACCAGCGCGCCGTACCAACAGTTCATACAGTTTATGCGCGACTTGGAAGCCGATCTTCATGTGCTCGATGTCAGCCACTTGAGCTTGAAGGCTCATGACAACGGCATATACGATTATACGGTCGAATTTAAAACTTATTGGCTAGAGCAGCAATAATGACGCTATAAATAATGCTATGAAAAACAATTCTTCAAAGAAATCATGGATTATTATCGGCATAATTATTGTCGCGGCATTTCTCATCTATTACTTTTATTTGTCGGGTTCGGGAACCTCGACTGACAGCGGACTTTTGGCGCAAGAGCCAGAAGGGGAAGTGGCTGCCGCGCAAGTCTTGGGATTGCTCAACCAAATCAACGCTTTGAATATCGACTCGACTTTTTTCCAGAATCCGGCTTATCAGTCGCTGGTCGACTATACTGTGCCGATTCCGACCTTGAATGTCGGCCGCGCTGATCCTTTTGCACCTATCCCCGGTTTTTATTCAAAGACAAAAATATAAAAAGAGTGCTAGAATTTAACAATGAGTGTTCTAGACATCTTACTGCAAAAGAAATTGATCGCCAAAGACGATCTGCGCGAGATTCGCAAGCAGACCAGTTCAGGTGTTTCGTTGGATGAAATTTTGGTCGCGCGCGGTGTGAAGAGTGAGGATATTTTGGTCGCGCGTGGCGAATTCCTAAACATACCGATTCGCAACATTGGTGAGACGACCATTCCCTATGAAATTCTGGAATACATTCCGGAAGAATCAGCTCTGCATTATCGCTTTGCACCGATCGGCATGAAGGATGGCGTGCTCGAAGTCGGCTTGGTGGATCCTGACAATATGGAAGCGCGCGACGCGCTTTCCTTCCTGACTTCGAAAAACAGCATTGCCTACAAGATATTTTTGATTACCGCGGAGGACTTTGGCAAAGTTCTGGAAGCGTACAAAGGCATCACCGGCGAAGTGTCGAAAGCGCTGACCGAACTGGAAACAGAATTGTCTGTAGATGCGGCGGATATAAAGAAAGAAGATAAGACTGCGCAAAAGAAAGAAGGTGAAACCGAGGCTTTGATCATCGAAGACGCGCCCGTGGTCAAGATCGTCGCTACGATCGTGCGTTATGCTGTGGAAGGCGAGGCTTCCGATGTGCATATCGAACATATGCGTGACAAGCTCCGCGTGCGCTTCCGCGTGGACGGCGTTTTGAATACCAGCTTAGTTCTGCCGCCGCAGGTCCATTCCGCGGTAGTGGCGCGCATCAAGATCCTCTCCAATATGCGCCTCGACGAAAAAAGAAAGCCGCAAGACGGGCGCTTTTCGGCGAGGATCGACGGCCGGCGCATCGACTTCCGTGTTTCGACATTTCCGGCTTATTTTGGCGAGAAGATCGTGATGCGTATCTTGGACCAAGCCAAAGGCATTCGCACACTCGATGATATGGGCATGACCAAGCAAAATCTGGAAATGTTCCGTTCGGCGATTGCTCGGCCATATGGCATGATCCTCATCACCGGTCCGACCGGTTCCGGAAAATCAACAACGCTTTACTCTGTCTTGAATGAAATCGATCGCGAAAGCTACAACGTGCTCTCACTCGAGGACCCAGTTGAGTACCAGATCGAAGGTGTGAGCCAGTCGCAAGTCCGGCCGGAAATCGGCTATGACTTCGGCACCGGTTTGCGCACGACTCTGCGCCAAGACCCCGACATTATCATGGTTGGTGAGATCCGCGACAAAGAGACCGCCCAGCTCGCGGTGCAAGCGGCACTTACCGGCCACTTGGTCTTTTCGACTTTGAACACCAATACCGCTGCTGGCGCCATTCCTCGCCTCATCGACATGGGTGTCGATCCATATCTTATCGGTCCGACTCTTATCCTCGCGGTGGCGCAACGCCTAGTCGGCCTACTATGCCCGGGTGGCGGCGAAGAAGTAAAGGTTGAGGGCAGTATCAAAGCCATGATCAACCACCAATTCGAGGACTTGCCGGCAGAATACAAGAAACTGGTGCCTTTTAGCGACACGGTTTACAAGCTCAAGCCGACTTCGGACTGTCCCAAGGGCACCCGCGGCCGCATGGCGGTTTTCGAAATGTTCTCCATGGACAAAGACATTGAGCAGGTTGTGCTAAAGAATCCCACAGAATTGGAAATCGCAAAGCTATTACGCGCCAAGGGAGCGTTGACCATCAAAGAAGACGCGATCATCAAGGCTTTCCAGAAGAAAGTGCCTTTTGAAGAAGTTAATAAGTTGTAGCTCGTTCGTGCTTATTCACACCAAGCCAAACCGGGCTATGATATAATAAACCAAATGTCTGAAATCCCGAAAAAAATATTATTGGTCGATGATGACACCTTTCTCCTCGATATGTATTCTCTGAAATTTACCAAGGCTGGCTATGAGGTCAAATCTTCCGACTCGACGGAAAATGCGCTAAAGATGTTGCGTGACGGCTATGAGCCGGACGTGATGCTCGTCGATATTGTCATGCCGGCGATGGATGGCTTGGAATTTGTCGCGCATGTCAGGAAGGAAGCCCTAGCCAAAAATTCGGCGATCATTATGCTGACCAACCAAAGCGCTTCGGAAGACGTTGCTCGTTCCAAAAAAATGAACATCGACGGATACATCGTCAAAGCTACGACTATTCCGTCGGAAGTATTGGGCGAAGTCGAGAAAATATGTCAAAGTAAAAAAATATAAATCATATGGACTATCGCAAAGAAATCGAAGACTTAGTAAACCTACTGATAAAAGAAGGTGCTTCTGACCTACATCTATCGAGCGGCCGGCCGCCAGTCATTCGCGTGTCAGGTAACCTGATCCCACTCGTGAAGAGGCCCACGATATCGGCGGCGGATATGAAGGAATACTGCAACATCTTTTTGACCGCGGACAGCAAGGATATCTTGCAAAAGAACAAAGATGTAGACTTTTCTTACAGCCTGACACACGCGCGTTTTCGCGGCAATACTTATTATCGCCAAGGCGAACTGTCCGTGGCTCTGCGCTTGATCCCAAAGAAAATCCGGACGCTTACCGAACTCAATCTACCGCCGATATTGGAGAGTTTTACTAGGAAACCACAAGGCTTTTTCCTGTGTGTGGGGCCGATCGGCCAAGGCAAGACTACGACTTTGGCGACACTGATCGAAATCATCAATCAAACTCGGACCGAACATATCATGACCATCGAAGATCCGATCGAATACATTTTCGAGTCCAAAAAATCGATGATCGACCAGCGCGAGATCCGTCTGGACGCGCCGACCTTCGGGCACGCCTTGGTTGCCATGTTCCGTGAAGACATCGATGTCTGTATGGTCGGTGAAATGCGAGATACCGAGACTATCGCGACTGCCGTGACCGCCGCCGAAACTGGCCACCTGATCTTCTCTACCTTGCACACCAATAATGCCGCGCAGACTATCAACCGTATCATCGATTCATTTCCGCCCAACCAACAAGACCAGATCCGCATCCAGCTCGCTGGTTCCATGACTGGCATATTCTCCCAGCGCTTGATCCCGCGCATTGCTGGCGGTTTGGTTCCAGCTTATGAACTTCTGATCAATAATAACGCTGTTTCCAACCTGATCCGTGAAAAGCGCGTCTATGAGATCCAAACTGTCATCGAAACCAGTTCGCAAGAAGGTATGGTGGATATGAACCGCTCTTTGGCGGAATTGGTCCGCGCCGGCGAAATCTCGGTCGAGAATGCCTACATGAATTCAGTTAATCCTAAGACACTGGAGAGAATGTTGTAAAAATATGATATTTATTTACGATGCAGTAGACCAAACCGGAGCCAAAAGAAATGGCTCGATCGACGCTATCAATGTCGAAGTCGCTATTTCTTCATTGCAAAAGCGTGGCTTTGTCATCACCACTATCAATGAAGCTGACAAGGGCTCATTCTTGTCAAAGAATATTGCGCTTTTTGACCGCGTCTCCATGAAGGATGTAGTCATCCTCTCACGCCAGCTGTCGACGCTTTTTGACGCGCAAGTTTCGGCTTTGCGTATTTTCCGCCTGCTTTCCTCGGAAACAGAAAACCATATGTTAGGGAAGACACTATCGGAAGTTTCGTCCGACCTGCAAGGTGGAGCATCTATTTCTGCGGCTTTGGCAAAACATCCCAAGATTTTCGATGAATTTTATACCAGCATGGTCAAGGCTGGCGAGGAATCTGGTAAGCTCAACGACACCTTCTTGTATTTGGCGGATTATCTAGACCGAACCTATGAGTTGTCCTCAAAGGTCAAAGGCGCGCTTATTTACCCAGCTTTCGTGGTCGTGACATTCGTGACTGTTATGATCCTTATGTTTACCATGGTCATTCCGAAAATTAGCTCGATTCTGGCCGAGTCGGGCGTGGCACTGCCTGTATATACCCGCGTAATTATGGCAATTAGCGCCTTTTTGGTGAGCTATGGCTTCGTGGTCTTGGCAGTGGTGATTGTCGGCGGTTTCTTCCTCGTGCGCTATATCCGCACACCCGAGGGTAAAAATGCTTTTGATCACTTCAAACTGTCTGTTCCTTATGTCAATTCACTGTACCGAAAGCTCTATTTGGCTCGCCTTTCCGACAACATGTCAACCATGCTTTCTTCTGGAATCCCAATCGTCCATTCTCTGGAATTGACTTCAAATGTTATCAGTAACAGCATATACCAAGCGATCATCAGGGATACCATCGATTCCGTAAAAGGCGGCAAGACTCTCTCGGAATCGCTAGCGGCGTATCCGAAGCAAATTCCCGGCATCATGACGCAGATGATGAAAGTCGGCGAAGAAACCGGCGAATTGGGCAGTATTCTAAAGACTGTGGCAAAGTTTTATAGCCGCGAAGTGACGACAGCCATCAACTCTCTAGTATCCTTGATCGAACCTTTGATGATCGTGCTTTTGGGCGGCGGCGTGGCTATTTTGCTCGCGTCTGTCCTAATCCCGATTTACAGCATTGCCAGCGCACAGTAGTTAGAATTTAGAATTTGGAATTTAGAATTTAGAATAAAGCCCAGTAAAGCCATTATTTAAAGATTCTAATCTAAATTCTAAATTCTAAATTCCAAATTCTCTGCGATGATGCGTTATCCCCACCCCAAGTTGCACGGGATTTCCCAGCGGATGCTATAATATCCCCAACAACCTTAGTTTTATTAAAGGTCTGTTATTATAAGTAATAATTATCATAAGTAAATATACTATGAAAAAGTATACAAAAGGTTTCACCCTCATCGAATTGCTCGTGGTCATCGCCATTATCGGCATCTTGGCGTCTGTGGTCTTGGTTTCCCTAAACAGCGCACGCCAGAAGGGCAAGGATGCTAGGATTATTTCCGATGTGCAGCAGTTGCGCACTGGTTTGGAATCTGGCTACAATGGTTCTGTTTACCCAGATCTTAACGTTACTAATATCTCAAGTGGTGCCGCTAACTTGCTCGCAAACGGTCCTCAAGGAGCAAATACAGCTATACTTCAGGCTGATGCAAACTCACAAGGTGGAACCATCACGTTCCTCGCTGGAGCAGCTGCTAACAACGGCAACCCGACAACCTATGCCATATACGGCCACTTGGTTGCTAGCAACTCGTATTTCTGTATAGATTCATCTGGAAGGACTGATCCTTCGTTTACCGGCACCCTCCCGACCAACAACAATATTACTTGCCAGTAGTTGTATCGGTTACTATTCTGCTCTGTATCGACAAAAGCCCCTTGTGGGGCTTTTGTCTTATTACGGCTATGGGGGTTTGTTGTATATTAGTGATAGGTTATCAACAGTACTCTCATCCAAATATGTTAATATACAATGACTAATTAACTTATTATTAAGTAATATTATGAAAAAGTATACAAAAGGTTTCACCCTCATCGAATTGCTCGTGGTCATCGCCATTATAGGCGTTTTGGCATCTGTTGTATTGGTGTCACTAAACAGTGCGAGGCAGAAGGGTAAGGATGCTAGGATTATTTCCGATGTGCAGCAGCTACGTACAGCGCTAGAATCGGGTCATAATGGTACTTATTACTCGGATCTTAACGTAACAAATATCAATAGTGGTGCCGCTAACTTGCTCGCAAACGGTCCTCAAACTGCTAAAACTTCAATACTTCAAGCCGATGCAAACGCACAAGGCGGAAACATCACCTTCCTCGGTGGAGCAGCAGCAAACAACGGCAATCCGACAACCTATGCCATATATGGCCACCTAGTTGCTAGTAACTCGTATTTCTGTATAGATTCATCCGGAAGGACAGATCCTGCTTATGTTGGTAGTATCCCGACCAACAACAATATTACTTGCCAGTAATTGTTTCATCGCTTATCAATTACTAGAGTTTGAGTATAAAATAAAAAGCCCAGCAAGGGGCTTTTGTTTTCTAACATGAAATGCTATATTTCGAGCTATGTCGGGAAAATACCATGCGATCAAAGAATCTCTGAAAAGATTCTTTTTGTTATGTTACAACTACGTAAATAAGAGCAAAGTCCTGAAGTTATCTCTGATTTTTGCGCTCTTCTTCATAATCTTCTTTAGTGTTTATTTTTCTGTAAGCACGTTATCGAGCTCGGACGATCATTTTTTCCACTTTCAATTCGCCGAGCAGATGCGCGAACACGGCTTTTTCAGTTCATTGCAAGACTTCAAGACACTCTATTTCTCGAAGATGGCGCAGGGTAACCAATATTTCATCTATTACAACTTCCTTTTCTATTTGGTTGCTATACCTTTCACATATATAGCTCCGCTTTATTTGGGCATCAAACTCTATGCGGTATTCGCCATTACCATTGCAGTTGTGCTCTTGTATTGGTGTGTGGAAAAGATCGACATCAAAAAACCACTTCTTTGGACAGTCATAATGCTTGCAATCTCAAATACAGACTCAATCTGGCGATTCTTTTTGTCTCGTCCCTATGCCTTGGCACCGTCACTCTTGTTGGTGCTTCTAGTATTTCTATACAAGAAAAAATATTGGGGCATCTTTTTTCTGACGATATTTTATATCTATTGGCATAGCGCCACATTCTTCATGCCTATTGGTGTAGTGATCGTATATTGTATTATGCGCCGATTTTACGGCGTAAAATCCGATTACAAGAGTCTTATAGCTTGTGTCGGGGGAACGGTTGTTGCAATTGCCGGAACGTATCTTGTGTCATCGGGATTTATTCTTTATATGAAGGAAATTATCTTCGGTTCTTACGCCGATACCATTATCGGCAAGAAGATTAATATTGCTGAAGGCGGTGAGTTGTACCCGATAGATATTATCAATCTGGTCAAAGTTAATGGACTCGTATTTATGGCTTTTGTGTCAGCTTTGGCAGTGGATATTTTCGGCTATATCGCCTACAAATGGAAGAAAATCACTGCAGCAGAGTATTTTCTTGACCTTGGAAAAGAAAGGAAAATATTGCAGACGACTATGCTTTTTCTTATCGCCCTGTTCTTTTTGGGAACAGTCGCTATTAGCGGCCGCTTTGGAGATTATTTCACTTTTTTTGCCGTTATTTATGTGGCATTCTCATTCGACTATGTGTTTCGGTCTTTGTCGATTTCTGGTAGCAAAGCCATAAAAAGGGGATTGGCCAGTGGTTTGATAGTCGCTCTTATATATATATTTTCATCAAATCTGTTTTTCTTGCAGGATAGGTTAGCGCATGGGGCAAGAGAGAATGAATTTTATCGAATCGGCACGTGGCTAGAAATGAATACCAAGCCACACGATATAGTCTTCGTATCGAATTGGGGTCTGTTTCCAGAGTTGTATTATTTTAGTCCGGAAAATTATTATACTAGCGGCATAGAACCTCGTTTCTTGTACACATACAACCCAGAATTGTATTGGCTGTCGATCCATATAGCCCAAAATGGATATGTTTGCACAACAGAAAAATGTCCGGATCTCGACGCACAGGAAGTTGCGGCTTTTCGCACCAATGATGGAGCGGAAAAGTGGGCCAAAAACGAAGGCGATAAGATTGTAGATGTGCTCACACAGCAATTCCATAGTCAATATATTGTAACGACGACCAGCTATATGACTTTCAACTATATTCTGAATCACAATTCTCATTTTCAGGATATGGTATATGATACTAACTATGGAAATGCGGTTTATAAGATCAAGTAAAATGTCTGGCCAAAAAAATACTCCGGGCCAGCTTGAATTGAGTGTCGTCATGCCATGCTTGAATGAAGCT
>CAYTUZ010000015.1:0-12961 GCA_964441635.1 uncultured Candidatus Saccharibacteria bacterium
AGTGCGCTCCAGCACTGAACATGGCGTCAATCGTGGGATTTGTGGTGTTTGACATCGTAGGTATCAAGTTACCAAGAATGGGTTACGAAGTCAATGATTTAAGAATTTAGAATATAGAATATTCTAAATTCTATATTCTAAATTCAAACTTCTAGATCGTTCCCCACCTTCCCCGTCTTCTCGAACTCATGCAAAGCATCGACTATCGGTTGCAGCTTGCCTTTCATGATTTCTGGCAAATTGTGCCAGGATTCTTTGATGCGGTGATCAGTCACGCGGTCCTGCGGAAAATTGTAAGTACGGATTTTTTCCGAGCGGTCACCGGTACCGATCTGGCCTTTGCGGTCGGATGCAAACTTTTTCATCTCTTCCTCTTCTTTTTTGGCTTCAAGACGCGCGGTCAAGAGTTCCAGTGCGCGCTGTTTATTGGCATTCTGACTGCGTTCGACGGTGGAGCGAACATCCATGCCAGTCGGGATATGAATGATACGCACAGCGGTTTCTACCTTGTTCACATTCTGGCCGCCTTTGCCGCCGGCACGCGAAGTTTCGATCTCGAGGTCCGTCGGATTCAAAACAAACTTGGTCTTTTTTCTGATAGGCAGTATCGCCACCGTCACCGTGGAAGTGTGAACGCGGCCCATTTTCTCCGTCTCTGGCACGCGCTGGACGCGATGCACGCCGGTTTCCCAGCGTAAGTCTTGGTAGGCTTCTTTGCCTTTTATTTCTAGCGAAACTTCCTTGTAGCCACCAATATCGTTCTTGGACTCTTCGGTAATGCGTGCCGACCATTTGCGGCTTTCGGCGTACCTTTTGTACATTTCCAAAAGTTCAGCGGCAAAAAGCGCGGCTTCGTCGCCGCCAGCGCCGGCACGGACTTCGAGGATCATTTCTGTGGGATTTTCCACTTCTTCCTTATCACCCTCCAGAATCGAAGCCATCTGCCCTTCCAGTGTTTTCTTTTGCTCCAAAATGGCATCGAGGTCGTGCTGTGCCAATTCCTTCATGTCCGGATCCTTTTCGATCATCGCCAAAGTCTCCTTCTCATCTTTGAGGAGTTTTTCATAAAGACCGGCGAGAAAAGCCGTCTTTGGGTTGTTTTTATAAGTTTCAAGATTCATTGGCGTTTGTCATTCCCGCGAAAGCGGGAATCCAGAGTAAAAATGTCAAATTTCAAAATCCAAATGACAAATCAAATCCAAAATCCAAATCGGAAAGGCTTTCATTTGAACTTTGACATTGATTTGTCATTTGGATTTTGGATTTTGAGTTTAATCCTGGATTCCCGCCTTCGCGGGAATGACACACGATATGAGAACCTTTCGCCGGCATGACAGAAACGTTATTTCTTCAGCTTTGCTTTTGATTGGCGGGTCTTAAACTTCTCGACACGGCCAGCGGCATCGATAGTTTTTTCCTCATTCGTATAGAAAGGATGCGAGGCACTGGAAATTTCCACGGATTTCTGCGGATATTCCTTGCCATCAGTCCATTTTGCGGTTTCTTTGGTCTCGATCGCCGAAGGGATCAAAAATTTGGCACCGCTACTATTATCGGCGAAAATGACTGGGCGATAGTTCTTTGGATGAATTTCTTTTTTCATTACAGCAATTTAACATGAGTTACGGGTTAATGCAATCTCTCTCAGACCACCCCATCAGACCCCACCCCGACCCTCCCCTCATAAGTGGAATGCGGAATTCAGACCGCCCCCCGGCCCCCTCCTCAGACGAGGAGGGGGAGAACGCGACTTATATAGTTATTTCAATACTAACGTGGCATGCCCCCTCCCCTCAGATGAGGGGAGGGCTGGGGTGGGGTCTGATGTCGGTCTGACTATAGTCCCTGCAACGGATCTATCATCGTTCGCTGAATATTGTCCGCCAAAGTCATCACGGAGTTGCCGTAGGCGGTATTACCATTCCTGCCACAAGCCGAACCAGAATAATACTTGCAAGCTGCGTTTCGCTCTGCGGTATAACTGCCGGATATCGCGCCACGATCGGAGAGATACATTGCCGCCGCCATGATCGCGTGAGAAGGATTCCAAGGGTCAGGCATGCCGCTAATATTCAGAGCGGAACTTAGGCGGTCGACCATCAAGATCCACGTCGAGGCGATGAATTGCGCCGGGCCCATGGCGCCACCCCAGCCGACCGATTGCGGACAAGATACCACCGTTTTCGCCGGGTCACCGCCGATCTGGTTCAGTATAGAAATAAAAGGCGGCACGTCGCGCGTGGGATTCATGACCCGCGAGAGCGCCGAGCCGGTTTTGGCACTGACGCCGTCGCCGGTCAAATTATTGGTCAAATAGCATTGGCCGACATTACTGCCGAGGTTGGATTCTTGGGTCAAAATCGCCAGAAGAAACGCTGGTCGCACACCCGTCCTTTGTTGTGCCGCCGTGGCATATTGCAAAGCTTGACCAAAAGGAATAGCTGCGGTATCGCGCAAGGCAAAGAGCTTGGCACGAATAACGGCGGCGGCCGCGCGCTTTTGTGCGATCACCGAATTGTAGGATTTTTCATTGCCTTTACTCACTGCTAGCAAAACGTTTTTCTGCTGTTGGTCGCTTTGGATGTTGGCTTCTTCTTGCTGAATGGCGTACTTTGCATCCATTTCTTTGTTCCGGCGCACATCCAAGGCATCTTTTTCTGCGGCAGTGGAAGACGCGTCCGCCTCTAGCTCGGCTGCCAAAGTCTGTAGACTGGCATTGACCGAATCGAAGGAATCGATATCCTGAAAAAAGCCGGTAATCGTTCTCTGTGAAAGTACCACTTCTGGCAAAGAATAGGCGTCGAGTTCATTGGTCTGCCGCAGAATGTCACCCAAAGCTTGTTTGCCACGAGCAATGTGATCTTCGAGGTCGCTGATATGCGCTTGCTTTACAACGATGTCATTGCCAAGAGTTTGAATCAGTAGATTTTTGGCTTTAATGTTGAGTTGCGCGGCTTTGATCTTGGCAGAAAGGACCGCAATGTCGCGCGCAAGCGAAGCACTTTGGGCTTGCGTTGTCGCCAAATCCTTCTCGGCTTGCGCTTGTTCAGCTTCAACTTGACTCAATTGCTGCTCCAATTGCGCTTTTTGATCTGCAGTTAGGGTTTGAGCATGCGAAAAGGCAGGCAAAATAAACAGGCATGCTGAAAAAAAAGTGATTTTTACAAAATTTCGCATTTTGTAGTTACATTATAGAGAAATACAGAGTAAATAACCAATCACGTTGCATCCACCCCTCCTCTCTGAGGAGGGGTGCCGAGTCCGCGAGGCGGGGTGGTGTGAAAGCTAAAATTCTAAGGCAGTGTGGTATTTATCACCACCACCCCCTACCCCCTCCTCAAAGAGGAGGGGTGGTAAAAAATATGGGTTATTTCTTCTCTGGCGCTTTCTTCGTATCACCCCCTTTCGCTTCACCAGCCTTCTTGCCATCAGCCGCTGCCGGTGCTTCACCTTCTTTTACTTCTTTGCCTTTGGTTTCAACCTCAATATTTGCCATGTCGATAGCTGCTGGCGCTTCGACAACCTCTTCTTTGGCTTCGGCGATAGAGGCAATGACTTCGTCTGGTGCGACTTTCAGCTCTACACCCGTTGGCATAACCAAATCTTTGGCTTTGATAGTATCGGTAAGCTCGACGAGCTTGGAAATATCCACAATAATTTCGCGCGGCAGATCTCGAGGTGCGGCTTCGATCTTGAGATCGCGCTGAACCTTGACCAGAATGCCGCCCTTGTCCTTCACGGCTGGCGAAACGCCGGTAAAATTCAGAGTTACGGCAACCTCGACTTTCTTGCCTTTTTCGATGACATAAAAATCGGCATGGCGAGGGACGCCAGTGACCGGATGGACATCAACTTCATAGATGAGTGCTTCATGCTCGGCGCCAGCTTTGTTTCGGAGAATAACCACCGAGGATTCGCCAGCTTCTTTCCAAACTTTGCCAAATTCTTTCATGGAAACCGTAATAGGCGTGGAAGTTTCTTTTGGGCCGTAAAAAATCGCCGGAAGTTGCGCGTCTTCGCGCAAACTACCGTTTTTTTGCTTCATGTCGCGCTTTTCGAAAGCCAGTGACAGCATGCGTCATAGTATACACGTCTTTTATACGATGTCAAAAACAGAGATCCTCTGTATAACTACTACATAAACTTGATCAGTATGTATACACATATTATGCAAATGATAACGATGGCCAAAAGCATAGCGTTTGCTGCTTTGCTGGAATTTGCGATATGGTGGCGCATCAGCCACTGAATCATTTTTGGTTGTTCCGAATAATGAGCCGGCATGGCTGCTTCCTCGTCTTGCGACACAGAAGCCGAAGACATGGCGGTGTTTACGGCTGGCCTTTGCGACATATCCGTGCCAGAATTTTCTTCATCAAATTCGATAGTTGACATATAGTTTTAATTATAAGCTTTTAATTTCTCCATGACCACTTTTTGCATAGCAAGCTTGGCCGGCTTCAAATATTTGTAGGCCGCGACTTCTTCTGGGTCTCCAGAGAGTGACTGTACCAGAGCGGAGCGGTACGCCAAACGCAATTCGGTGCTGACATGCACTATAGAAACGCCATTTTCGATAGTTTTTTCCACTTCGTCCATGGCGTTTCCGGAAGAGCCATGAAGCACGAGCGATATGCCGACTGCGTCGCTAATTTCTTTGACTTTCTTCACATTCAAGGCCGGATCGCCACCACGGATCATGCCGTGAATGTTCCCTACTGCCGGCGCAAGCAAATCTACGCCGGTTTCCGAAACAAATCTCGCCGCATCCTCGGCTTTGGTCATTTGCGCTTCGGTGATGACGGCGCCGGCAGGGATTTCATCCAAGACTTTTGAAGATTGGCCGATGAAGCCGAGCTCGCCTTCGACGATCACATCACGACCGCTCGTCCGCGCGTATTCCACACACTTTTTTGCAATAGCGATATTTTCTTCCAAAGAGAGCTTGGCGCCATCGAAAATCACAGCGTCAAAGCCAGCGTCTATGGCTTGCTTCACGCGATCAAAAGAATAGGTGTGGTCGGCATTCAAAAATATGTCCTGCGAACGCTCTTTTCTGATGCTCTGAATAATGGCCGCGGCTTCTGGCACGCCGACGTAATCGCGCTCACCTTCGGAAAGGCCGACGATGACGGGTAATTTCAATTCCTGCGCGGCATCGGCGATAGCCCAGATGCCGTCGAGCGTGGAGGCGTTGAAGTGGCCAATGGCGGTTTTGTTACTATAAGCAATTCTGATATGTTCGCGGAGGGTCATGGGGATATTGTACCAAATCTACCGCGAGGTCGCACCTATAGGATAAATGTCAAATTTCAAAATCCAAATGACAAATCAAATCCAAAATCCAAATGTTAAAACCCCTCATTTGGACTTTGGTATTTGAACTTTGACATTGATTTGTCATTTGGATTTTGAAATTTGACATTTTTACTCTATTCTCGAGGTGCGACCTCGCGGTTCATGTTATAATATTCCCAATGTTCTCCAACAAAATCGACTTTCTCGCAATCGGCGATATCACCACAGACGCGTTCATTCGCCTCAAAAATGCTGACGTGCATTGCAAGGTCAATACCGACCAATGCGAAATCTGCCTGCCATTCGGCGACAAAATACCTTTCGAATACGTGAAGGTGGTTCGCGCTGTTGGCAATAGCGCCAATGCCGCCGTTGCTGCCGCACGCCTGGGGCTTAAGACGTCATTCGCGACCAATATGGGCGACGATCAGAATGGCCGCGACTGCGTGGTAGAACTTCGCAAAAACAATGTGGACACTTCGCTCGTCCGAGTTCATCGCCACAAGCCGACCAACTACCATTTTGTGCTTTGGTACGACGTTGACCGCACCATTCTGGTCAATCATAACGAATACGACTATCGTTTGCCGCATTTGCCTACGCCGAAATGGATATATCTATCATCTCTTGCGGCCAATACTTATCCCTACCACATGGAGCTCGCCGATTATCTGGAAGCAAACCCGGAGGTCAAGCTAGCATTCCAGCCGGGCACATTCCAGATGACTTTGGGACTTGTTGAGCTCAAGCGCATATATGAGCGCACGGAAGTTTTTGTCGTGAATGTTGAGGAGGCCCAGCGTATTTTGAAAACCGATTCGCGCGACGTGAAAGATCTGATGAAACAACTGGCTTCTTATGGGCCAAAATTGGTAGCGATAACTGACAGTGTCAAAGGCTCGTATCTTTATGACGGAGAACACAGTTATTTCATGCCTATATATCCGGATCCTCGACCACCTTTCGAGCGCACGGGTTGCGGCGACGCTTGGTCGTCGACATTCGTGGCGGCACTGGCTTTGGGCAAGTCACCTCTCGAAGCTTTGGTTTGGGCGCCGGTGAACCCGATGTCGGTGGTGCAATTTGTCGGCGCACAGGAAGGATTACTCTCGCGCGAACAGTTGGAATGGTGGCTGGCAAGGGCACCGGAGGAGTATAAACCAAAGGAAATCTAGTAAATAACCAATAACCAAACACCAATAACCAAGGAATAATCAATAACCAATAAATACCACGAAGGTATGTTGAAGTTGGTTATTGGGTATTCCTTGGTTATTGGTTATTTTTATATTTTTCCTTAAACTTTCCCCACTCTCCCACAATTATTGACTGCCTCGCTTCTTTCGCCAGATTTACGACATAAAAAAGATTATGAATTGACAACAAAGTTGCCGCCAAGATTTCTTTGGCACGGCAAAGGTGAGCGATATAGGCGCGAGAATAATTCATGCAAGTGTAACAGGAACATTTTGGATCGAGCGGCGAAAGATCGCTCACAAAACGCGCGTTCCAGAGGTTGAGTCGACCTTCACTCGAATACGCCGCACCAGTTCGCGCGAGGCGCGTGGGCGCAACGCAATCGAAAGTATCGACACCGTTTTCAATTGCCAAAATCATGTCTTCGGGTTCGCCGATGCCGAGCAAATGCCGCGGCTTCCCTTCCGGTAATTCCTCGCAAACCCAACCAACAGCTGTGCCGATATCGTCTTTATCGAAAGAGCCGCCGATACCAAAACCGGAAAAACCTTCGCCAGTCGGCGAAGTTAAACCAGCGATCGTTTTGGCGCTTAATCGCCGCAGATCCTCATAACGTCCGCCTTGGACGATGCCGAATAAAGCAGGCGTTCCTCCCCTCCTCTCCGAGGAGGGGTGCCGAGTCCGCGAGGCGGGGTGGTGAGAGAGATGAGATTTTGGAATAGTGTTACCACCACCCCCTACCCCCTCCTCAGAGAGGAGGGGTGGTAAGGTTTTACTCCCTACTCTCTCTTCGGAGAGGAGGGGTGGTAAATCTAGCGAGGTGCCACCTCGCTGATGATGAAATTCTAAGCACCTTTTCGCCCATTCGTAGGTTCGATTTACCGCCTGTTTCTGGCGTTCGTAAGATTCTGACGGCAAAATGCACTCGTCAAAAGCGAAAATGATGTCTGCACCGAGCGCGTGCTGGATTTCGATAGATTTTTCGGGAGTGAAGCGGTGGGTAGAGCCGTCGATGATGGACTTGAAGGTAACGCCGTCATCGTCAAAGACGGAATATGAAATAGGCGCCGCGTTCCTCCCCTCCTCTCCGAGGAGGGGTGCCGAGTCCGCGAGGCGGGGTGGTGCGAGAGGTGGAAAATATGTCGTGTGAGATTTATCACCACCACCCCCTACCCCCTCCTCAGAGAGGAGGGGTGGTAAGATTTTACTCCCTACTCTCTCTTCGGAGACTGTGGGTGGTAAAGCTTCTCTTGCGATTTTTCCTTTTCTGTTACTAAAATCACGTCCTAGTGAAAACGCCTGAAAGCCGCCCGAGTCGGTGAAGGTGGGACCGCTCCAATTCATAAATTTGCCTAGGCCGCCGGCCTTCTCGATAATTTCTGTGCCGGGCTGCAAGTACAGATGATAGGTATTCGCTAGAATTGCTTGCGCACCAACGAGATCGCGAATAGTTTCCGGTAGAAGCGCTTTTACCGTGGCTTTGGTGCCTACAGGAATAAAAGCGGGCGTTTCGATATTGCCGTGAGCAGTCTCGATGGTTCCGGCACGACCGAGCGCGTGTGGCAGTTTGGTGTTGATGGTGAATTTGAGCATTGAATTCTTACACATGTCCGACATGTGCGAGGTTATTTTTGAGGCCTCACCTCGCGGTTGAGCCATGGCAGCCTTACACATGTCGGACATGTGCAGATGTAAAGATGTTAGCACATGTCGGACATGTGTATAATACACAAATAAGTTATACTAGAGTCATGGAAACTGATAAAAATTTCAGTAGAGAAAACATTCACGACGATAGTATCAAAGAGCATCTCGCGCACATACAGTCGGAATTCGCCGACGGCTTTGAATTCCTGAAAAAATATCCTCGTTCGGTGACAGTTTTCGGCTCTTCGCGTGCAAAGCCAGATAATGAAAACTACAAACAGGCCGAGCAATTGGGCAAACGCATTGCCGAAGAACTGCAATACGCCGTGGTTACCGGCGGTGGTCCCGGCATTATGGAAGCGGCCAATAAAGGCGCTTATGAAGCACGTGGCACGTCTCTGGGCCTCAACATCAGTTTGCCGCGCGAGTGGACCACCAATGCCTATGTCACTCACTCGATCAAGTTCAGCTACTTTTTCGCCAGAAAAACTATGCTAATGTTCGCCGCCGAAGCTTTCGTTTTCTTTCCCGGCGGCTTCGGCACCATGGACGAACTCTCCGGCATCATGACCTTGATCCAGACCGGCAAAGTGCCGCGCGTGCCAATAATTCTCTTCGATTCCCATTTCTGGAATGGCTATGAACAATTCGTCGCGACTTTCATGCGCGATACGTACAAAACCGTGAGCCTCGCAGATTTGAAACTCTTCGAAATCACCGATTCGCTCGATCGGGCCATAGAGATTATCAAGCAGGCAAATGTGTCGGAGTGGTGGAGGAATATTAACTAGTATTTAGTATAAAGTATTTAGTATTTAGTATGAACGCAATTTTGCTCTGTGCTTATACTAAATACTAAATACTTCATACTATATACTCACAACGAAAACGCCCTGCGGTTTCTATAACCACAGGGCGTTATTCGTGCCACAAACCTACGCTTTAGGTCTGGCTTCCGAGACGACGATCTTCCTGCCATCTAGATCCGAGCCGTTAAGCTTGGAGACAGCGGTCTCGGCATCGGCATCGTTCGTCATTTCGACGAAACCAAAGCCGCGCGAGCGACCAGTCATCTTGTCCGTGAGGACATCGGCCTTGTCAACGGCGCCGACCGATTCGAAATGCTTGCGCAATCCGTCACTGGTCGTGCCCCATGCAATAGAGCCGACAAAGAGTCTTTTCGACATGTTTCTTTTTTTCCCACCTTAGTTAGTATATAGTATTTAGTATATAGTATTTAGTATAAACGCAAATACAATTCTGCGACGATACTAAATACCAAATACTAAATACTAAATACTTTCCTTAACGCGGTACTCTCGTTCGTTACTAGTAACGCGCGTAAGGACGAGAAACTTACACGAGAATAGCGTAGCACGGATAGTTGAATAGAGCAAGGTGTAAAAATTGACCTAATTTCTAATTGACCTAATTGACCTAATTTCTAAAAAAATCCCAATTACTAATGACAAAATGCTCAAATATCTCGAAGAAAACAAGTGCAGAGATTATAAAAAATTCATCCTTTTTTTATCAAAAATTCAGCAAAATTTCATAAGTGTTTTGCTATATTCAAGACACTATGGAAATTTATATAACAAATGTGCCGATAATTTCTGGATCAAATGCCTCCGAAGTGTTTCGTAAGGTACGTGATTCATTTAGATATATTGCCTCCAAAACAAAAAGACGACCGTATGTTCGTTCAGTATATTTCAATAAAGAAAAAGTTTTTATCGGACCATTTTTGAATCATATGTTTGAAAAAAATTGGCGAGATACAGTACGGAGATTGAAACTCTTCGACTGTGCCATCGATCTAGTCCGTAATACAAGAAAACTTCCTGAAGTAGTTCATGATCCACATCATATTTACGATATCCTCTATAAATTTTGCGGAATAACTCGTGGTAATTGCGTTTTCTTCGTACAGATCAAAGAAAACAAAATTTCTGGAAACAAGACCCTAATCTCTGTTTATCCTGAAAGGTAAAACGAAAAAGGCTTTCCGCCTAACCTGAGGCTCTATGACCTCGGCCGAAAGTCTTTTTCAGCCTCCATGATAGCAAAGAAAAGATAAAAGTCAACTCGCGCGCCTCCCCTCCTCAATTGAGGAGGGGACCGAGGGGTGGTCTGATCTCCACTACTTCCCCATCTGATACAACTCCCCCACTTCGGCAGCCGAGAGTGCGCGGTTGTAGATGCGGACGTCGTCGATGAGACCATGCCAATAACCACTATTACTTCTCCCTATCCATGTAGCTACACTGCTCATGTCTGAACCAATCACTTGACTATTACTGCTGGCAAGAATACCGTTGATATATATAGACAACGTGGCGCCGTTAAACATATAGCATGTGTGAGTCCAGCTTCCTGTGGAAAACACATTACCAGTCGTTGTCTGCCCAAAACCCATAACTCTCACATTGAGAGTCTTGGCAAGAGAAAGAAAAAAGATATTGTTTGTACCATCGAAACTTGCAAGATATTCATAATTACCCGAGACATCTTTAGGTTTAACCCACATACACACAGAGCTCGGTCCGGCAAAATTTGATAAAGGATTTGTTGCTTGTACACGTCCCCCATCAAAGTTAAACCCTTGCCCCATCTTCCCGGCCGTGTAAAAGGTGCTGGTTGAAATATTTATCAAGTTACCATTATTGGCATTTGTTGTGCGGTCCAATGCCACGCCATTAGACATATCTTTGCCATCGAAAGTCCACCAGCTCACGAGCCCACTGGCGAGTGATCCCGAGCTTCCGAGCGAGGGACTGATATTTTGCCGACTCATGCCGTTATTATAGAGTAGCTGTATCGTCGAAGTGGAAAGTGCCGTGGAATAGATGCGTGCGTCGTCGAGATAGCCATTGAAGAAAAGGTGCGAGGACTGGAAAGAGCGGCCGAGGTAGACGAAACTGTCGAGGTTAGAGGCATTGGCGAACTTGACGGCGCCGACAAAAGCGCCGTTCTTCCAGAGCGCCAGAGAGCCGTTTTTGTGCACCCAGACGGCATGCGTCCAAGTATGGATCGGCACGGCCGTGGTCACCGTGCGCAAACTGCCGTCATTGCCTATGGCGCAAAGGTTGGTGCCATCATAAGAGAGCGAGGCTTTGCCGCCAAGGCCAGTATTGTCGGAGTCGGTAATGAGGGCCGATGCCGTGCCTTGCGCGGCAGTGCAGTCGCTACTATTGCCGGCGTTCGCGTAGAACCAAACGGACATGGTGCCAGTCGCTGTGCTCATGAAAGCCGACATGGGGTTTGCGCTAAACATGTAATTGTAGCCGCCAAATTTGATCGCCTGCCCGATCTTGCCCGGCACCACCGCGGTCGTGGTAGCAAATTTGACCAGCGAGAGATTGGCTCCGGTACTGCCACTACCGCTCTGGTTATTCTCTTTGCCAGTAGTCCAGTTGGTATCGGGCCCGTCCATGGTCCACCAGCCAGTGATACCTTGATGAATAGGAGTCGATGTCGCGAAGCTACTTTTCGAGGAAGTGTTCACCAAGGTCGTACCCATGTTGTAGAGCTGGAGAACTTCTTGGGCAGTAAGGGCACGGTTGTAGATGCGGACGTCGTCGAGGAGGCCGGCAACCCCACGAGTACAGGGGATATTTCTACAGCCAATCATTTCATTACTTGTGTCCGCTACAAGGTTTGTTGAGGTTGCGGTTGCACTTGTTACCACACCATTTATGTAGGTTTTAATACTAGAACCGTCGTAGGCTACCGCCGCATGAGTCCACACATTATTCGGAGTTGTACCAATGTTTAGCTCGCCTCCATTGTTACCAATCGTTTTCAAAATAATTGTTAAGATTGCAGTTGTCTGACTGTCATAATAAATACGATGATTGTCATTGTTTGAGTCCAAAACAACGGGCGCTATATTATTTTGCGTACTTCTTTTTATCCAAAAGGCATATGTAACCGCAGTTGTTGGTCGTAAACTAGCATTGTATGGAATATTCACATAATCACTAACTCCATCAAACCTCCCCGCCTGCCCGATCTTCCCCGTGGCGTAAAAAGTCGAAGTGGAAATATTTATCAAGTTGCCGTTGTTGTGATTCGTTGTGCGGTCGAGAGCGACGCCATTTGACATGTCTTTGCCGTCAAAGGTCCACCAGCCCACGAGCCCCGTGGCGAGTGATCCCGAGTTTCCTAACGAGGGACCGAGAGCGGCGAGGGAGGCATGCGCCGAAGGCGCAGAAGTTGGAATAGAGAATAGAGAATAGAGGAGAATCGCAAACGTAATCTTTTTTGAGTTGGTAAATATAAATTTCATGTTTTTTATTCTCTATTCTCTATTCTCTATTCTCTATTCTAACTCCGATCTTTGAACGGGAACTGCGGATTAGGCCATTCAAAATCTTATGAGTCTTCATCGATTGTTCCAGGATATCATTTGCTTCTTTCTTGTCCAAATATTTAACATCCTGGCTGATAGCCAGTTGATTTTGCAATTCCGTTATTGAGCCAGCAGCCATGACATAAAACTGGGTTTTATCTTTGTAAGACTGCCTGCTGAATCCTTCTGCAATATTCGAGGTTATAGACACGGAAGCTCTTCTCATTTGATCGACCAATCCATACGTTTCTGTTTTAGGAAACTTTTTTGTGGCATCATAAATCATCAGGACCAATTTGTGCCCTTCTTGCCATGCTATTAAGTCTTTGAATGTTTGTATTTTCTGCATTTGCGTTATTTGTGTTTGCGATTCCCTAAATTCTAAATTCTCTATTCTATCTTCCAACTTGGTAGAGCTGCATGATCGAGGTGGTCGAGAGGGCGTAGTTGTAGATGCGGACGTCG
>CAYTUZ010000016.1:0-12419 GCA_964441635.1 uncultured Candidatus Saccharibacteria bacterium
CACTTCTTCCCATTACGAGGATTCTTGAAATGTGATACCTGTGGTTGTTCATTAACGGCCTCCTTGAAAAAAGGTCATCAGTATTACTACTGCACCAATGCCAAGGGAATTTGTCAGGAACATACCAAATATATGCGAGAAACCTATCTGGATGAAAAAGTGGCTGAAATATTAAGCCCGCTTCAATTCAGTGAACAAAAAATTGATCTCATGTATCGTGCCGCCAAGGAAAGGATTGATGCCGATTCTGAGTATCTCAATCGTTCATTAGACAACCTCGTAAAACAGCTAGAATCGCTCAAGACGAAAGAAAACAAACTTCTCGATACATTCCTTGCTGATCAAATTTCAAAGGAAATATACGATGTTAAAATTCTGGAAATTCATAACAACCGCGTTTCTCTGGAAAAACAGATTGCTGACATGAAATCCAAACAGGCTGTATTTACCTTGGAACCAATCAAAAAGATATTTATGCAAGGCAGTAGAGCCGTTACCGATTACTTGAAGGCTCCGGATGAAGAAAAACGAAATATCGTCTCTGAACTGCTTTGGAACCTTTCGGTCAAAGACAGAAAAATCGCTCTAGTGAGCTACAGAAGTCCCTATGACATACTAGCAAAAGCTCCCAAAAACGCTGATTTTTCAACTCTGTGCCCGGGGTGGGAATCGAACCCACATGACCTTTCGATCGGCAAATTTTAAGTCTGCTGCGGCTACCAATTACGCCACCCGGGCGACTTCGGCACGAAGTCGTCCCGAACAAAGTGAGGGACAACTATACCTTTCCTGCTTCGTTCCTCGTCGAACTCGGAACTACGCAGGACGCTGAATTTTTATAGTCTCCGCCAAATGGCGGATCCTTAAAAATTCGCGGAGGCCACGGCGAGAATCGAACTCGCGCATAACGGTTTTGCAGACCGTTGACTTACCACTTGTCTACGTGGCCACGCGTTTAATACTATAGCAAGTTGCACGTATAGACAAACGCCGGCGGCAAGTTGCGCCATTCGAAGGCTAGATGGGAAACTTTGAAATGCTTCTTGATTTCCGCGAAATTGGACAGGAAATACTGGAATTGAGTATAGGCGCCGCTACTTTTCAAGCAAGATTTGATCTCGTTGTAGATCGAAAGACGCATATGGGTTGGCAAATTGGCCAGAGGAATACCGGAAATAATGTAATCTGCTTTCTCGATTTTTCTTTCAAAAAGAACCTTGCTCAACTCTCTGGCGTCTCCGAGAATGACTTCGCACCTTTTGTCATTTATTTTAGATCTCAATCGATTCGCAAGTGTCGGGTTGATTTCGACAGAAAGCAAGTGTGCATCTTTCGGCAAAATTTCTAATAATAATCTTGTGACCGAACCCGTGCCTGCACCAAGCTCAACAATCTTGAGGTTGGGAGCAGTTCGGATCGCCGCCGCCAGCCGGCGAGCCAAAAATTGCGAGCTAGGCGCAATACTACCAGTATCGTGCCAGTTTGTTATCGATTCTTTCAAAAATGCAACTCTGTCTCCTGTGCGCATAATATTTCGATCAGAATAATTTGATAGCGTGCAAGAAATTCTGGAAACCTCTGCCAATCGTTCGCAAAACATTGACTAACGAATTGACAAAACCCGAACTGCTTGTGGTCGCCGGCACGGAAGATGCGGAATTTTGTGGTACAACGTTTTCCTTTGAAACGTTATTTTGCGGCACGTTCTGATAGGTTTGTGGTGTCGCGGTTGGCACCGAAACTTTCGCGGCCGGCAGATTGTTTATTTTGGTAATATCGGCATTTATCGAATTCAAAGTCGCGCTATCGAGTATTCCGTTTGCAATATGGCTTGCTCCCATTCGAGACACTTGGTATCGAATGAGTGCGGCTTTTGTCGCCGAGCCAAAATAAGTCGTCTCGTAGCCATAAGAACCGGGACCAACATTTGCAATCGTAAAGCCCATAACATTCAAAAGTCTTTGCAAAAGCTCAACATCATTGCCTGTACTGCCATAACCCAAGCTGTGTTGTATTGTAGGAGCCGGATAAGAAATGAGTGCGCTACCGCTCGCACTGCCGCCAGAACCACCGCCCGATGATACGGAGCTTTGGTTTTGCGCACTGCCGCCAGAACTGGAATTTGTATTACTACCTGAAGAAGCAGACTTTACAGGCACAACCGGAGTCTTCGTGGGAGTAGGAGTAACCGTCGGCGAGTACGTCGGCGCATATGTTGCAGTTACAACTGGTAATACGGTGTGCGTGGGTGTGGGTGTCGGCGTATAGGTCGTAACTGGAGACGGCGATGATGATTGTGTAGCACAAACATTTGGTACTGTCGCTTGAGCAGTTACAGCCGCGGAAACATTGCTGGTATATTGCGCTGTCAATGAATAATTATGCGAACTGCCAGCGCCTACAGATTGCATAGTGTAACTCAAATTGTCGAGTGGTGTCGACGGCAAGGAAATAGCTTGGCCGCCGTCGATTGAAAGCAAGTAATTGGTGACATAATAATTGTTCAAATTTTCCTGGGCCATCGGCGGTCCCCAAGTAAGAACCACCTTGCCTTGACCAGCACCGCTCAAACAGCCAGAATTGGCAGTTGCGGTAAATGCCGTGGCTGGGGGAAAACTGGCTGAATATTTTGCATAAGATGATGGCGGCGTGTAAAGACTCGCATGATAGCCATTATTGCCGAGCGTGTCGATGGCCGCATTGATAGCATCAACTTTCGCACCGAGATCGCTAAGTGTGCTTGGTGCCGAATTTGTTCCCAAGAGAATCGCTTTACCACCGATTGCCAAAAACCCCGGTCCCGAGGAATCACCCGGAATAATGGACTGACTGAAGGCTGCACGTACTCCGCTCGCGTACAAATTGTGGTCAATTCCTGTCGTATTCGGAGCAATGGTATCAAATTGTCTC
Source organism: uncultured Candidatus Saccharibacteria bacterium (assembly GCA_964441635.1). Lineage (GTDB taxonomy): Bacteria > Patescibacteriota > Minisyncoccia > Phycocordibacterales > PALSA-1337 > C7867-002. The sequence continues at coordinate 2,911 of CAYTUZ010000016.1, forward strand.
ACCAATGAAGCCCGGTACTGGTTGAAAACGATTATCGGCACATCAAACTTTTGATTGAAACTTTTTTGAACAAGACCGAGCAAAGTTGTATTGTCGATGAGTTGATATGAAGTGATGGAACTATCCACATTCCTGTCTAGAATACCAACAGTAATGTCGTTGCCAATATCCATCATGCTGGAGATTGTGTACGTGAATGGATTGCTATTCTTGTCAAAAAAAGTAACTGTTGAACCTATCGGCATATAAGGATATGCACCGACAATATGGCTCGCGGTCACGAAATGCCGCGGCGTGATCATTGTCGCAACCCATGGAATGTACGCGTTAGCATTCGTAGCCGTATTCAAAGTCTCACTCCAGCCAGAAATGCCGGTGAAATCGAGCGGCACGCCTTTTAGCACCCAACTATTCGGATTCCGCTGTGCCAGTTTGTTTGCCAAGCTGTTATAAATCTTCAGGCCCGTGTTAGGATCGGCCTGACTAAGCCTACTATCGATCTGCTGGCCAACACTTGTGGCAAAATCGGTGCTGGACTGCCCGCTCGGCGAAGTAGAAGGAGTGGGACTTCCTGTTTGAGCAAACAACAAAGCCGGAAAAAGCAAGATTGTGGGAGCTAGAAGTATGCGACTTATTTTGCTCATAATATTGCCTTAATTTTGGATAATTATCGATATTTTATCAGGATTTTTCGGAATCCTTGACCAAGGCGGCACGACTTGGCCGCTCGACTTGGCGAGATCGATCACTGGCGAATATGAACGGATAACAGCTTCTGTGTCGGAAAGTGCCATGCCTGCAAATTTATTCTTGAGTTCTGCGACCGGTACTGTGCCAACGAGACTAAAAGAGCCTTTAATCTGCACAATCAAGTTGTTTTTCTTGATCGGCGAAAAATCTTTGGCATTGGAGATATTGAAGCTCAATTGATCCATGCCGGGTGTATCGAAAGCCAGGCCCTTGAAGGAGTCCACGCTCGCCGCACCGGCAAGTTTTGCCGCCAAGTCATTCTTGTCAAAGAGAATTCCGTAAATCGTTCCGCCAAGCGAAACTGTGGCAATGTTCGACTGATTACTATTCTCCACGGTTGGCGTAGCAAAAATTCCAGAATAAGCATTGTCATACAAAATATAACCGTCCGGCACAATGCTCTTCAGGTGATCCATGGTTTTCTTCACGATCGCCGCGCGCAATATCGCAGTCGTCGAAGCCAGAGCCGCGGGGTTCACTGTGACTTTATTGCCAACAAAACCTCCGGAAACTTCCCCAGTAATTTTGGCGTAGACGATTTCATACTTGGGATCGCCACGATAAGCAACAACACGCAACTTTTGCGGCGGATCAGTCGGTAACGCGTCATAATTTTCACCGGCTTGATCGGCAACCAAAACCGCCTTCGTGCTTCCCGGCACAAAAGCGCCGCTCGCCGATTTTGAAAAGCCGGGGATCGTGATCGTACCAGAGAGGCGGTAAACAAGTCCGGCGTCATTCTGGAAACGTGTGCCGGCGATCAAGCGCCATGGATTCGCAGAAAAGGAATTATAAAAAGTCACCGTGCCTTTGGCTTTGCTTTCGATATGAGAACCCACTGTTGCATTAAGCGTGGTCGTCGCAGAATCCTGTACGCTGACCAATTCATAGGCGATAAGATCGGCGATCGGCGAAGCGGCAGCAATCATATTCTCGTTGACCGTCACGGGGATTTCGCGCGGCTTTATGGTAAAAACCGCTCTGGCAAAATAATTTGATGTGAAATATGCTGCAACACCTATAACAATTACTACGCCAAAAATTATCAGTGTGGTCTTCAGCTTTTTTCGCGGCGCTCGCGGCGGCTTCTCTTCTGTACCTTCGTATTTGATAATTTCAGGAATTGCTGGCGGCGTAAATATCCGTTTTATGGCGACTTGTTCTTCTTTTTCCGGTTCCGCCTTCTTTGACTCTTTTTTGGGTTTGGAAACTCGGAACGGTTCGTCTTCTTTTTGATTTTCGACGGGAACATTCCGTATCGTCCTACGTTCCACGGGAATTATGTCTTGGACTCTTCTTGGCATAAATTTATTATACTACTTCTTTCTCATAATAACTCTTTTTACCGCTTCATGCATGCTTTTTTCTCCCATGCCATAAAGCTCGATCAGTTCTTCAGGTTTGCCAGATTGCCCAAACTTGTCATTCACGCCGATAAATTCTATAGGCACAGGCCAATGTCTGACCAAGCATTCCGCAACAGCCGAACCCATTCCGCCGTTGATCTGATGCTCCTCGACAGTTACCAGAGCACCGCATTCTTTGGCTAGTTGTATAATCGCCATTTCATCTAGTGGTTTAATAGTCGAAAGATTCATCACCACCACCATTTTTCCCTTCTCATCCAATTCTTTGGCAACCTTCAGTGCCTTATGAAGCAACGCACCTGTCGCAATTATTCCCACATCCATTGCATTATTTGAACCTTTGGATTTCGAATTTGTTTCGGATTTCGATATTCGAATTTCGGATTTAAAATATATTTCTGCTCGCCCAATCTCAAACGGCGTTTCTTCGCTGGTTATGACCGCCGTCTTCTCCCTCGCCAACCGAATATATGTCGGCTCATCTATCTTCGCCGCCGCCAGTACTGCCTTTTTGGCTTCAATGGCATCGCACGGTGAAATAACCACCATTCTGGGAATAACTCTGGTAATAGCGATATCTTCAATGGCTTGGTGCGTTCCACCATCTGGTCCAACAGAAATGCCCGCATGCGAACCGGCTATTTTTACCGGCCGGTTGTTATAGCAAATCGTCGTCCGGATCTGCTCCAAATTCCTGCCCGGACTAAACATCGCGTAAGAAGTGATAAAAGGAATTTTGCCCATTGCGGCCATGCCGCTAGCGACTGTTGCCAGATTTTGCTCCGCAACTCCGATTTCGATAAAACGGTCAGGAAACTTCTCTTTGAAAGCCAGCATATGAGTCGATTCCGTCAGGTCAGCACAAAGTCCGACAACTCTTTTATCAAGTTCCGCAGCTCTTAATAAACCTTCGCCAAAACCCTTGCGGATCGGTTGCATTTCCACATCGGTGTCGAACATTTTCTGATTAAGTTTTAATTCAGGATTTAACATGATTTGGGTATTTGAAATGAAATTCTAAGCTCTGAATTATTTGAGTGCATTCCGCGCGATTTCTATCTCTTCTGGCGTCGTCGGCGGTTTTCCATGCCACTCAAACTTGCGTTCAAAGGCAGGAATTCCCTTCGAGGCGATAGTATTCGCAATAATTACCGACGGCTTATCGAAAACCGCTTGCGCTTCGCCGACCACGCGGTCTATGTCACGAAAATTGTGGCCATCAATTTCCTGCACATGCCAATTCCAAGACCGCCATTTGTCCGCCAAAGGATTCAAGGGCATGATATCTTCAGTAAAACCGTCGATCTGAATATTATTTCGGTCAATAATAGCAGTTAAGTTTTGCAACTTCTCTTTGCCAGCAAGCATGGCACCTTCCCAGCTATTGCCTGCGTCCAACTCACCGTCACTCATAAGACAATAAAACTGCTTACCGGAAGTTTTGCCATTATCGATCCTGTCCGCGAGTGCCATACCGACAGTTTGAGAAAGTCCAGAACCCAAAGGTCCAGAAGAAGTCTCAAGCATCGGCAACCATTCACGGTGCGGATGGCCTTGCAGACGCGAATTCAATTTTCGCAAAGTTTGTAATTCAGTAACCGGAAAATATCCAGCATGAGCCATAGTGGCATAAAGCACCGGACAAATATGACCATTGGATAAAACCAAACGGTCGCGATATTCCCAGTCGGGCTTTTTTGGATCATGTTTCAGAGCATGGAAATACAAATAAGTGAAAATATCAGCCATGTCGAGAGGACCCGCGGTGTGGCCGCTTTTGGCTTCGATCAGAGATTCAATTATAGACCGCCGTATTTCTAGCGCTTTTTCTTCCAGAAATTTTACTTTTTCGTCAGTAAGAGGCATTTGCCATATTATAACATGCAAAAGCAACATATGTTAAAACCTTGCAAATAAAAAGGCTCCGCGGGGGTTGCGGAGCTCGTGAGACTTTTGATCAGAGGTCAAATTGGATCTCCTTCTACCTCTGCGAATTCCCTGCCAAGGATACGTTTCTCGATCGTGCCACAAATGGCTTCTATGCCTTGAAGCGGCTTTGATCTAGACCTTGTAGACGGCTGATCTTCCGGCTGCACCAGATGATCGCGGTCTTGTTCGGACTCCGAATCAGACTGATCATTTATAGTTCTCACCGCGAATAATAGTAACAAATCTAGATTTTATTGTACACAAGGCCTTAGAATGGATCCTAAACTAGACTAGCTCTTTAAATTGCTCAATCGTTTCCGCAATATTTTCTGAATCAAAAATAGCCGAGCCAACTACCAGCCTAGTCGCGCCAGCACGTATCAAGTCCTTAGCTGTCGCAAGCGATACTGCTCCATCTATGGAAATAGGAAATTCTGGGTATTTGCTTTTGACCTGCTTTATCTTGTCTATTACCTTGGGATCAAAAGGTTGACCCTGAAAACCGACGCGGTCAATACCCATTAGTTGGATGAATTGAATCTTATCCTTAAAGGGTTCGAGAACATCAATTGGCGTATCGATATTCAGTGCCAACCCGATTTCTACTTGGCCAAAAACTGTTTCTGTGACCTGTAATAAGTCGCCTTTTGATTCAACATGCAAAATAATCCTCGTGGCACCTGCTTGGACCCAATCCTCGATTCTTTTTGGATCGTGCCAATTGACCATCAAGTCAAATTCATAGTCGAGCTCATCCCAAAAAGGCAAACCTTCCTGCTGCTGTAAAATTCTTGCAAAATATTCGTCATCCCTTTTTAGTGGCCATGTAATATTTGGCACGAATTGCCCATCGCAAATGTCGACTTGGACAGTTTTTACCAACCCTTTGACCAGAGAAGCATTTTCACTCACTTCTTCAAAGTTTTTGGGAAGTATTGCGGGAATTATTTCGATGTTACTCATAAAAAATCCAAATGACAAAATCCAAATGACAAATCAATGTCAAAGTTCAAATGAATACACTTGATATTTGGATTTTGGATTTGATTTGTCATTTGGATTTTGTCATTTGTCATTACTCAATACTATCGATCTCCTCGATCCGCCTTTCATGCCTCTCTTCACCACTAAAAGGCGTTTCCAGCCATTCAATAACCGCCTTCTTTGCTTCATCTTTGCTCACGAACCACGCGCCGATCGATAGAACATTGGCGTCATTATGCTCGCGTGAAAGCTTGATAATACTTTTCGCTTCCTCGAGATGCCGGGTATCACCATACCAAACCGTCGCCCGCACTCCCGGAAACCGGTTTGCCACCATCGCTTCCCCTTCGCCCGATCCGCCAAAAATAATCGCTTTGGTATTGCCTTCCACGTCAGTCGCGACTTTCGCGGCCGCTTTTGCCATGTATTCCGGATAGTCGTCACCGTCTTTAAATTCATGCGCGCCGACATCGTCACTTTTGTAGCCTTTTTCATTCAAAAAAGTTTTTATGGTTTCTTTTAGTTTGAAACCAGCGTGATCAGAAGCAAGGATAATTGATTGGGTTTTCATGTTCGAACTTTTTTATTCTTAATTTTTCCATCAAACAACCTCCTCTATTTATAAAAATCTTCTTCTTCGTAATAATAAGATTGCTCTATACCTTTCATGTAAACTTCACGGTCATCGACCTTGTCCGTCAGAGCACCACGCAAAAGCTCACGAATTTCGAGATCATTCACTGGGCTACGTTGCATAGCGTTCAAATATTTTTCCTTGTCAATCTTGGCCCAATCAACACAGCAACTTAGATTCTTTTTTAAAATCAAATCTAACCAAATCCTCATGCTTCGGCCATTCCCTTCCATAAACGGATGCGCAACATTCATTTCAACATATTTGGTCACAATTTGTTCAAAGGTGCTTTCCGGCATTTGTTCAATCTTATTCAAACTTTCTTTCAGGTACAGATAAGAAGCAAACCGAAAACCTCCTTTGCTTATATCCTTCGCGCGGATTTGACCGGCAAAATCGTAAAGATCTCCAAACAAATATTCGTGAATTTGTTGTAAGCCTTTGGTTGTACCAACCTCAAAATTTTCAATCTCACGACTACCAAAAAGTTTTTTAGCTCGCTCTTTGCTGATTACATCAACATTTTGCATAAGAGCATTATAACATATTTTAGATCAATCGTCCCGCCCTTATCACATGCTCCACGAGGGTAATGGCTATTGCTAAACACCCTTTTGAGAGTATACTAAAGCTGTTCCCATAAGGGGCTTTTAAGACCTAGGCAACTAGGCAGGATACGGTACACAGCCAAAGCAAGCTAGCCGTATCCTTTGGAAAACCGCCTTCACCGGCGGTTTTTGCTTTAGAGACCGTGAGCTTTTCTTATAGCTTCTTTGATCTTGATAACAAATTCAGGCCCAACATTTGGAGCATGTCGCAGACCAGACTTCTTATCACGCACAAGATGCAACCTTTCTAATGAGACAACGTTGAACATATCACACTTGACCCAGCATTTATCACCGGATAAATACAAGGTGCAGAACTGAGAATCCATTTCAACATGGTAATCAAATATTTTATCTGGCAACACGGTACTAATAGGAACAACGGCCAATAATTTGGAGTGATGCTTGTGCTTTGATACAACAATTACAGGTCTTTTCTTAATCATTTCAGGCGCAATGAAACCGACATAGTCGCAATAGACAACCGACCCAACTTTTGGCTGAAATTTAAGCATGTCAGATATTTTATCATAAACGTCAAACGGCACCTATGTAGGATGCCGTTTAGGTGTGATAGGTCAATTATCCTATATTCTATTTCTATTAACAAACCAATAAATTCCCGAAAATATTAATATTCCTAATACAAATGGTGAAGCAATTCCCCCTAGAAGTAGCGGACCTGCAAACAACATTGCCCCGCCTTCATTGAAGGCGGTACTATGATGAGGAATGTAAAGGAAAGCCGCTAAGAGAATCCTATGGCAAAAAAGATGCTTGAGATAATGAAGGCTGTTTTTGCAATTTTTGTTTTTCTATTCATAAAATTTTATTATTAAATTAACCGACCAGCGGCTATTACATGCCTAACCAAAGTTTCGGTATATCAGATTTCATTGCGATACCATGCCGACTTTATAGATGCGGAAGGACTTAACAGTTTCATCAACTGGTGGGTAACCTTGGACTGTTCCATCGGATCTGACTATCGATGGCGCTGGAGCACCAGCATTGTAAGTTACTTCAATAACTACAACTCCATCAGTATACTTTACCACTCCTCCATAAAGATTATTCCCGTACGGACTGTAAGTCGATTGCTTATCCAATGCACTTGCAATTAATTTTTCAACTTTTGAACGTTCCATCCCCGTTACGATGTTAAGATTTGCAAGTGAAGAAGTCACGGGCTGGTTATCCGATGTATGATCTGGCTGAACATTACTGTAAGTTTTTATTGTGTCATTATTACTTTCAGTTCTGACTATGTTATTTGGACCAACGTTATAATTATTGATACCTGTAGTCATTGCGTAATCGATGATCACAAGTCCAACAACTATCACCACAAGAATAATTATAACCACTTTCCATTTTGTACTTATCTTCTTCATGGTTGTTTGATTATACCAATCTTCCTGCCTTGATCACATGCTCGACCAGCGTGTACGTGTACCCCATTTCATTATCATACCACGCAAGTACTTTCACCAAATTTCCCCCAACTACTCTCGTAAAAGCCAAATCTGCAATCGAAGCATGCCTATTGCCCACAATATCTCTCGAAACCAAAGGCTCTTCTGTAACCGTAAAAATCCCATTCCACCTCGGCTCTGCCGCAGCTTTCTTCAAAAGTGAATTTACTTCTTCGGCTGTGGTATTCCTCTTGGAAATAAATGTCACATCCACGATTGAACCAACAACTACTGGAACGCGGATAGAAATGCCATCAAAAAGGCCTTTAAGTTGAGTTGCGACCTGTGTCACGGCGATAGCGGCACCCGTTGATGATGGCACAATGTTTTGCGCGGCGGCACGACCTTCACGCAAATCTTTTTTGGCAGGACCATCGACGATCGATTGGCTGGCGGTGTAAGCGTGGACCGTATTCAAGAGCGCTTTTTCTATGCCAAGCGTTTCATCGAGAATTGCTATGAGCGGACTGCCGGCATTGGTCGTACAAGAGGCATTGGAGCTAATAACACAATTCTCGAGCTTGTTTTCATTCATAGCCATGAGCACGGTTTCGCCTTTTACTTTGGAATCAGCAGCATCTTTTATTGGAGCAGTCACAACTACTCTCTTTGCTCCGGCATCAATGTGCGCTTGCGCTTTTTCCGAGGAAGTGAAAAGCCCTGTTGACTCAATAACCACATCGATATCCAACTGCTTCCACGGCAACTTGGTCGGATCTTTTTCGCTCACAAACTGCACTTCGCGGCCATCGATATTTAGAATCTTCTTTTCTACATTTGCAGAGACTTCAAAGGGACTCACACCGTAAGCCGTGTCGTATTTCAGAAGATATGCGAAATTCTTGATGTCACCCAGATCGTTGATCGCGACCAACTCCAATTCTTGCCGATCTTTGGCGATCTTGGCGAAAGCGCGGCCGATGCGGCCAAAACCATTGATTGCTACGCGTATTTTTTTCATAATTTTGTTTTTATTGCTACCGCCAAATTATATCATGCGGATACATAATTATCATTGGACTATTTCCTATATTATGTTAGATTTGCTTCGGACAACAAAGGGCATCTTAATGCCTCAACCGTTAACAATGTATGAACGAACTACCATCTGTTGAGAGTGACCGTGTAAAGGCGGTGGAAAAAGCGTTGGATATTATCGTCGGCATGCAGAACGGGCTGATACCAGTCATCGATTATGACTACGCCAAGGGCGTGCTACGGCGCAAGGGCGGAAGTTTCCTCGCCAAAGTCTGCGCCTTTGACGGCAGTGAACTTCAAACAGAGCTGGTGCCGATCCGCGTAATCGATACGAATACGGCAACCAACCGCTTTGGTTGCAGTGAATGGTTCGGCTTCTGGCATGGCAGACAAATCGCGAATCTACACATCGGCCAATATCGAAATATGCATGAATTGGTGGAAAAGGTTGCCGACCTCTTACTAACCGCCATCAACCGCTTCGTGCGCCGGTTACAGAAACAAATGCACTATCGTCGACCAGTTTCCCTGCGGCGGCAAGGTCGCCGGCACAACGGGTACATGCACGTTCACTCGCCGAGAATGTGCCATTGAAATTCAGTTTGCTTTCGCGATTCGAGTGCGGCCACAATGCTTGTGTCCGCACTTTTTTATTGGAAATATTAACCAAATCAGACCAAAGCTGCTTCCTTGAAAAGCGCCAGATCTTTTTTGAACCATCTCACCGCTATGTGATATATGCTGTAAGTAATAAAGAATGCCGCCGCGACATCTATAGAATAAT
>CAYTUZ010000017.1:0-11707 GCA_964441635.1 uncultured Candidatus Saccharibacteria bacterium
TATCGTGCTCGGAGCGGCGCGGAAGTTGACTTTGGCAGTGGTGACAGCTGTGCCTTGCGAAGATACTGCTACTGCACTGCTTGTATTCGAACTTGAAATGTTTCCAGTCGATAGGTATGGCGCAACGCTCCAACCAACCGTGCCGTTTGAAAGAGAAATCTGCCACCAGACATAGCCATTTGCTGATATCGGACCGCCCACAATGCTTGCTGTCGTACCCGCGTTTGCTGTCGTTTTGATAGCAGCAGAAGTGTTTGGGTTACTGCGAACATTAACCGTGGAGGTGGTTTGAACGGTACTGCCGATAGCGATAGCTGTGATAGCAACACCGTTGCCGGTCGTAACTGAGCTAGCTGGAGCAGATGAAGTCGGCGAGGAAGAAGTGAATGTACCAGTAGGATTCACGCCCGAAGCAACCGGCGGCGACACAGGAGGTGTCGTTTGAACAGGCGTACTAGTAATGGTATAGGTCGAAAAGCCCGGCACAGTGAAGATCAAGGTGCCACTGGTGTAAGAGGCGATTGCACAACCACTGCAGACGCTATTGTCACGAAGAATTCGTGGATTCGAAATATTGACATTGTATATCACGACGGTAGCTCCTTTGTTCAACTGCGGCAAGTTTGCAGAGTTTACGCTCACACTACTGCCTGTAATAGAAACGTTGTTGTCGATATCAAATCTGGATAATCCGCCGTTTGTGACAAGACTATATGGGCCATTAGCCGCAGTGAAACTGATCCTGCCGTAAGCGTTGGAAATATCGATTGACGCTACGCTGTTCAGATTTACGTTGGCGAGATTGGTGGTAGTGAAATTTTTGGCGAGCGGCAAAGGACAGCCCACAGTATTGACCACAGAGTAAAGTGCTGATGGTGTTCCCGGACAAGCATCGACAACATCATTCACGCCATCACCGTCGGTGTCTGGTGGCATATTCTGGATAACGGTTATAGTTACTTGGCTCACGGCTTGGACTGTTCCATCAGAAACTGTGAGTTTGAAGACGTAACTACCCGCTCCGCCGGTAAAGGTAATCGTGGGAGAGACAACTGTGGCGTTCGAAATGGAAGTCGAAGGGCCGGAGACTTGACTCCAAAGATATGTTAGCGATTCGCCATCGGGATCAAAAGAAGCCGCGCCTGACAAGGTTGCCGTATTTGGCAGTGTGACTGTCTGGTTGTTGCCAGCATTGGAAACCGGTGGGCGATTGACATTCAAGACTGTGATTGTGGCTGTCTTCGAATCTGTGCCGCCCTTACCATCGCTAACACTGAAGGTTACAGTGAAGACGCCGGATTGCGCGAAGGAAGGAGTCCAAGAGAAAGTCTGTGTTCCAGCGTTAAAGGCGGCGCCGACAGGCAGATTGGTCGCGGAATATGTGAGCGCATCACCATTACCATCGGTAGCAGAAACAGTGAAGATGAGAGTGGCATTTTCATTTACCGATTTGGCAGGAATAGCTGCCATGACCGGCGGAACATTCACGATATTATTAACCGTGACAGTTACACCCGCAGATGTCGTCTTGTTGCCTGCGCCATCCGTTGCGACTGCAGTGATGGTGTGACTGCCATTCGCAACACCTACGGTATTCCATGTGCCGAAATATGGCGCGGCAGTGATGGCAGCTCCAATATTGGATCCATCAAGCAGGAATTGTACAGAAGAAACACCGGAATTGGTCTGGTTGGCTACTGTCGGGTCGGAAGCATTGGCCGAAAGAGTGACACTGCCAGAAATAGTGCCGGCAGATGGCGAAGTAATAGAAACGTTCGGAGCGGTAGTATCGGCAGATGGCGTTACGGTCTGAGGCGCGATGGTAAAGTAACTTAGCGCAGCATTTACTTCCCTGCCATAAACATAAAGCGTGTGCACGCCAGCGGTGAGATTAAAAACTTGGGCTGGATTGCCACCAGTCGTCGCTCCACCCCAAGAGACGGTGCTCGCACCAACACCGCTAGTGGGCGTTATATTCCAGACATTAGAGAGACTTGGTAGAGAGTCGATATTTACAAAGAAAGAGTTTGACGAATCATCCGGAGCATTGACCATGGCGTTTATGACATAGTTGCCGGCTTGTGAAATAGTGAACTGGTAAGACGCTTGGCCGTTTCCGGAAATCGTGGCGGTCTGAATATTTTGCGAAACAAGCCCGCCAGAAACAGTGAATGGCGCTTGAATGAGGCCAGCCGACGCTTGGAATGAAAGTGAGGACATGAGCGGGATCGTTTGAACCGGTGGCGGAGTCACGACTACCTGATTGGTTGCCGTGTAGAGCGCGGCTACGTCGCTAGCTGAAAGAGCACGGTTGTATATCCGAAGATCGTCCATTGCGCCAGCGAAGCCGCGGTTGAGCGCAGCGTTGTTGCCGATATAGGTCGTGCCACCAGCAGAAGCTGTGCCGTTTGCCGCATTGGCCGTGCCGGAGACCGCGCCATTCACGTACATTGTCGTAGTAATGCCCGAAGTTCTCGATGCACAGACATGTGTCCATTGGTTTAGGACCACGGAAGAGTTTGCGGAAAAAACATCGTTAACGCTATCGCCGGTAAGCGAAAATGTTGCAGTCAATGGTTCGAGGTAAAAGAGCGTCGAGCCATTTTCCATGATCCTGCCTCTGCCGACAGTGGCGGCGCCAAAACTGGTAGGATCTACCCAAGCGCAGATGGTAGTCGCACTATTGCCGATGAGATCTTTTGATATGGAAATATTCTGGCTAGCGGAAGTAAAGTTGACCGCAGTGCCAGACTTGCCTGCTATGGTCGTCAAACCGCCGGCGACCGTGCCATTGTTGCCATTGCCGGAATCGTCATTGCCGAGATTTGACGCGTTGTCGAAGCTATATCTCGCTACCAAGCCGCTGGTGTAATCGGGATTTGAAGAGACTGCCGCGGTAAAGTTGGCTGTCACATTGGCATTCAAGTTCACCGTGACATTGCATGTTGATGATGTTCCGCTACAAGAACCACCCCAGCTGGTAAATGTTGAACCAGAAGCGGGTGAAGCCGTCAATGCCAGAGTCGTGCCGCTATTTACCGTCGTAGAACAACTAGATCCGCAATTGATGGTACCGCCAGAAACCGTGCCACTGCCAGTGCCAGAATTGGTAACCGTAAGTGTGTAGGTATTTGAAGGTGGAGGAGTAACCGTTCCGCCAGAAGAATATTCATAGGCACCGATATCCCAAGCGCCATCAGCACCGCGAGTATTGCCGTCTTTGTCAGTGGCAAATTCTGAAGCGAGCGTCGTGCCATTATTCCTAGGCGCGATCGTGCCCGTCGCGGAGGTGATGTGGAAATCGCCGCCAGCCATGTTGACGAAGGGATTCTGGTTATTAGCATTTATAGGGCTACTGCCTAGAACAGGCGCCGTGTTAAACAGATTGTTTGTTCCGGTCATCGAGCCGAAGCTGTTCGTCGTATTCCAGAAGATATTATTCGATACCTGACCGCCTGCTATTGCCGACGAGAATGCCGCCGGCCAACGACTGTCGGTCCTGATGCTCATGTAAGAATTGAGAAAAGTATTATTGAAAATCTGCCAACCACTGCCGTATTGATATTGCTGAATTGGCGTAGTTTGGCTAGAAGGATCGAAGGTCAAAGACTGGCCATTTACCAGATTGCCGTTGTTGTTAAAGATGTTACCATAGATCTTCCAGTTGTTGGGCCCGGGCGGGAATTGCGAGCAAAAATAAAGGCCTTCCACAGGATAATCATGCACATAGTTGTATCGGAAAGTTCCACTTCCAGAAAAGATGTAGACGCTATCATCATGGTTTGGTCCCGAACTGAAAGTCGGCCCAATATTGCAGTTTTGCACAATCATGTTGGTTTCATCACCGAGGTCCAATCCCACGTCGATGCCGTGAATATAGCAATGATCTATGGTCACGCCAACAGTTTTCCAGCCATAATGATAGTTGTCGCCAGCAAAAACCCCTACAGCGCTGGAAGGAGCGCCAGGCCCAACAACTTCAAAATATTCTAATATGTCGCCATTGCCCGTAATTTTAATGCCAGATCTCTGGTTGTCTATCGTGGTGTAGGTGTTAATGCCTGAAGGAGCTTCAGTAAACTTGATTCCATTGTCAACAGAACCATCTATGGTTATATAGTCAGAATTGGGCGGCGCGGCATATATGCCTTGGCAACCGTTGCATGTTGGTACCGCAATTATAATCTGCGAATCGAAAGAACTTTGCCAGCCCGGAGAATTGACCGCGGTCGGGAAACTAGCTGTAGCGCGCTTGATTGTGATCGGCGAGCCTGCGGCGCCATTCGCGCCGATCGAAAAAGCGCCGTAAGTCCCCCCAGCCATCCAGAGCGTGTCGCCAGCACCAAGCTGTCCCGCGCCAGTGCCCCACTTGATGCCACCAGTGCCAGCCCAAGCATGGCTCCAACTACTGCCGTCCTGCGGTGAGGACGAGCCACCGCCCTGTGTGACGAAGAAATTCTCGCCGGAAGCGACTTGCGCCAGCTGAGATCGAGAAGAAGAATTTTTGAATAGTACCGGCGAAGCAATCCAAACTGCCAGAAGCACGAAAAATGCGCCTAGAGAAAAAGCAATATAGGTAGTTTTTTTACTCACATACCCATTATATCGCTTTATTGGAGTGAAAGTCCCCAAAAACTGTGGACAAGTGTCAATGAAATAAGTAATTCGATAAGTTAAGCACAGACGTACCAGATACGCAAATCTTACAACTCGAATTTACGGCTATTTTTTGAAAATATGTCTATTTTCTTTAAGTTAACTTCGTCACGTCCCTCGCGTAAAGCATGCCGATCGCCCATTCGAAGCCGATTCTGATCCTTTTTCGCCAAGAAGCAAATTTGAAAAGATAAACCGTGCGCCACAACCACCATGTGAAGCGACCGGAAATTTTCAAGGAAAAAATATTGCCAACCGCGAACCATTGGCCCAAAGAAACCATGGAACCTTGGGAATGAAAGTGAAAATCTTCGAGTTTTTTATTCCCGATCGAAGCCAAGATATTTTTTGCGATCACAGAAGCTTGACTAACCGCGGCTTGGGCAAGCATAGCAACTGGCATCGGCGGTTTTGTTCCAGTTTCCGTATGTGAATCAATGTAACCAGCAACGTCACCCAAAGCAAAAACTCTATCACTGCCCTTTAGCCGGAAAAATTCATCGACTTCCAAGCGTCCAGCAACGAGTGGCGGCATGCCGCTTTCAAATTCTGGAATAATTGCTTTTACTCCCGCTGTCCAGATGATGGTCGCGGCAGTAAGATGGGATTCGCCCGACAAAGCTAGTCCTTTGGGATTCACTGCTGTAACAGTTTTTTCCAAAAGTAATTCTACGCCTAGATCCTGAAGGCGCTCGCTGGTAATCTTTCGCAGTTCAGCTGGAAATTGCTGCAACAATTCTTTGCCGCCGTGGACCAGCGAAATATGCACTTCTGCCAAATTGCAAGTATTGTAATAACGCTTGATCATGCCACGAATAAATTCCGCCAATTCTGTGACGGTTTCCACGCCGGTCGGACCACCACCTACAACCGCAAACGATAGTAAATGTTTTCTTTCCTCAGTATCTTCTGTGAGGATTGCCCGCTCAAAACTGTCGATTATTTTTGTGCGAATGCGCACGGCGTCGGTAAGGTCCTTGAGCGGCAAAGCGAACTGTTCCGCACCGGGAATATTGTAATAGTTGGTAGCGGCACCAGTTGCAATGACCAAGTAATCGTAAGGTAAAGTGAAATGCAAATCATTGGCTTTGATGTGCACATGGCGATTATTCAAATCTACAGACTGGATCGTGCCTTGGCAAAAATTGATGCCGGTACTCTCGAAAATTTCCCGGATAGGCTCGGCTACAGAGGATGGTGTGAGCGACCCGGTTGCCACTTCATGCAAAAGCGGCGTGAATAAGAAATAGTTGGTCTTATTGACCAATGTGACATCAATTTCGCCTTTTTTTACGAGTGCCTTCAGCTTTTTGGCTACATAAGTGCCGCCAAAGCCGGAACCGAGGATAACGATGTGTGGTTTGAGCATGGGGTTATTTTAGCATCATTTTTGGCATTCATGTTAAAATCAACCTCAATGAACAAGAAACCTTCTCGCTTTGACCGGCATGGGTTTTTCTTTTCTGTAAAGGTCTTACTCGGCATAATTTTGCTTGCTGTCGCCGCATATTCTGGCACAAAATATTTATCGAACAACACTTTATTTCTCGGTAATATCGGAAGTGCGAACCAATCAAAACTCACCATCGTGATGGCTGGCGATATTATGCTCGATCGCAATATTCGACGAGTGGCGGAAAATCAAGGATACGATTCCTTCTTTGCCGCTGTTGCTCCGCTTTTTCATTCTGCTGATATCGCTGTCGCCAATCTCGAAGGGCCGATAACCTCCACCAGTTCCAAAACACTTTTGCCCGGAAATATTCTGACCAATTCTTTTTCATTCACTTTTGCCCCAGAAACTGCCGCGGTTTTGAAACGCGCTGGCATCACCGCTGTTAGCTTGGCCAATAACCATACAGACAACTTTGGTTTATGGGGCGTAAATGAAACCAAAAAGCGACTCGCGGAAAGCGGCGTACAATATTTCGGTGACCCTTCCAACAATTCTGGCACAGAAATTATTCTGGCTCAAAATGGCATGAATGTTGCCTTCGTCGGCTATCACGCATTCCAAGGCGGTTTTGATCGCGTACTCGAAACCGTGAGAAAACTTTCCGCTTCAAAGCAAGTCGACTTCATCATCGTCATGCCACATTGGGGTGAAGAATACAGTTCTGTGTCGTCCGCGGACTTGAAGAGTAAGGCACGCGCACTTGTCGCCGCCGGAGCAAATGCGGTGATCGGTTCTCATCCACACGTTATCATGGACCATGAATGGTTGGGCGATGTTCCAGTTTTCTATTCGCTTGGCAACCTTTTGTTCGACCAGTATTTTTCACCGGAAGTTATGAAAGGCAACATTCTTTCCTTAGAACTCGCCAAGAAAAATGGCGTGACCACGCTCGATCATTTGTCGGTTTACGAAACTCATTTGGATCCGCACAAAGGAGTTCTGCTGGATCCGGTGGCAAAAGTGGAAAAATAGAATTATCCTTTTATGTTAGTGCTCGTCTAGATAATGCTATTTTGTAAGTATAATTTGTTCCGGCCCGCTCACAACCATCTCCGCGCCACCCTGATAAGAGCGGATAATTCCGGTTATTTTTACCGCACCTTGGTAGTCGCTCATTTTCTGGAATTTTTTGACATCGGACGCAAAAATCACCGTCGAAAAAGGACACTTGCTGGAAGTTTTGCAGAAATCCAAAAAGACCGTACCACTTCCGGAAGTAAAGACTTTTAGAACCGTGCCAGAAACTTCCGCGTATTCGCCAATATGCTTTGGCGCTTCGGTAAAATCGAAGTGTTGAATTTCACCCGAGGTCGCTCGGCCATCTACATTTGTTGCGATCACCTTTTTCACAATCGCCAAATATTGGTCATGAATTTTGGCATCTGAACCGATCTCCAAAACCTCATCGTTCGCTTCTGTCGCAGCCTGTGTCCAATTGTAACTGCCAGAAGCGTAAGCTTGGTCGGTCACCAATACCTTCATGTGCATAATGCCATCCAGATGTTTTTGTGTTTCGACCGGAATACCGCCGGACTCCAATAATTTGACGATATTTCCATTCGCGCTTTGGGTCGCGCCATCTCTGTCGGTAATGCCTTCAACCGTCAAGCCACGCCGCTTGGCACGTAACAGTGCTTCCGCTATATCTTTTTGCGTAAAGTAATAGACAGCAAAATAAGCGTAACTTTTCGCCTGATCGATTAGTTGAATTATTTCCTGATCGTTTTTCCTAGAATCCAAACTATAAATGACTCGAATATTTGCTGAACTTGAAGTTCTATTCGTAAAAATACAAATAACAACAATCAAACCAGCAAGAATACATATGCACGCTAACCAAACTCGTAACTTATAAATTTTGTTCATCTTTCTACGTGATGAACGGTGCGCATTCGGATTTTATCACAACTCTTCTTTTGCAAGAAATTTTTACAAAAAAACACCCTTCACTTGGAATTTCCAAAGTAAAGGGTGATGCTTCAAGAAAGAAGCGATTTATCGAGCTGTGAGCTTGGGTTCAGGTTTTATGAGAGTCCCCGAAAAAGAGTACACCACGACACCGTCTTCCGGTCGGAGTCTGATGCATCCGGGTTCAAGCACGCCGATCGGCCGCACCAGAAAAACGAACAATTTTTTCAACAATTTTCTCATAAATCATCTCTTTCTTTGATGACTCAATGTTGCTTCTGCAAATATCATACTACTGAATGATTTATTGTCAAAGTTTTATTTCCTCTTCGCTCTCGCACGGTCCACATCTGTCAGGAATTGTTTGCGCAAACGAATACTCTTCGGTGTGATCTCCAAATATTCATCTTTGGCCATGAGCTCTAGGCCCCGCTCTATGGAAAGTTCCAAGGGCGGCGTGAGCATGATCGCTTCGTCGGAGCCAGAAGCACGCATATTGGAAAGTTGTTTGCCTTTGGTCGGGTTCACGGACATCTCTTCGCCTTTAGCTGTGTTGCCGATGACCATGCCTTCGTAAACTTCTGTGGCTGGGCGTATATATAGAACGCCGCGGTCCTGCAAATTCCAGAGTGAAAAGCCGAGAGCTTTGCCAGAAGCCATCGAAATCATCGAGCCAGTTTCGCGGCGCTCGATAAGGCCGGCATAGGGCCGGAAGCCGACCACACGCGAAGCCATGATGCCATCACCTTTGGTATCAACGATAAATTGATTCCTATAGCCGAGCAAACCGCGCGTCGGTCCTTCGAGGATCATGCGCAAGGATTCGCGGTGTGGAATAATATTAGTAACTTGAAAAGCGCGCTTGCCGAGGCGTTCGATAACCGCACCTTGGTATTCGGCTGGAATGTCGATCACGACTTCTTCGAAAGGCTCTAGCTTCACGCCGTCTTTTTCGCGGATAATGACTTGCGGCTGTGACACCTGCAGTTCATAGCCTTCGCGGCGCATATTCTCGAGTAAGATCGCGATATGGAGTTCGCCTCGGCCGGAAACTGTGTAGGTATCACTTTGGCCAAAGTCGACTTTCAAGCCGACGTTGACTTCTAGTTCCCTTTCCAGACGCTCACGGATCTGCCTTGAAGTGACGAACTTGCCTTCGCGACCACCAAAAGGCGAATTGTTTACCAAAAAATCTAGCGAGATCGCCGGTTCATCAACAGCAATGCCGGGTAGTGGTTCAGTATTCGCATCCGTGGTAACCGTTTCGCCAATGTCGATATCGGGAAGTCCTGCGATCATGACAATATCGCCAGCATCAGCTTTTTCCGCTTCAACGCGTTTAATTCCTTCAAAGGTGAAAATTTTGGTGACGATACCGGAACGCATTACCTCTAAGGCTCGTTCGGAGAACGTGCCGCCAGGCGAGGTTTTCTCGGAAATGTTACTCGCAGACTTAATAAAAACCTTGTCGCCAACCTTTACCGAACCTTCATAAATACGCCCTACCGCCATGCGGCCCAAATAATTGTCGTAAGCCAAGTTGAAAGGTTGGAGTTTTAGCGGAACATTCAAGGGCGCATTCGAAGCCACAGGGACTTTTTCCAATATCAAATCCAATAGTGGCGTAATATCTTTCGATTCGTCGGTCAATTTTCTTTTAGCAATACCTTCGCGGCCGATGGCATAGATCACCGGAAATTCCGCTTGCTCGTTGGTGGCGCCCAATTCTAGAAATAGTTCCAAAACTTTTTCTTCGGCATCATGCGGATTTGCCGCTGCTTTATCTATTTTATTTATAACCACAATAGGCCGCAGGCCCAATTCTAGGGACTTTTTCAAAACGAAACGTGTTTGTGGCATCGGACCTTCCTGCGCATCAACGACCAAGAGAACAGAATCAATGGAACGGATGACGCGCTCGACTTCCGAGCCAAAATCGGCATGGCCGGGAGTATCGACGATATTGATCTTGGTGCCTTTGTACATGACCGAGGCGTTCTTGGCGTAAATTGTGATGCCGCGTTCGAGTTCGAGCGCATTCGAATCCATGGTCGCGCCCTCCGCAGACGCGCCGGTCTGCTTCAAAATCGCATCGGTAAGCGTAGTTTTGCCGTGGTCAACGTGGGCGATTATAGCTATGTTGCGGATTTCCATGATTTTGGTTGCGTTCCTCCCCTCCTCTTTGAGGAGGGGTGCCGCGATAGCGGCGGGGTGGTGACGTTTGACTCTTTAATAATTTCTCCCCTAAAAATAAAACAACACCACCCCGGCCTTCGGCCACCCCTCCTCAAAGAGGAGGGGAAGAACACGTATAATTATACGAACGTAAGCGCCTTCCCTTTCTTGCCCGCGCGACCGGTACGGCCGATGCGGTGGATATAGTCCTCATAAGTCGCCGGCAAGTCGTAATTGATGACATGCGAAATGTCATTGACGTCAATGCCGCGCGCGGCGACATCGGTCGCGACCAAGACATGGAGCTGCCCACTCTTGAAGAGGTCCAGCGCTTTTTGGCGACGAGACTGGTTTTTGTTGCCATGAATGGACTCGGACTTGAATCCTCGCTCGACCAGCGCGTCCTTGAGCCTTTCGACGCCATGCTTGGTTTTGCCGAAAATGAGCACCTTGGTAAAATCGGCTTGGCGTAGAAGGTCGTGAAGCACGTCAATCTTGGTTTTGCCCAGAGCGACGCGAACTACGTCCTGATCTATAGCTCTTACTGTGTCACCGGTTTTCACAGAAATGGTTACCGGCTCATGCAAGAAAACTTTGATAAGGTGGTCAACTTCATGGGACATCGTCGCGGAAAAGAAAAGTGTTTGGCGAGCAGGCGGCATGCCGGCAATCATAAATTTCATGTCGTTCACAAAGCCCATGTCGAGCATGCGATCGGCTTCATCGAGAACGACAGTATTGAATTCCGAAAGATGGAGTGCTTTGCGTTCGACGAGGTCCTTGAGGCGGCCGGGGGTGCCAATGATAAAGTTGTTACTGTGGCGCAAACCGCGGAGCTGTCGGTCGATCGAAACACCACCAACGCAGCAAACGGAAAAGATCGAGAGCATCACCGAGAATTCTTTGAGCTCATCGTCGATCTGGTCAGCAAGTTCGCGTGTCGGCACCATGATCAAAATCTTTTGATTGCGATCCTTCAGAACCTTGTTGATGAGCGGAATAAGGAAAGCTGCGGTTTTGCCGGTGCCGGTATTGGCGACACCCACGACATCACAGCCGTTCATGATATGAGGGATGACCTTGTCTTGAATGGGTGTCGGCATCGCATAACTTTTCTTTACGATATTGGCTTTTAATTTTTCGTCGAGATTGAAATCGCAAAACATATGTTCCGGTTTGAATACCGGAATGGTTTCGGTGATGACAGCCCTGTTCACGAACTTTGAGATATCAGAAAACTGCTTTTGCGCCATGCCACCCCTGCCTCCACGGCCCGAAAATCCCGAGCCACGCGAAGGGCGACCACGTCCAAAAGACGGCCTACCACCTCTGGGTTTGCCACTTCTTGGATGAAAAGACCCGCCACCGGGCGAGCTCTTGGGCGCGCTATTTCTAAAATGTTTGTACATTAGAAGCTACATAATATACTATGATATAGCGGTTGTCAAATCGTACGGACTGAATTCTCATTCTAAATGCACCGAAGTTTGCAGGCTAATTGCACCACCCTTT
>CAYTUZ010000018.1:0-11496 GCA_964441635.1 uncultured Candidatus Saccharibacteria bacterium
TGGATGAGCATCAAACAGTCGTGAGAAAGCCGTAGGCTCTCTTGCGGCTTTTTCATTTATCAAAATAATTGATGCATATGATTTGACGATATAATTGTTTCCAATATTCACTAACGAGGGTCACAGAGGTAAATATTGTAATCATCTCATGTGGTGTTATAATTAATTATATGAAAACATCCGAAAAAGTATTTGGTTATTCAGTATTTCTTATTAATCTACTTATTACTCTTTCCGTAGGTATCTCAATAGGTTATATTTCGGGTCTACTAAGTCCAATATTTCTCATACCTCTTTTTTTGACTGCATTAAGTATCGTCTGCATCATACAGATAAGGAAAAGTACTGTCGACTTGTCAGGTAAATATTCAATCTATAGATGGATGCTTATTGTGAATGCAATATTAATCAGTGCACTTATATTATATGTACTTGCGGGCCTCCTTTTCGTTTCTGGTTAATAGGCAAAGATTTTTTTTAGTTCCAAAATTGATGAGATAATAAGATCTCTTTGTGCGAATAGTTATAAAGGCCACTCCAATCGGTCACCAAAATTGCAACGTTATCTCTCAGATGATAGTATTGGTTATATGAAAAATACCTTAAAAAAAGGTGTTATCCGCAACATTATTTTCAAAGAAGATGACACTTGGTATGCTGTCGGATTGGAGTTTAATATTGTCACAGAAGGCGATACGCCTGAAACTGCCTTTTTCAATCTTCAAGAAGCAATTTCTGGTTATTTGGAATCACTTTTGAATAGTAAGGTTGGCGGTTTGAGAACTGAAGCCATATTAAATCAGAAGACCGATCCAGAATACGAAACATTGTGGCAGGCACTCGAAGGCAATAAACCAATTTCGTCCCCGTACCAAGTACATTCATTTGGCAGACAATTCTTGCCGATTTAATTGCGCAAAATATCTATGCCGCACGGTTTTATGAACTGGACTTTTGACGACGTGGTTAAGTTCCTAAAGAGACATAATTTTGTCTACAACTATACAAAAGGCAGCCATTATTTCTATATCGGTTCACAAGGCGGTGTATCCAGACAAGTTAGTGTGCCATTTCACGGAAAAAAGATTATAAAACCAAGGACACTGAAGAGTATCATTCTTCAATCTGCCATACCTAAAGAAGAATGGCTTAGATAGTGATCATCAACCTTTATTGCACAACGATTACCCCTTTCATCATCGGATGAATGGTGCAGTGATACGGGAATGAGCCGACTGTCAAAAAGGTGTAACTGTAGCTCTGGCCTTTGGCGATAGTTCCGCTCGCCGGTCCGCCACTATTGCCGGTTATGGTATGTCCTGCAGCGTCATTATTGGTCCAAGTTACGGTGTCGCCTTTGTGGATCGTCAAACTATTTGGCGCGAAAGCGAAATTGTTGATTGAAACCGAAACGGTTGTCGGAATCGGCGCTGAGGTTAGCAAAGGTGTTTCCGCTGGTGATGATATCGGCGTTGGCGATGAATTGGTATCAACATTCGAGCTTTGAACCGTTGGCTGACTATATGCTGGCGTTCCGTTTGGCATGTTTAACCAAAAAACGATTCCGACGATAACGACGATTACAAGTATGATTATGAAGACAAGTGAGGATTTTTTCATAAATTTTTGTTTAATTATAAACTAATAATTCTACGAATATATTTTACATCATGGTGCCATGAGAAGCAGGCGGCTATTACAAACTGAATATTTCAGATAGTTGAACTCATCATTCTTGTTGCAAAAGGAATAAAATATGAGGAGATATTTTTCCGGGAAACCTGAAGAGTCGGGTTAGGACTCGCTATATCGCTTATCAGGTCAGTTAAAGTATTTATTTCGCTAGCGCGCGTTTTCATCTCCGAAATAGTCATAACTTCTCTCAAAATTTTTAGAGCTCTTTCCAGACCCTCTTTTGCTCGTTTTTCATCCTTATTTTCCTTTGCGGAAAAAATCCTCGATACTTCCGCGCCGAGATTTGCCATGAGAAATACGGATGTTCTTTGGGTATTCATAATGGCAATTTTAACATACTATAAATAACGCACATATTTTGTCATTCTATTTTACAATGCTTTTTTATTTTAGCTAACTTGATATACTTACATTTATACGACGATAACGTCGAGGGGTATTTATTAAAATTTTATGCAAATACAATTTAAATACGATGAAAATAAGGACATAGATTGCCTACTTTCAAAGGGTTCTGGTTCAATGAATCAACCGGGCAGTAAGACAAAAACGTATCAGGCTCTTCTAATGTTCACACCAGACATACAGGACAGAGAAAAAGTGAGGGAATTTGTAAGAAAATATATTTCAGAGAACGCTATTGATACTGAAAAACTTTGTGTTTCTATGAAGAAAGACTGGGATCAAGTTGCGATCCAGTTTGAAGCGAGAGCTGAAAAAATCTTTGGGGTAAGTATACCGGACACAATAATGGCTTATCTGACCATAACTGGGAGATATCCATATAATATAAAAGAGAAATATTTTTATGTATCAACGACGCCAGTAAATATTCGAGGGACTGTAATGCATGAATTATGGCACTTCTATACTTGGAATAAATTTGGCGAAACAGAGCTGGCTCGGTTGGGTAGTCAAAAATATAATGATTTGAAAGAAGCATTGACTGTCTTACTGAACTGCGAATGTGCTGACACCATGCCTTCAATTGACTCCGGATATCCCCAGCACCAAGACTTAAGGAAATTGATTGCCGATACTTGGTTAAAAACAAAGAATATTAATGACACCTGGAATGAGGCTTGCCAACGTGCAAATTCGGTGTAATATGCGTAATATAAACGTTCTTAAGACGTCTTTAATATTATGAGAAACATCACAAAACTCTTTTTTGCTATATCGCTCACACTCGCTCTGGTCGTGGTTTTTGCTATGCCTAGCGCCGCAAATGCGCAAATGCGCGGCGGTTACGGCGGTCGTGGTGGCAATAGTGGTTATAATGGTGGCAATTATGGCGGTGGTTACAATGGTGGCAATCGCGGCGGCTATAATAGTGGTTACAACGGTGGCAATTATGGCAATAATTATGGCGGTGGTTACAGCTCCTGTTGCCAATCATCGTACTATTCAACGGCCTATTCCTATCCATCTTACAGCTATTCCTACTATCCGACTTATTCGTACTCATATTATCCGGTTTATTCCTACTATCCAAGCTATAGTTACTCTTACGGTTACGGCTCTTATTACTACTAGAAGCAATGTGATATCATTTCACGATGGAAGATAAATTTCTTAAACCCTACGATCCCAAAGCCACGGAAGACAAAATTTACAGCCTCTGGGAAAAGAGCGGCCTTTTTAACCCGGACGAATGCGTAAAGCAGGGAATTGTTGCGAAAGACGCCAAGCCTTTTACTATAATAATGCCGCCAACCAACGCCAACGGTTCACTTCATGCCGGCCATGGACTCGTCATGACCATCGAGGACATCATGACTCGCTACAAGAGAATGCGCGGCTTCAAAACTCTTTGGCTGCCCGGCCTTGACCATGCCGGCTTCGAAACCCAAGTTGTTTATGAGAAGAAATTGGAAAAAGAAGGCCGGACGCGCTTTGAAATTGAACCCAAAAAGCTTTACGAGGAAATTCTCGATTTCACTCTGACCAATTCCGCCAATATCAAGGCGCAAGTCCGCAAAATTGGCGCTTCTTGCGATTGGTCGCGAGAACGCTTCACGCTCGATCCGGAAATCGTCAAAACCGTCTACTCAACATTCAAGAAACTTTCTGATGACAAGCTCCTGTATCGTGGCAAACGCATAGTCAGCTGGTGCACTAAACATCAAACTTCTTTTTCCGATCTGGAAATAAAAGACGAAGAGCGCGTGGAAGATTTTTATTACTTGAAATATGGCCCATTCACTATCGGCACCACTCGGCCAGAGACCAAATTTGGCGACAAATACGTCGTCATGCACCCAGATGATAAAAGATATGCCGAATACAAAGACGGCCAGAAGATAGACCTAGAATGGATCAATGGGCCTGTGACCGCGACTGTTATAAAAGATAAAGCGATAGATATGGAATTTGGCACGGGTGTCATGACCATCACACCTTGGCATGACGCTGTCGACTTCGACATTGCCGAGCGTCACGGACTGGATAAGGAGCAGATCATTGACGAGCAAGGCAAACTTTTGGCGGTGGCCGGTGAATTTGCTGGCATGCATATCAAAAAGGCGAGGCCTCTCATCATTGAGAAGCTCCAAAAGAAAGGTTTGCTGGAGAAGATCGACCATGAATACAAACATGTCGTCAAAACTTGCTACAAATGCGGCACGATCATTGAGCCGCAAATAAAAAGCCAGTGGTTCGTAAAAATGAAACCTCTGGCGGAGAAAGCCTTGGAGGAAATAAAAGCCAAAGAGATCGAGTACATTCCTGATCATTATGAAAAGATCAGTGTCCACTGGCTAGAAAATATTATTGACTGGAATATTTCTCGGCAAATCGTCTGGGGCATTCCCATTCCAGCCAAACTTTGCATGAAGTGTGATGCCGGCTATGTAGACTTGGAAAATAAGCTGACTAAATGCGAAAAATGCGGCGGCGAAGTAATTGCTGACAAAGATACTTTCGATACTTGGTTTTCTTCCTCGCAATGGCCTTTTGCCACGTTGGGTTTTCCGGACGGAGATGACTTCAAGACCTACTATCCGACGGATGTCATGGAAACGGCTGGCGAGATCATTTTCTTTTGGGTTTCGAGGATGATCATGCTCGGCCTTTATGTTACTGGCGATATTCCATTCAAGACAGTTTACCTTCACGGTCTTGTTCTCGACGCCAAAGGCCAAAAGATGAGCAAGAGCAAAGGCAATGTCATCAACCCGCTCGACCTGACAGGGAAGTTTGGCACCGATGCCTTCCGCATGGGACTGGTTATCGGCAATACGCCCGGTACTTCACTCGCGCTTTCCGAAGACAAAGTCTCGGCTTATAAGAAGTTTGTGAATAAACTCTGGAATATCGCGCGGTTTGTCTTTACTTCCTGTGAAGGCACGGAATTGAATGCCCAATTCAAAGACTGGAGTGCGGCTGATGCGGAACTAAAGAAAGAAATCGATCTTTTGCTTGAGGACGTGACCAAAGACATGGATAATTTTCGCTTTTATATGGCTGGCGAGAAGATTTACCATTACGCTTGGCACCGTTATGCGGATGTTATATTGGAAGAAAGCAAAAAAGTGCTAATAGAAGGAGGTGAGCAGGAGATAAATTCCAGAAAACAATTCCTACTTTACGGACTGGATAAAATTTTGCGGACTTTGCACCCATTCATGCCTTTTGTGACGGAAGAGATCTGGGCGAGTATGCCGGAAAAGGGTAAAAAGCTACTGATGGTGGAAAAGTGGCCTGAATAGTGCTGGCGTATGCTATCCACAGCTGAATAAGGCACAACATGATAAGATTAGCGTAATACTAATGGCCTTTATCTTTAAAATATTATGAAAAACAAAATCGTAGTCATCGCGTTTTTGGCTGTCGCGCTGTCCGCATTCGGTTTCCACGCGGTTTTCGGACAAAGCTCCACTCCAACACCTCCGCCTCCACCACCACCGACCTCTTCGCCCTCATCCTCCCCTTCATCGTCGCCCTCTTCTTCACCGTCTTCGTCACCGTCAGCATAGCCCACAGGCAATCCACTTTCGATTCGTTTTACTTCACCAGCTAACAACCAAACATTTGCTTCCTCGCCCATCGGTTTTACCGTGAATGTTTCTGGCAGTAATATCAAAAAAGTTGAATATTACGACAATTCCGCACTGATCTATACCACATCCGCTTCTCCTTATGACTTCACATGGCCCATAACTTCTGCCAATAATGGAGCGCACAGTATCACAGCCAAGGTCTTTGATTTGGGCGGCTCTATGATCGGGTCGCAAAATTTGGTCAATATGACAATCGCTATCCCAAGTGGCGGTGATCTCTTCGGCTGGGCTTGGGCTTCAAATATTGGCTGGATCAACATGAATTGCACGCAAGCCAACCCCTCGCCTTCGCCGGGACCGTCACCACAACCGGGAGGATGCAATGCTTCGAGTTACAAAGTCACTGTTGATAATTCTGGAGATATGACTGGCTGGGCTTGGTCGCCCAATTTAGGTTGGATCAAATTTGGCGGACTTGCTGGAAATAGCGTCGGAGGCAATTTGACCACCGATGCAAATGTCGATCTTGATCAAAGCAGTCCCAATAAAGGCAAAGTTACGGGCTGGATTCGTGCTTGCGGTGGTACAGTGCCGGGTGATTGTTCGAGTATGAACAGCCGAGTTGATGGCTGGGATGGTTGGATAGAACTTTCTGGCAATAACCATACATCTCCCGATATCTCCGGCAATAGCGGTGTTACTATGGATCCCGGTACTGGTAAATTTAACGGCTATGCTTGGGGTGGTCCAGTTATGGGTTGGATAAACTTTATGCCAAGTACACTCGCTTCTGCAGTCTTTTGTCCCGGTTGTGCAGGTGGAGCTCTCGGTCCGCCAGTGATCTCATCTTGCGATAACAGCAAAATTGCCCAAGCTGTAACACTGCCGTATACTGGCGCATCGATAGTTATTCCAAAAAATGTTGCTGTTGCGAGTGGCGGAGCAGGACCTGTTTACCAGTTCCAATGGAATGCCTTGGCCAATGATGGCGGTTCAACACAAACGGGATATAAAAATGGAATTGGTGCCGGCAAGAATAACAATGATTCCGATACCTTGAATCTACCCACCAATTCCTCGGGCTCAGCTGAATATGACACTATTAGCGCACAAACCAAGGATTCAGCGGGTAAAACTATGGCTAGTCCTTATGGCTGCGGAACTGTCAGAGTTGCGGGTAATCCAAACGTTCCTGTAACAGGAAGTGGAGATAACGATGGAAACGTGCACTTGTATATCGGAGGTGCTGGGCAGATTCCTACCAATACATCGGGCATAAAAGTTAAACAAGGATCAAGGTTTGCCTTGAAGTGGACCATACCGGATGGTGCGACGTGCAACGCATCAATATCAGGAAATGGTAATAGTGTAAATAAGTGGACAGGAGAATTTGCCAGTAATAATCTTGATACAACAAGCAATCCTAAACAGATAGCTGATAATATGACGACATCGCGATCAGATGGAGTAACATTAAGTAAATACACTTTCTCACTCACACAATGTACAGATAATATAACAGGTGTACCTCTTGATGATGGAAATGGTCACGATCCTTCTGTTGACCTACAGATAACCCAG
Organism: uncultured Candidatus Saccharibacteria bacterium; assembly: GCA_964441635.1. Classification (GTDB taxonomy): domain Bacteria; phylum Patescibacteriota; class Minisyncoccia; order Phycocordibacterales; family PALSA-1337; genus C7867-002. The sequence continues at coordinate 7,278 of CAYTUZ010000018.1, forward strand.
TCTTCAGTTATCGAAATATAAAAAGATTCCCTCTGGCCTGTGCCGGAGGGAATTGAAGGAAAGAAGAAACTTGTTTTACCAAGCTCTTGCTCGGAAGAACTGATGAGGCATACTGGGATACAGCGGAATTTTCACGCTGGTTTCGCCGGTAAATCCATCAATCTCCGTGAATGGAACCCACGTCTGAAAATCGTCGGACGTTTCAACTACAGTATAGGAACCATTGCGCGCCGAGACATTGATTGTCGCAGGGAGAATCTGGATCAAACCTGTTGTTTGGTTCACTTCTTCTCCTGACTGCGTGTAGGTCTTCGTAACTCCGCTGGCAGTGATGGTAAATCGAGCAGGGTAGCTGTTGGTCGAGTACCACTCGTTGAAGAGCACACAGTAAGGAGATGTGTATTCTTTTGGTACGGAAGTTGTCAGTGCCTTTTGAAGCACTGACTTTGTCCCGCTTGTCCAATTGAAGAGGTAGAGAGTATTCTGGTCCGGTTCACTCAAGAACCGGGTTGAATCTGTCTCCACTCGAACCGTGAAGCCTTCGAGGTTGTCAATTCGGAGGGGAGCGGCACAATAAGTCATGCTTAAGTTGGAGAGATCTTCAGTTGCCATTTCTGACAAATGATTGACCTTGCCAAATAAGATGATCGCTGTGCCGGTTAGGCTCGGTTGATCTTTGAAACTCAGTCCAAATCCAAAACGATACGTGACTGACGAATTCTGATCCGTGAGCTTTGACAAGTCGTCGTAAAGCCACTTTTGAGAGGTCGGAACCCAGTCTAGAAATTCCTGATAAGAATTGAAATAAGTAGGCTGAACTACAGGTGCGACTGTTCCCGGGTGTCCTTGGCTATCTACCCAGCTTGCAGCTGGGCCAACAACGACATTCACATTCGTATCTCTTTTCCATGCCGTAGCTATCCAATCTAGAAAATTGGTTTCGCTACCCATCATGGTCAAGCGATCCGGCAGAGGATAAGCAACGCCATTCGTCACAAATCCCTGCAACCCATTTTGCCCAACCACCGAAATGGTGAAGAGGGCAGTGAAGGCGATCACGAGGATCGCAACTGCGATAACTCGAGTTGTTTTCATTTCACAACCCTTTCTTTTTTGCGTCCCTAGCAAAAGTCACAACAGGTGACAAGTGCGAGGAACAGGTTTTAGTTTAGTACATGTCCTACTCCGCTCTGGTAGAGCTTCGCGGGACTTTGCCTCGTTTTCAACGAGCACACTAATCCACTACAATATATAGCATATCCAGTTCTATTTGTAAAGGGGGAGTTATCCACAGGGTGGGGATAAGGGGAAAACATTCACTTTTGCACGGTTGACGTATTACAAGCAAGTGTGGTACATTATTGGCAGAACCGTGGCGAGTAACCCGGTGTAGAAATAAACCAAGAAGCTCTGCAAAAAACAAAAATCATTATGATCGCATTAGCAATCCTGTGTCCGCCTCTGTACTTCATCTGCGTCAAGAAGTGGGGAATGGCTGTCGTTACGGTGATCATGTTTTTGATCGCCTTGCCGCTTGCGCTTTTCATCATGCCGCCGCTCGTTCTTTGGGCGATTGCGAGCATCATGGCGCTGTACCACCTCAAGCAGCAGCGAATGGCTCTCATGCTAGACCAACACGCAGAAAGAATCGGCAGATCTGTTGCCTCCAACATGTCCACCGGAAAGGTCTAAGGTTCCGTGCTCTTTGCCCAGCTTTTAACTGCAGTATTATTTTGGACAACATAGTCCTCTCTGGTGTCGAAAGATGCCAGAGAGTTTTTTTATTATATATAAAGACCAAAGGTCTTGAATGTGTTATAATACTCTCACCCTCTGTTTCGACCAGAGCAGTAAACTATTTATCATTTTAATGGCGATCATATCGGGCCGAACCAGTTTCGGTGCGAGTGCGGAAAGCGGCGTTATTTCCGAACGAGAAGATTTTACTACGAGGTTTTCGCGAAACGCGCAATATTTGTCAGGCATGATAATAATGCCTATTTTTTGTCTTTTTTTCCACGTGCGTATCCGTGGCGCGGAAAATCTGGCAGAAATGAAAAAGCCGTTCATCATCATTTCCAACCATATTTCTTTTTATGACAGTTTCTTTTTCCGGCTCGTTTCGCCTTATTCGCAGCTGCCGTTGCGCTTCATGGCTGTGGATATTTTTGCATGGCCATTCTTAAACTTCCTGCGCGCTCTCGGCGTGATCAAGTTCGTCTATTCTTTGTTCGGCGTCTTCACCATCATTCCCGGCAAAGGCTTGAATGCCAATCTGGCCAAAGCGAAAGAGATCATCCATTCCGGCGGAGTGGTTGTGATTTATCCCGAAGGCCGCATCAATCCTTGCTGTGAAGTTGGTCCTTTCAAAAAAGGCGCGGCGGCATTGGCACAACGAACTGGCGCCAGCATTTTGCCGGTAGCTTTCAAATCATTTCCGGCGACATGGTTCCGCAGGCAAGTGGTGATTAGTATTGGCAAACCAGTCAGTGTTTCCCTGAATGTCTCCCACGTGAACGCGACCGCTATGCTCCGCAAAAAAGTCATGGAGCTATTTGACGAGGCGTAAAATCGCGAGGTCGCACCTCGAGGTACGTTAGCGAGGTGCCACCTCACTGATCGGTTTAACCTTGCAGAAGTCCGACATCTGATTTGACTAAACAGGAATTTTGTAGTAAACATTAGTTGAATTTAGTTCGACAGGACCGCACAACGCGGCTGTTTTTGACAAAACAATAAAAGGGAAGGAAAAGAAAATGAAGACAAATGCAATCCTTAATGTGGCGAAAGTCATTGTTCTTTTGGCAGTAATGTCAAACGAGCAAGTAGCGGGGCAGAAGTATGTTGTAACAGACATTAGTGTTCCTGGCGCAGAGTATACAACTGTATTCGGGCTGAATAATCTCGGACAAGCGGTTGGTCAGTATATTTCAGGAAACACTCTCGGTGCTTTTCTGTATTCAGATGGCTTGACGCGTAGCCTTGATGCTCTCGGTAAGGGAGCCGAGGCTTATGGTATTAATGATGCTGGTCAAATTGTGGGTCGAGCCATATTTGGCTCCGCATATCATGCTTTTCTGTATCAAAATGGCGTGATTCAGAATATTGGTGACACAAACACCATATCGGACACTGCCTACGGAATTAACAATAAAGGCCAAGTAATTATCGATACACGTGATCGTTACACAGCATCTTTGTGGTCCAACGGTTCTAGGGTTAGTCTAGGTGACTTGGGAGGTGGTTTTGGTAGTTTAGCTAATGCAATTAATGACAAAGGTCATGTCGTTGGTCTAAGTTATTACAGTTACAGCTACGATGCCTTTCTCTGGCAAAACGGCTCGATGAAAGATTTGGGTGCATTACCTCATTCTGATTTTGGAATTGCTTATGCTATCAATAACAAAGACCAAATAGTCGGGTTCGGCGGCAATACCGCGACCTTATGGCAAAACGGTTCTATACTGAACTTGGGGGCATTACCTAACCTTTGGTATAGTTACGCATACGGCATCAACGATAATGGTCAGATTGTCGGTTCTAGTGATCGTGGTAATAATGATGGTTCTGGTGACGCTTTCTTGTACTCGGATGGCGTTATGCGTGATCTTAATGATCTCTTGGTCAATCGAAATTCCGTTTGGAGACTTATAGAAGCGAGGGCAATCAATAACAAGGGTCAAATTGCCGGTACAGGAACAAATCTAAACGGCCAATCTCGATCATTTCTACTCAACCCGATTCCCTCAGGCGCGGTCGAAGCAGTCAGCAACGCCGTGCCGGTGTACCCGACTTACGGCAATCTGCCGGTGAAAGATCCAACGAAGGACAGTTTGGTGGTGGTGACACATGGGTGGCAACTTAAACTCATTGATGTGTTTGGACATGCTTATCCGCAACCAGATGTTTCATTTGTGGATAGTATGTCAAACAATATCAGTACTTATCTGACTAACCACGGAATAAACAATTGGCAAGTCTATGGCTATAAGTGGGTTGATAATGCTTGGAAGCTAGATCCGTCGGACGCGCTTGTCAATGCCATAAAGGAAGGACAAACACTTGGCAATAGTATTGTGACACAGGGATGGACGCACGTTCACTTCATTGCTCACAGTGCGGGAGCGGGACTGATCCAAGCTGCGACGGACGTGATAAAGAAACCGGGGTCGGCTTCATTCTCGACCGTAGTTCATGAGACGTTCCTCGATGCCTTTGT